>JALGUG010000164.1 GCA_029820995.1 Candidatus Zipacnadia bacterium
GCCGCGAGCCCCTCGCGTCGCAGAGGACCCGGAAGCCCGTCCGCCTCTCCCCTCCACGTCACCCGGCAAGCTAGGGCCTTCAGGCCTTGCGCACAGGCGTTGTAGCGTTGCTCGGCAATGCGCTTGAGCAGATCCTCCAGAGTCAGCCTCTCGGGTGTCCCTTGCGCCCAAGCCATGGCCGCCACGAGCAGCAGCGGCACCAATACGACCAGACCCCACCTCACACGCGGCTGCATCGCAATCCTCCCGACCACGAGACCGCCCGCTGAACATGCCCTTGGCCGCCCGGTACGCAGTACTTACCTCCGGCGCTGCACAAGGTTCCGACGGGCGGTGTCGCAGTTGACTTTTGCCTATGCTCGGTGTATCATTCGCCGTCACCCGCGAGCCTACAGTGGACAGTGTCCCTTCCGTTACGCCTGTGGATGCCGTTTGGAGCAGGGCATGGACTACCGCAAGACGCTCAACCTCCCCCGCACGGACTTCCCCATGAAGGCCAATCTCCCCCGGCGGGAGCTGGAAATCCTCCGCTTCTGGGAGAACCTCAACATCTACCGCCGCGTCCAAGAGCTGAACGCCGACAAGCCCAAGTGGGTTCTCCACGACGGCCCGCCCTATGCCAACGGTAATATCCACCTGGGCCAGGCGCTCAACAAGATCTTGAAGGACATCGCAGTCAAATACAAGTCCATGCGCGGGTTCAACTGCCCCTACGTTCCCGGCTGGGACACTCAGGGCCTGCCGACGGAGAATTCCGTCACCAAAGAGCTCGGCCTTGACCGCCATAAGATCCCGGCTCCCGAATGGCGCCGACACTGCCGCGAGCTGGCCCTGAAATATGTCAACCTCCAGCGGGAGCAGTTCAAGCGCCTCGGCGTCCGAGGCGACTGGGACCGGCCCTACCTGACCCTGACCAAGGACTACCAGGCTGCTCAGCTCGAGGCGTTCAGCAAGATCGCCCTCAGCGGCCTGCTCTACCGCCGTCTGCGGCCCGTCTACTGGTGCTATCATTGCGAAACGGCGCTGGCCGAGGCCGAGATCGAATACCAGACCAAGACCTCCGATTCCATTGACGTCGCCTTTCACTTGCTCAACCCCGAGGTCATCCTCGACATCCCCGATGGCGCCCAGGCCTTCGTGTTGATCTGGACCACAACCCCCTGGACCATCCCGGGCGACACGGCGACGGCCTTGCGGGCCGAGGCTCACTATGTGCTCGCCCGCGCTAACGGGCGCTACTACCTCGCAGCCGAGGAGCTGATCGGCCCCACGATGCGCCGCGCCGGAGTGCAGTACGAGCTAACCGGCCAGGTCTTTACCGGACAGCAACTGGCCGACGCCGGGCTGCGGTACGAGCACCCACTCTACCCCGGCAAGGAGCTTCCACTCGTGGTCGCGCCGTACGTCGTCCTGGACGAAGGGACCGGCTGCGTGCACACGGCGCCCGGCCACGGCCTCGAAGACTGGGAGACCGCCCAGGAGTTCGACCTCGAGGTTCTCAGCCCCCTGGACGACTTCGGTCGGTTCACGGACGAAGCGCCCGACTTCCTGCGCGGCCACGTGTGCGACCAGGCCAACCGGCTGGTGATCGAACGCCTGCAGGACCTGGGCCTGCTGCTGCACGCCGGAACGATCGAGCACGAATACCCGCACTGCTGGCGCTGCGACAGCCCCGTCATCTACCGGGCCACCAAGCAGTGGTTCCTCCAGGTCGAACCCCTGCGCCGCAAAGCACTGGACGAGATCGCTCGCGCTGAATGGGTACCCGCCTGGGGCGAGAAGCGCATCAGCGGCATGGTCGAAAACCGCCCCGACTACTGTATGTCCCGCCAGCGCGTCTGGGGCGTGCCGCTGCCCATATTCTACTGCACTTCCTGCCGGGAACCGTTGATCACCGAAGCGTCCCTGCGCGCCGTCCGCGATCTCGTCGCCCGTGAGGGCGCCGACGTCTGGTGGGAGAAGTCCGCCACTGAGATTCTGCCCCCGGACACCAAGTGCCCGGCCTGCGGCGCCCGCGAGTTCACCAAAGAATCGGACATCATGGACGTCTGGTTCGACTCCGGCTGCAGCCACTACGCCGTGCTCCGCCGACACCCCGAGCTCGCCTTCCCCGCGGACCTCTATCTCGAAGGCGACGACCAATACCAGTGCTGGTTCCAGATGTCACTGCTCGTAGCCGTGGCTCTCGGCGATCCAGCGCCCTTCAGAACCGTCGTTGGGCACGCCTTTTTCGTGGACAAGCAGGGCCAGAAGCTCTCCAAGCGCAAGGGGAACATTCTAGACCCCAAGGACATTTATGACCGGTACGGCGCCGACGTGCTGCGATTGTGGTTCATCTACGCCGATTTCCGGCGCAAGATGTTCGCGGCGCCCCACATCTTCGATCAGGTCGCCAACGCCTACCGCGCTATTCGTAACTGCTGGCGCTTCATGCTCGGTAATCTGGGCGACTTCAATCCCGCTCAGGACGCGGTACCCTACCACGAGATGGTCGAAATTGACCGCTACGCCCTCCTGCGGTTGAACTGGCTGATTGAGCGGGCTACGCGCGCTTACGAGCGCTGGGACTTGCACCTAATCTATCACGACTTGCAGGGCTTCTGCGCCAATGACCTGAGCGCCTTCTACTTCAAGGTCATCAAGGACCGGCTCTACACCACACCCGCTGCCTCGCCGGCCCGCCGGTCCGCCCAAACGGCCCTGTGGCGCTTGGCGCTTGCCACGGTGCGCTTGGCCGCGCCCGTCCTGACCTTTACCTCCGAGGAGGTCTGGCAGCAACTCCGCAAGCGGCACAATCTTGCGGATAGCGTCCAACTAGCCGGCTGGCCCGAGCCGTCCGCTGTCGGCGATCGGGACATCGAGACCCGCTGGACCGAGCTGCGGGCGGTCTCCGTCGAGGTCAACCGCGCTTTGGAAGCTGTCAAGGCCTCGGGCATTCTGACCGATCCGTTGGAGGGGGCTGTTGACATCTACTGCTCGCCCCAGCGTCGGGCGGTTTTGGAGAGCTTCGGGGACGAGTTGAAGTTCTTGTTGGTCGTCTCCGAAGTCGCTCTGCACGACCTCGAGTCGGCTCCAGCCGATGCCCGCGCAGCCTCGGACTTGGAGGGGGTGGTCGTTGCCGCCCGTCCGGCGGCCGGACAAAAATGTGAACGCTGTTGGATGGTCACTACAGACGTCGGCGCCGATCCCGACCATCCAACGATCTGTGCACGCTGTGCACGTCACGTCGCCGCTGCACCACCATAACCTGCCTTAGGAGGGCGCTCGTCGCCAGTCTATTCCCTTCGGAGGATGGACCCGTGCCTGCTAAGCGCAAGTTGGACATCGCCAAGTTCCGGGCCCAGCTTGAAGAGAAACGACAGGAGCTCCTTGAGCAATTAGACGCCATTGCGGAGCGAACAGCTCGGAAGAGCGACCCCGAGGCGCTGGCTGAGGAGCAGGACTTCGACGATGCTCCCGGCGATGCTGCCATCGAAACGCTCGAGCGAGGCCAGGAGATGGCGCTCGAAGATAACATCGAGGACCTGCTCCAACGCGTGGATGCGGCTTTGCTCAAGATCGAAAAGGGCACCTACGGCACCTGTGACGCCTGTCGCGGCAACATCAAAGTCGCCCGTCTCAAAGCTCTCCCGTGGGCCACGCTGTGCCTCGAATGCCAAAGCCGCATGGAGCGCCTATGACGGATCTGCCCTCCAGGTCACCGCTGTCCGCTGGTGCGGCTTTCTGGCTTCAAAGCCTGGCATGGCTGGGGGGCGACCAGGTCTCTAAGCACTTGGCTGTGGCGTATCTGGACCGCGGCTCCAGTCAGGTTGTGGTCCCCGGCTTACTGAGTTTCACCTTCCGTCAGAACACGGGAGCGGCGTTTGGCGTTTTCGGTGCCGGCGCCACAATATTAGTGCTCGTCGCCGCCGGCGTTATCATCCTCTTGTCCGTCTACGGCCCTCGGGCGATGCAGTTGAGCCGCAGCTTGGGCCTCGGATTGGCGTGTGAGCTGGGTGGCGCTGTCGGCAACTTCCTTGACCGTGTCTGCCGTGGCTACGTGGTGGACTTCATTGACATTCACATCTGGCCCGTGTTCAATCTGGCCGACATTGCCATCGTGCTGGGCGCCCTGCTGATTGCCCTATTCGTCCTGCACCATCGTCCGGTGGAAGTTGACGTCCAGCCTGACGAGCCGCAAGCACCCTGGTCCAACCCCGGGGCCTAATCGCAAACGGTGAGAGGGACGGCCCTCCAAGATGAAGCCTGTCCTCCTCCAGCTTGGGCCTGTCTCGGTCCGTGCCTATGGCACCATGCTCATGGTGGCCTTCGTCGTGGGCATCCTCTGGATGATGCGGGAGGCACGGCACCGGGGAATCACGCGAGGCCAAGTTGTTGATTGCGCCCTCTGGGTTCTTGTCGGCAGCATCATCGGTTCCCGGATTCTGTTCGTCCTCCTGAACTGGAAAGACTACACCGCCCACCCTGCCAACGTCGTCCGCTTGGACATGGGCGGGATGAGCTTTCATGGCGGCTTTCTGGGGGCATTGGTGGCCGGGTATATCTATTCCCGTGCGGCCAACATCCCCTTTGCACGCCTGCTCGACACGGCAGCGCCCTCGATCCCGCTCGGTTATGCCTTCGCCCGCATTGGATGCTACCTCAACGGGTGTTGCCGCGGTTGCGAGACCACTCTGCCCTGGGCGGTGCGGTTCCCGGACGCTGCCGGCAACCTCGGGCCCCCCGTTCATCCCGTTCAGCTCTATGCCAGCTTGTGCGGCCTGGCCATGTTCGTGGTCCTCCTGAAGCTCAAACCTCACGTGCGGACCCCTGGCCATCTGGGTATTGCCTTCGTTGTCGTTTACTCCGTCTACCGCTTCTACATCGAGTTCCTCCGACACGGAGTCAGCGCCCAGCCTCTGTGGTTCCTGCCGGACCTCACACAGGCCCAGGGATTGAGCCTCGTGCTCATCTTTGGCGGACTGGCCACGATCTTGCTCTGGCCTCCCCCGACTCAGCCCGCTCCAACCGAAGAAGCCAAGCCAGACTCTCAGAAACGGCGCGCTGCCAAGCGCTCGCCCATCCGGCGCTGAACGTTATGCCTGCCTCCGAGACACTTTCCGTGAGGCCCGAAGACGAAGGACAACGACTGGACGTGGTCGTGACTGAGCGTCGGTCTGACCTCTCGCGAAGCGCCGTGCAGCGTCTGATCCGCGAGGGCCACCTGCTGCTTGACGGCCGGACCGTCCGGCCCAGCACCAAGGTCCGCACCGGCAGTTGCATTGAGATCAACCTTCCTCCGCCCGAGCCTGTCGTGGCCGTTCCCGAACAGATCCCCCTGGATATCGTATACGAAGATCACGATCTCATCGTGATCAATAAGCCCCCCGGCCTGGTTGTCCATCCCGGCGCCGGCCACGCCCGTGGCACGCTCGTGAACGCTCTTCTGGCCCATTGCCACGACCTCTCCGGCATCGGTGGGCAACTACGGCCGGGCATCGTTCACCGGCTGGACAAGAACACCTCCGGCCTCCTCGTCGCCGCCAAGAATGACCTGGCCCATCGTCGGCTCTCAGCCCAAATCAAGGCGCGCACCGTCCGCCGGGAGTACTGGGCCCTCGTCTGGGGCGTGCCCTCGCCGGCCTCCGGCGAACTGGACCTGTCCATTGGCCGCCATCCGACCGACCGCAAGAAAATGGCGGTCGGCGCCGGCCGCCGCGCCCTGACACGGTACAAAGTGCTCGAAGACTTCGGGCGCCTGTCCCTGGTGGAATGCCGTCTGGCAACGGGCCGAACGCACCAGATCCGCGTCCACCTGGCCTACCTGGGCCACCCGGTGGTCGGCGATCCCGTGTACGGACGTCGCCGCCCGGAGAGCCAGAATCTACCGGAGGACCTCATCGCCCTGATCCAGCGCCTCCCAGGGCAAGCACTGCACGCGCGGTCACTCGGTTTCGTCCATCCTCGCACCGACCAGCCTTTGGACTTCGAGCGCCCGCCCTATCCGGAGTTTCAAGCCTTGCTCCATCGGCTGCGTGCCAAGCCATGAGCCCGCAGAACGCAGCGCGCACCTTCGAAGTTCTCGCCACGTGCCCCGATACGGGCGCCCGGGCCGCCGTGCTGCACACTGCGCATGGCCAGATCGAGACGCCCGTCTTCATGCCCGTCGGCACGCAGGCCACCGTCAAGGCGCTGCTGCCCGGCGAACTCCACGACATCGGTGCCCGCTGCATTCTATGCAATACTTATCATTTGCATCTCCGGCCCGGCGAGGACCTGATCCGTCGCGCCGGCGGATTGCACCGTTTCATGAACTGGCCGCATGCCATCTTGACCGACAGCGGAGGCTACCAGGTTTTCTCGCTGAAGGAACTGCGCCATGTGGACGACGAGGGCGTGACCTTCCAATCCCACCTGGATGGGACCACGCAGCACTTCACGCCCGAAGCCGTAATCGCCATTCAAGAAGCCCTCGGCGCCGACATCATCGTTCCACTGGACGAGCCCGTGGGCTATCCCGCAGATCGCGACGCCGCGCAAACGGCCCAGGAACGCTCCGACGCCTGGGCGCTGCGCAGCCTCCACGCCCACCAACGTCGGGACCAATTGCTGTTCGCAATCGTCCATGGAGCTTGCTTTCCCGACCTGCGCTGTGCCAGTGCCGACGCATTGGCGGCCCGCAGCTTCGACGGATACTGCCTCGGAGGGCTCAGCGTCGGCGAGCCCAAACCGGACCTGTGGGCGATGGTGGCCCTAACCGTGCCCCGCCTTCCCGCTGACCGCCCGCGCTACCTCATGGGCGTGGGGTTCCCGCAGGAGCTGGTGACCGGCATCGCGCACGGCATTGACATGTTCGACTGCGTACTGCCCACCCGTCTGGCGCGCAACGGTTGTGGCTTTTCTCGCCGCGAAGGCCGACTGAATCTAAAAGGAGCCGCCTTCAGCGCTGACTTCTCGCCATTGGACCCCGACTGTCCCTGCCCCACCTGCCGGGGCTTTACGCGCGCCTACTTGCGCCACCTGTACAACGCTCGCGAGATTCTGGCCGCTCGCCTCGTGACCTACCACAACGTGCATTTCTACATCCAGGTGATGCGCGCGGCTCGGGAAGCCATTCTGGCCGGTACTTTCGCTCAATTCTGGGAAGAATGGAAGTGACCGCAAGACCCCCGTGACCATTAGCGCTGCGCAGCCTCACGCTGTCTGCCACTGTGTCTGCGGCTTGGGGTCCGCGGAGGTGTCCCGATGTTCGAACCTGCCCTTGATTGGCCTGAGATGACCATGCGTCTGCTGATCAGTTTCTTCCTCGGCCTCCTGGTCGGCCTGGAGCGCGAAACCCACGACCGGCCCGCGGGTCTCAGAACCCACGCCCTGGTGTGCTTGGGCTCCTGTGTCTTCATGTTGACCTCGGCCGCCGTCGCCGGCCGCAACTTCGATCCCGGCCGTATCGCCGCCGGCGTCGTGGCCGGCATCGGCTTCCTGGGTGCCGGCACGATCATGCGCCACGGCAACTGGGTCACTGGGCTGACGACTGCTGCCAGCATCTGGTGCGCTGCGGCCATTGGTGTGGCCGTCGGCGCTGGATGGGTCCAACTGGCCCTCGCCGCCGGACTGCTGGTTTATGTCGCACTCCGGGGCCTCAAACCTCTGGCTGAGCACGTGGCGCACCGCGGACACTATCCCCAAATGAACCTTGTCGTTGCCGATGCCGCCGTGCTGGGCCCTTTAACCGAAGCCCTCCAGGAGGTCGGCTCAGAGCTGCGCGAAGTCCAGCTATCTCCCAAGGAGAAGAAAAAGCAGTTGGCCCTCGTCGCCGCTATCTCAGTGCCGCCCACTATCTCTCCCGACGTGTTGCTCGCCGTCGTCCGTGCGGTTGAGGGCGTCTCCAAGGCCTCTTGGGTCGAATAGAAGCCGCCCGCCGTCACCGGACATGCGGGCGCCCGTACGGGCCTACCCCGCTGCTGCGTGGTGCCGATTACGCGTCCCAGCTTTTTGCGCTTCCGCCCTTGCCACGGCCTCCGGTCTGTGCTATAGTAACTGCGCTGCAGTAATTTGGCATGTTTGCCAAAGAGTGGGCGCCGCACCGGCCCGCTCTTTTCTCTTAACCGAAGGTGCGACACTCAGATGCGACACGACGAGAGGAACCGCGTGATCCACGCCATCGAGGGCGAGCTTGAGCAAGTCCTCAACGACCAGGGCTACGAACTTGTCGCCCTGCGATACTCAGCGTACAAGACCGCGCGCACTCTCAGCGTGTACATTGACAAGCCCGGCGGCGTTAGCGCCGACGATTGCGCGCAGATCAGTCACCAGCTCAGCTTGCTGCTTGATGTGCTCGACCCTATTCCATACCGCTACCAACTGATCGTCTCCTCTCCCGGCCTCGAGCGTCCTCTGGCCAAGCTCGAGCACTTCGCGCGCTTCCAGGGGAGCCAGGCACAAGTCCGCTACCACGAAGGGGGCCGGCGACGTTCCCTGACGGGCAAAATCGCCGGGACGCAGGGCTCCGACGTCATCCTGCTGGTCGAAGGCCGGCAACGTCGCGTTGCACTGCAGCAGATTGACGACGCGCATCTCGTCTGCGACTGGGACAAGCTCTTGGCGGAGCACGGACATTCGGACGCCTCCGCACAGCCTGAGCATGGCCACAACGGGCCGAAAGGAGAGCCGCTGATGAACGAGGTGGCTGACCGATGAACGGCGAGTTCCTCGAAGCACTGGAGCAGTTGCAGAAGGAGAAGGGCATCGCCATGGAATCGCTCCTGGAGACCGTCCAAGCGGCCATGGCCTCGGCTTATCGCAAGCACTATGGTGTCCAGGAAGAGATCCGCATCGAGATAGACCGACTCAACAACACCATGCGCTTCTTCGTGCGACGGCCGGTCCGGACAGAGCTCGAGGAAGGCGAACCCGCAGATGCCACCCCGGACGAGCAACCGACCCCGGCCGAACAGGAAGCGCCGGTGCCCGATCAGGCCGCGGCCACCGCCCCGGCCTCCACCGTCGCCGTGTCCGAGCGAACGCCGCCCGCCCTCGCTACTCCGGCACTGGCGCCTGACGCGCAGGCCGCAGACGCCGAGGAGCAGCCCGAAGAAGAGGAGCCGGAAATCGAATATGAGGAGGAGGAGCTCGATGCCTCCATCTTCGGTCGGATCGCTGCCCAGACGGCCAAGCAAGTCGTGGTGCAGCGGATCCGCGAAGCCGAGCGGGAAATCACCTTCGGCGAGTACATCGAGCGCATCGGCGAGGTCATAACCGGCGAGGTCCAGCGCAAGGACGGCCGCAACGTGTACGTCTCCCTCGGTCGAGTGGAAGCCCTGCTTCCGCCTCACGAGCAGATCCCCGGCGAGCCGTACCGGTTCAACGACCGCCTCAAGGTCTTCGTCAGCGCTGTCCGCAAAACCACCAAGGGACCTGAGATCGTCGTCTCGCGCAGTGATCCCAGCCTCGTGACCCGGCTCCTGGAGCTGGAAGTGCCGGAGGTCGCTGACGGAATCGTCGAGATCAAGTCCGTGGCCCGCGAGCCCGGGGCCCGCTCCAAGGTCGCTGTGGTCTCTCGCGACGAGCAAGTGGATGCCATGGGTGCCTGCGTCGGGCACCGCGGAGCTCGAGTCCAAGCCGTCGTAGAGGAATTGGGCAACGAGAAAATTGATATCGTCCGCTGGAGCGACGACATGGCCAAATACTTGGAGAGCGCCCTGTCACCCGCCAAGGTCTCCAAGGTCATCGTCCGAGAGGGCGAGCAAGCAGCGACCGTCGTCGTCCCCGACAATCAGCTCTCCCTGGCCATCGGGCGCCGTGGCATCAACGTTCGTCTGGCCGCGCGCCTAACCGGCTGGAAGATTGACATTCGCAGTGAGACCCAGTACGCTCAGGAGCTGGCCGGCATCGAGGAGGAACAAGTAGAAGTCCCCGAAGGCGGCGGCCGCGTTCGCATCTACGAACTCGCCAAGCGTGTCGCTGTTCCCACGCGCGATCTGATAGATGTGCTCCGCGAAGAGGGCATCGAAGTCAAAAGCCATGCCAGCACAGTCAGTGCCGAGCAAGCGGAAAGCATCTGCGAGCTGCTCAGCGGTGGCGCCGAGCCCGCTGCGGTGACCGAAGAGGTGGACGAGGACCTCGCCAGTGCCCTGGCGGCCGCGGCCGCGGCAATGGCGGCCACCGAGCAAGCGTCTGAAGAGGGCGAGGCTGAACCGGATGGCCAAAAGTAAGCATGTCCCGCAGCGAACCTGCATCGCCTGCCGACGGCAGTCGAGCAAGGCCGACTTCCTGCGCGTCGCGCGCACTCCCGCGGGTGAGATTATTGCTCCCGCCGACCCGAAAACGCCCGGCCGCGGGGCCTATCTGTGTCGCTCCGGCGCCTGCGTCGAGCGCGCACTCAAGCAGGGCGCCTTGGAACGAGCGCTGAAAACGCCGATTGACCAGACTGTCGCCGCCTCATTACGAGCCTTGGTTAGCGCGACCGGCGACGCGAACGACGACTGAGCGGTCTGACCGCTCCGGTGGCAAATGAGCAAGACGACATGAAGGGGATTGGACCAGACCGCACTGCGGCCATGGTCA
>JALGUG010000165.1 GCA_029820995.1 Candidatus Zipacnadia bacterium
CGAGCACTGGGGCGCGCCCGCCGCCAAGGGGACCTTCGCCAAGACCAAAGACCGCAAGGACGTGCCCTTCGATCGGGCGACCAGTTGCCGCTACATCCGCTTTGTCGCCCTCCGGGGCTTCGACGGGCAGGTCTGGGCCTCCCTCGCGGAGCTGGACGTCATACCCGCAGACTGAAGCCCTTGCCACGGCCGGTGCTCCGGAAGTCAAGTGTACCGGTTCGACCCGACGCCGAGATCGCCATCGTCGAGGAGGCCACAAACAGGGAGTGGGCGCCCCGCGGGATTGTAGCGCCTTTCAGGAGGGGCCGGATACGAGGACGTGCCGCAGGCGCGCACGAAGTACCCGGCCCGCGCCGTTTTCGTCCACGAGCTCTGCGTCCTCACCCGGGCATAAACCGGGATCGCGGGCGAAGCCCGGCTGACAACACGGCAAGCCGACACTACAAGGTCCCCGAGAGCACCTCATGGCCTCCACGTTCATCGGATACATAGACGAATCGGGAGACGAAGGCTTCTCCTTCGATGCCGGTAGCTCGCGTTGGTTCGTGCTGACCACGGTGATCACGCGCCGCGATACGGACCTGGAGACGGTCCGCCTGGTGGACGTGGTACGCCAGCGGCTACGCCGTTCGGCTGCCAAGGCTCTGCATTTCCGTGATCTCCGTCATGAACAGCGCCTGTTGTACGTGGACACCATCGCCAAGGCCAACCTTGCGACAGCATCAGTTCTCGTTCACAAACCTTCCCTACAGGAGCCGGAGAAGTTCCGCGAGCGGTACCGCCTTTACTTTTATGCTGTTCGGTATCTCTTGGAGCGCCTCTCCTGGTATTGCCGTGACCACAGGGGCAAGCGTGACGTGGGCGATGGCACAGTCGAATTGGTCTTCTCAAACCGTTCCGGAATGTCTTACGAGGAGTTGGGGGCGTACCTAGCTCACCTGCGGGACCTGACCGGTCCCTTGGATGTCCGCATAGACTGGCGCGTCGTCACGGAAGACCAGGTGGTCGCCTTCACGCCCGGGCGTAGAATGGGGTTACAGATCGCTGATGCTGTCGCCGGCTCGCTTTGGTACGCCGTGGAGCAGTCGCAGTATGGCTTCACGGAGAACCGGTATGCACGAATGCTCAGGCCTGTCGTCTACCATTACAAGGGGACTTACCTCGGCTACGGATTGAAGTTCTGGCCGCGCGAGACCAGTGCTGTGCTCCGGGAGGACAAGTACCAGTGGGTATGGGAAGTGTACGCCTAACAAAACAAAACGCAGGCTCCGGGCCACAGGATCCCACCCATTCCGGGCTGCCACCCTTATCGGGCGACCTGTGAGCGTCCCGCGCAAGCCTGCATCGCTATTATACGGCTCCGCCACACCGTGTGATGTAATGTCTCATACACAATGCAGTTTACTGGCGTGGAACTGCTGCTCCGTACAAGACCACGCTTGCCATCGTCGAGGAGGCCACAAAGAGCGAGTAGGCGCCTTTGAGGAGGGGCCGCACCGTTCTGCGCAGTCCGCGTCCTCACCCCCACCGAAATCGGGATCGTTCAGGAACCGACGAATTCAGCATGGTCCAGCGCCGAGGAAAGAGGAGCGTCAACAGGGGGCTCGGGCGTCCTCAGGACACAGTGACGTAGTCGGCTACCGCCGTCGGTTCGGGAATCGGCTGACCATCTTCCACCAGCCCCGCCACGTGCATGGCGATAGCCTCGTCCATGTTCCGCTTCGCTTCTTCGAGGGTCGCGCCCGTGGCAACACAGCCCGGAACATCGGGCGAGTATGCTGAGTAGTTGTCGTTGGCTTTCTCGATCACGATCAGGAATCGAGTCACTTCCTGCGCGCCTCCCTTGTGAGCCCGGCTTGTTTGAGCACGCTGTTCAGCGTTCCGGGAGCCAGATCATCTGCGGCCCGGCCCGCGATAGTGACCCGCCCCGGCTTTGTCTTATGCTTGTACTGACGGTGGCTCCCTCTGGTCGCGACAAGATACCAACCGTCCGCCTCGATCATCTTGATAACATCGCGCACCTTCATTACCAGGCAGTATACCCAAGGGACCAGCGGACTTGCAAGCGCCAAAGATGGCTTGGGCGGCATGACCACCTCGTCTACGAGCTCTACGACCTCACCGCGGAAGAGATCGCCATCGTCGAGGAGGCCACAAAGAGGGAGTAGGCGCCCCGCGGGATTGTAGCGCCTTTCAGGAGGGGCCGGATACGAGGACGTGCCGCAGGCGCGCACGAAGTACCCGGCCCGGCTTGTCTACAGAAGCCCCGCCTTGCGCATGGCATCCTCCGCGGCGTTGACGATCGCCATCCGGGCCGGCACATCCGTCTGCGGTGGGTGGCCGGAGAAATGCATCTCCGCCAGGTCCGCCATGGTCAGGTGGTGGATGATCCCCAGAGTCAGCGCATCAAGCCTCTCGGCCACGCCCTCCGCCGCCACGCATTCTGCGCCGATGATCCGCGTCGTCTTCGCGTCGAACACCAGCACCAGGCTGATCGGCCCCGATCCGGGGAAGGGCTTGTCCCGCGTGAAGGCATCCGCCTGGCCCAGGATCACCTCAATCCCCGCCTGCGCCGCCTTGTCTGCATTCAGACCCGTGGATCCGTAGCTGAACTCGAATAGTCGGGTTACGCTGGGGTTGATGAACCCGATGAACTCCCGCCGCCCTCCGGTCACGTTGACCGCCGCCACCTTCCCCTGCACCACGGCGTTGGTGGCCAGCGGGCCGTTGGCCGGCTCTCCGGTAATGAAGTTCCGGTGCTCAATGCAGTCGCCCACCGACCAGATGTGGGGCAAGGAGGTGTGCATCCGGTCGTCAACGACGACGCCGAAGCGTCCAATCTCGGCCCCCGCTTCGCTCAGCAGCCTGGTATCGGCCCGGACGCCGATGGCAAAGACCACCAAGGGCGTCTCAATGACGGTATCCTCCACCCGAACAGCCTCCACGTGGTCCGTGCCGAGGACTTCTCGGGCGGCCTGACCGTTGTGAACAATAATGCCGTGCTCGACCAGCTCATCCAGAGCGCGGCGCGCCACCAGTTCCGTACAAACATTGCCCAGGCAGACCGGAAGCATCTCCACGACGTGGCTCTCCAACCCCGCGTTCTTGAACGCGATGGCCACTTCCAGCCCAATGTAGCCGCCACCGACCACCACACCCCTGGACGCGCTCTTCATGTCCTCCGCGATGGCGTGGATGTCAGGGGCGTCCTTCACCACATGGGTTCCCGGCAGGTCCGCGCCCGGAATAGGGGGCCGAATCGGCTGCGCTCCGGTGGCCACGATGAGCTCGTCGTAGGTGAAGGCCTCTGCTTCAGAGCCGGTCACCTTCAGGCTACGATTCTCCGGGTCTATGCTTTCTACCACGCCAAGATACAGATCAATGTTTGCCTGGTGGAGCAGGACCTCGTCCGACTTGAGGAAATCATCCGCGGAGATTGTGCGGTCGAGAGCGTAAGGCATGGCGCAGGGCACCACGCTCCGCTCTTGGCTGCGAATCAAACCGATCTTGAGCTCTGGATTCCTGCGCCGGGCGAAACGGGCCGCGGCGAGACCGCCTGGGCCGCCCCCGATTACCAGCAAGTCGTAATGTCGTGCTGCAGAAGCCGTCATAGATCTGAGCCTCGCTTTCGGATCGAATGAAATCTCGGGCATAAAAGAACGCCCGGATGACGCCTCCAGGCGTCCAGCCCTCGGGCTCCAACATGGTCCACCGTCAGGAGGGCGACGTCCCCACCGCCCTGGCACCAAGAGCCGTTTCGTATGATCTGATGCTCTCTTTCCCTATACAAGCGAATACTGATTACATCTAGTTCCCGTGTCCGCCCCCTCTGACCCTCCGCCAGCGCCTAGAAGGTCACATACCCCCTGGGGCCACTGGCGCGCTCTTGGCCGGGAGCCCACTCGTCAAGCTGCCCCTCCCAGTCCCAGTCGGTCAGCAGGTCCTCTCCCGTGCCTCCCACATTCATCGTGCACAGGCACGGTCCGTTCATGAACGCGATAACGTCAAGCAGGTCCAGCGCCGTGATGCCCTGGCCCACATGCGGCGGCTCCACATGGCCGCGACCGAACACGGCAAAGACCATGGGCTCGTCGAGCTCATCGAGCCCCTCCCGGACGGCCAGAAGCTGGCGCACCAGCCATTGCTCGGCGGCAGTTTGGCGATTCACCTCCACAGTACCTACGTCCAGCTCGTACTCCCTGGCTGATTCAATGGCCTCATGCACGGCCTGACGCGCCGCTTCGCTCTCCGCCATGCTGCCTCCCAGCAGGAGCAGCAGAAGGCCATTCTTGCCGCCGGAGAGCTGCTTGGCTAGGTCTTCGCGCTTTGGTGAGTGGGTCAAGCCCTTCGCGTCACTGAGGCTGAGTCGTCCCGCGAACAGCTCCCGCCCGTGAGGTGTCAGGACCACGTGAAAGGGGAGCTTATGCCTCTCGCGCTGTCCGCGGAGCAGGTCGCGTTCGCTCGGCGCCTGGGGCGGCATCCGGCCCACATCAAGCCGCTTGAATCGGATATTGCTGTGGCCCTCCGGGTCGTTGGCCAGTCGCTCCAGGTACTCGTTGACGGGCCGGTCGGCCGGGTCTTCTCGACCGCTGTGCAGGTAGTAAATGCGGTACGAGCCCCGGGCCCAGCGCTGCAACAGGTACTCGTAGACGGGAACATCACACGCTGACGCCGGCGGCGCAAGCGTGAGGGCAAGCTGTCCGAGGAACGTGCAGACAGCCAGGCTCAGCAAACCGGCAATTGGCGACATGCGAACCGTCATTGTGACATTCCTCCCACGACTGTGCGGACTGGTGGGCCGATTGTGCCCACATCGCTAGCCCTGCCCCATGCACACAACCTTACCGTCGGTCGTAGACAGATACAGGCACCCGTTCGCTGCCATCATCCCATCGAACACCGGCGGCGCCTCCAGCTCGTACTCGGCCAGCTTTGTGCCGTCCGCGGCCGCCACGGCCCAGAGCAATCCTCCGTGGCGTCCCTTGAGAGCCGCGCTTTCTGCCACCAGTTCTGCTTGCAGCTCGGCGTCGTTGAGATGTCGGTATACCTCCTCCTCATCGGTCACGTCCGGCGGTCCGGCGATGAACAGCGTCTTGTTCGCCAAGACCATCGCCCGGACGAGCAGCGGGATCTCCTGGGACCAGTCATACTTGACCACGAACGGGAGCGTCCGCATCCTGCGCCGCTTTAGACCCTTGAACCTCATGGCGCCGCCGAACTTGCCCTTTACGGGCTTGACACTTTCGAGCGTGCCGTCGTTCTTGTTCCCCGAGCCATCGGTGGCGTCGCCCTGGTCGAAGGAGTAGTAGAGGACCAGCGACTCATCTTGCGTCGGCGCTTGGGCCGGAGTCGAGTACTGCTGCTGTATCTCGGCGGCGCTCAATGCGCGGTGGTAGACCTTCACCTCGTCAATCACGCCCTTGAGGCCGAAGGGGGATTGGTAGTCGCCCACCGCACCACCCTCATCGGCGCCGATCTCCATCGGCTGAGCTGGATCGGCCACAATGAACCCCTCGGCCTGGGCCGAGCCGGCGAGCTTGCCGTTCACAAAGACCTGAAGCTTCTTGTCAGGGGTCAACACGCCTGCGAGGTGCACCCATTTGCCCACCACGTTCTGCTCCGCGCCGACCGAGCTCATCTTGCTGCCTACGCGGATTGCGAACTGAGGTTTCCCCTCCTTCAGGAACAACGCATACCCGTGCGCGTCACCGCCCCGCGCAACCGCAACGCCGTTCCCGTTCTCCGCTTTCACCCAGGCCTCAATCGTCAGGGGCTTCCCCGCCGGATTGAGGCTCTTCGATTTCTCGACCCCGACATAGGACCCTCCGGACGGCCTGGTCGGCTTCTTGAAGTCCGGGATCTGCTTGCTGGTAGCAAAGAGGTGATACTCCAGCGGCGTGGTCCATTTGAAGTACTTCGGCTTGCGTCCGAAGCCGTACACCGAGGCATCATCAAACACCAGAATCCGACCGGCAGGCGCGACTCTGCCGGCCAGGTAGTAACCGCCGGCTCCCGAAGCCATGCTCCTGCCGAACACCCAATAGGACCGGTGAAACCACGAGCCGTCCAGGAAGCCCGTAGGGGAGAACAAGTGGACATCCTCCCCCTTCTGCTGGGTCACATCCGTGTAAGCGATCCTCCGCCGCACGCCGTCCAGGTCAAAGGGCAGGGACCGCATGTACACGTTCCGGCCGTCGCTGGACAGCACGTCCGGCAGCGCGACGGTCATGTTCAGGCCCTTCACGTACATCTGCAGGTTCTTGCCGGTCTCCGGGTCGCGGTCGTCCAAGATTGACTCGGATAGCTTGCGACCCGTCTTTGGGTCAAGCCGCAGGAGCCGCAAGCCGCCATCGAGGAACATCGAGCGTCCGGCCACGCAGTACAGCACGTCGCCCTGCACCAGCACGCTGCCGTGGACGGGCCAGACCGATTCCACCTGCTCAAAGGCCATCAGTCGCCGGTCCTCCGGCGCGGCCCGGAACCGCCAGATCAGCTCGCCGTCCGCGGCCCGCAGACAGTAGACCCAGCCGTCGGCCGACCCGAACAGCACCCGGCCCTCGTAGATCGTGGGCGGCGAGTCGACTCGACCGCCGGCCATGTAGCTCCACAGCCGCTTGCCGTCCTGCGCCTTCAGTGCGTGCACCGTGTGGGCGTCAATGGACGCGACGAACAGCTTGCCGCCGGCCACCACGATACTGCTCAGTCGGCCGCCCAACTCCTTCTGCCATCGGCGCTCGAGTTTCGGGGGAACGGAGGCCTTCGTCGCCCCGCTTCTCGTCGCATCGTGGCGGTACGTGGACCACTCGTCGGGAGCAGCCGCGGGTTCCGCCACCGGTTCGCCGTAGGCCGGGCCGCGCTCCAGCCGGTCGGCATCCGACACTTCGCGCGGGCTCTGACGCGTCGGGGACTCGGGAGCCAGGGCGTTGAACCCATACTGCTTCGCCTCGATGTAGCAGGCACAAGAATGAGGCGGCGTGTAGACCAGGCCATTGCAGGGCATGATGCCGTACAAGCACCCGCCGCGAACCCAGTGGTGTGTAATCCAGTGTTTCGCTCGGAAGTCCAGGAACTCGATCCCGGTCCGGGACATCAGCAGGTACCGATCCGTCGCCTTGCCTCGATAGCATCGGTGATGGAACCAGTAAGTCTCCACATCGGGCGCAAACTGGCTCTTGATCTCACCCGTCAGCGGATCCCGCCCGGTGAACACCCCCGAATAGCTGCCGTTCGTTGTGGCTCCGCTCCACACCAGCCCCCCTGCGACAAGGATGTCCTCCGGAGACTGGTAACCCGAGGGCGGATGCTCGGCCGACCAGAGCAGCTTGCCGGTCTCCACGGAGAACGCCCTCATAGTATCGTCCGCGCCCCTGTGCGGGACCAAGTTCTCTCCGCCCGCAAAGAGGACCACGTCCTTGTACACTACCAGCGTCGGCGCGAACCAGGTCCGGATCGCTGAGCATCGCGGCGCCGGCTCCGAGGCCCAGATCTCCTTGCCGTTAGTGCGATTCAGGCAGACGATCTTCTCGCCATCATGGAAGAACACGCGCTTCGCGTCGGCCGCCAGCGTCAGGGGAACCACCCGTCGCGCCTCCCGCCACAGAACCTCCCCCGTTTCCGCGCGCACCGCCATGATCTGCCTCTTCTGCTCGTTCCACGCCCGCTCCCGGGCGTCGCGTCTGATCTCATCCACGCTCTGGTAGGCCGGCCGGGACGCATCTTCCTGCGCCAGAGCCTCGTTCACCAGCAGGAACAGCACGCCGTCCGAGGCGATCACCTCTTCAGTGGACTGAGTGCCCTTGTAGGTCCGAATCGTCTTTCCAGTGGCCGCATCCAGTGCGGTCAGGGGAGCATCAATCCCGAGCGTGACGTACACCCGGTCCCCCACGGCAACCAGGCGGCGCGGAAGCTGGGCGGGCCCGCTCTTAAGAGGCCACAGATGGGTGTACCACTTGCTGATCGGCCGCTTCCACAGGATCGTGCCGTTGAAGGCATCCCGTGCGATGAGACGCCATTGCGGCGGCAACTCGATGGAAGCGGTCGGGCCCTCATCGAAGATGTAGAAAATCCGCCCACCGGCTGACACCAGGGCGCTCGTGCTGGCCATGTGGTCGTGATGCCGCGACCATCTGGGGCTCCCGATCCACTGCAAATGGCGCGGCGGCCCGATGACCGTGTCGTGGGCCACGGCATTGCCGCTGGCGTCGTGCAGGTAATGGGTCCATTGGTCAATCTCCGCCGGGCGCGGCTTGACGGTCTTCGTCCACTTGCGGCCCCGCTTGATGTACGCCACTCCGTCTGGACACAGCGCACGCAGGACCTCGCTCATCGAGACGCGGCCCGGCTCCTCCGACACGATCAGGTTCGCGAAATTGTCAACATAGGGCAGCCGGTCGCCCTGCAGAAGATCAACTGACACGCTCCCGTACAGGCCCAGTGCGCTGATCCGCTGGCGGGCCTTCGCGACGTTCTTCGCGTCTGGGTCAAGCCCCTGGACTACGTAGCTATCATTGGCGCGGAGTGCTGCCGTCAAACGGCCGTCACCACAACCCAGGTGAACGATGAGGCCGCCTTTGACCCCCGTTGTGCTCAGGATCTGCTGCGCTGTGCTCTGGGCGTTCGGGTCAGCGGCGGCTGCAGACCAGCTTGCCGCGGCCACGAAGGCGCACATCATCGCAAACCAAAGAGTAGCAGGCCGCAGGGCCCCGGCGTTTCGCGCTCTCATGGACATGTCTCTCCTCCTCGCGCCGGCGAGTTCGCTCATCGCTAACGGTTCATCCTGCCTCTTCGCACCCGCATTTGCCACCGGCTTGACTCGCCTGTGCAGTCACAATTACACAGCTTGATACCTGGAGGATTCGCGGCGCGTTGCAGGCCACCTCCAGCGACCTGATGATTCGACCCACTTCGGGAGGTGTTTGAAGGGCTCTTGGCCGTCTTGTGTGCTGACAATCTTCGGACAGCGCAATCGGTGAGCTCAACTCATCGGCATATTCGAGTCCGGCTTTGGGCAGAGCTTGCTCGCAGCGCGTCCAAACTCCCCGGCCGCCGGCACGGACAAGTGCTCAAAGCCCGACGAGAAGTCCGCGGAAGTCGGTGAACACGAGTGGCGGTTCGTCGTTGGGACAAGGCGAAGAGAACCGCGCGGATTCGCTAGGCACCACGGATGCACAGGGCCGCTGGAACTCGGAATCTGCGGCACTGCTGCGCAACTTCCCTGGTGGTGCCTTGGATGTGGCGGAAGCTGGATTGGATTGTGGTGGAGTGCTGTGAGGTGGCAGCGGGGAATACGTCGCTGTGGCGCCGAGGCGTTGTGGCGACTGCGGTGGGCCGAGGCGAGGTGGCCTCGTGCACACGTGTGGCACTCTCCGCGAAGGCGGCAGTGCTGCTCTGCGCGCACGGCTCAACATGAGCCGTGCCAAACGATTCGGACTGTGGTTTGCGCTTGTGTGCTTGGTGTGGCAGTGTCGGCGAAGCCGCCAGTGCGCGTGCTTGCCAGGGGCAATGATGTCAGCGCCGCGCAACTTCCCCGGTGGTGGTGTGGATGTGGCGGAAGCTGGATTGGTGTGCGGTGGATTGGCGCTGAGGTGGCAGCGAGGAATACGTGGTTGTGGCGCCTAGGCCGTGTGGCCATTGGGGTCGGCCGAGGCGAGGCGGGCTGGTGCACACGTGCGGCACTGTCGGCGAAGCCGCCAGTGCTTGTTGCTGGTGCTGAGGTGGGGCAGTTACCTGGCAGGCCGGAACCGCTATGGCACCGACACTGACGACCAGCGCGGCGCCACTGTCCCGGTGGTGGCTTGGATGTGGCGGAAGCTGGATTGGTTTGTGGTGGACTGGTGTGGAGGTGGCGGCGAGGAATACGTCGCTGTGGCGCCGAGGCGCTGTGGCGATTGCGGTGGCCCGAGGCGAGGTGGCCTCGTGCACAGGTGTCGGACTGGCGGTGAAGCCAGCAGTGGGCTGCGATGTGCATGGCTCAACATGAGCCGTACGACACGATTCGGACTGTGGTTTGCTCTTGTGTCGTTGGCGTGGCGCCGGAGGTGGAGCCGGCAGTGGGCTGCCGATTGTACCCAGAATCAAGCTGAGCGCGCGGCAACTTCCCCGGTGGTGGTCCGGATGTGGCGGAAGCTGGACTGGTGCGTGGTGGATTCGCGCTGAGGTGGCAGGGCGGCATACGTTGCTGTGGCGCCGAGGCGAGGTGGCCTCGTGCAGACGTGTGCCACTGTCGGCGAAGCCGGCAGTGCGTGCGCCTTGCGAGCGCCGCGCAACTTCGCCGGTGGTGGTGCGGATGCGGCGGAAGCTGGATTGGGCCGCGGTGGAGTGGAGCTGAGGTGGCAGCGAGAAAGACTCTGGTGTGGCGCCGAGGCGCTGCGGCGATTGCGGTCGGCCGAGGCGAGCGTGAGGCGGCCGCGGCTTATCGCCCCTCCGTTCGATATAACCTCTCTATCTCCTTTATCGGCGATTGGCCTTGGCTGGCCGCGGTAGCGGCTTGGGCT
>JALGUG010000166.1 GCA_029820995.1 Candidatus Zipacnadia bacterium
CAGGGATACGTGGCCTTTGAGTACGAGGGCCGCGGCGATCCCGTTCAGGCCACCCGGGAGGGCATGGCCTATCTGAGGCAGTTCTTCGACAGCCGACCAGCGTGAGGCCTCAGGGCGGCCTAACCATGCGCCGCCCGTTGCTCCACACCATTCGGCACCACGCCAAGCCTTAGGCCAGCACTTCCGCGACGGTCACCTCGCGGTTCTCTGTCAGCGAGCGCTTGCCGGCTTCGAGTGTGGCGATGACCTCCACCGTCTCCTCCAAGGGCACGACCGCCTTCCCGGTCCGCACCATCGCCAGGAACTGCTCCTGGAGGTACAGGTAAAGATCAGTCAGGTCCGGCTGCACGGTCCGCCATCCACCGGTCCCATACAGGTTGATCTGATACCCCGCCCGCATGTAGTCGCGTTCCAACACCATCAGCAGCAGGTCCCGGCCGCTCTCGAAGCGCACGCGGACAATGTTGCGCCCCGGCTGCCCCACGTTCAGACACGATACGGCGCCCGGTCCCAGAACCGCGTAGGCCATTTCGAGGGCGTGGATACCATAGTACACCAGCTCGTTTCCGCAGATCGTGGTTGCCAGGTTGATCTCGCCCAGCTCGGGCACCTCGTCGCGCAGCGCGATGATGTCGGGCACAAAGCGCAGCGAGCTGGCGGACATCAGCGGTGTGCCCGTTTCACGCGCGATCTCCGCGATCTCCTGCGCCCGCCGGCCCGTCATGGCGAGCGGCTTGTCAATGAACGTCGGCACGCCCTGGCGCAGTGGCGCAATGCCGTACTGCGCCTGCTCTCCGGAGCCGTCGTCCACGATGATCGCCGCGTCAACACCCTCGGCGCACTCCTCGGGCTTCGCACACACCTCCGGGATGTCGCACACATCCGCCAAGCGCTTGGCCCACTCCATGTCGGGGTCCCAAACCTTGACCACGCGCGCACCCTCAAGCTGCCGGCTGGCCGCAGCGAAGGTCCACTCGTACTGCTTCGACTTCTCCTCATCGTAACCGTTATACGTCGTAGCAAACGCAGTGCCGTGGAACGAACCGGGCGTGCGCGGAGCGCCCATGTACCCGTACGTCGCCGCCGAGATAAGACCGATCTTGATCATGTGTGAACTCCTCCCAAGCGATAGCCAGTCCGACCAGGGAATGATTAGCTGCCGACCCGGCGCGCACCTCCCCCACCACCACGGCGGCGCACGAATCCGCGTTGTCCTGAACAAGGAGGTTCCGTCCGGCATGCCGAAGACACATTAGCCCTGGTCCATTGTGGAGAGCCCTGCGTGCAGGAGGTCCCGATGATCAAGCTCGCGTTGCTCTGTCTGCTGCTCTGGCCCCTGATCTCTCTGGCGGCCGAGGTGCGACCGGCCGCCAACCTCATCGCCAATGGCGACTTCGAAGTCGGCGCCCAGACACCCGATCACTGGAAGGCGTCCGTCTGGGACGGCGAGCCGACCATTGCGTTCCCCGCCGATGGCGGCCGCATGGGCCGAGGTCTAGCTATTACGGGCAAGGGTGAAGAGGACACTGTCGTCGTCACGCAGACGGTCAAGCTGCCCCACCCGGGCGTGCCACACACGCTGCGAGGGCACTGGAAAGGCGTGGACTTGCAGGGCGCTGCTCGGGTGGTCTGCCGGTACCTGGATGAGGGCGGGCAGAAAATTACCGACGCGCCCCCGATCTCCAAGACCGGCACCTTCGACTGGGAGCCCTTCCTGGTGGAGCTCCTGCCACCGGACGGGACGGCAGCGGTCACGATCTACCTGGAGCTCTGGAAAGGCTCGGGACAGGCGGTCTACGACGACATTGCGCTGTATCGAGAGCCGTTCTTTCTGACTATCGCGCACTCGCCCCAGCCACACGCCGTGCCCGCCGACATCAAGTGTGACCGCCTGAACGCCCAGCGCGCGGCCACTATCGGCGCCCCCGGCGGCTCACTGGTCATCGCGCGAGCGGATGGGGCCAAACTCTGGTCGCATGACGTGCCGGCTAAAGGCTCAACCGAGCTGGTCCTCGACTTCGAGGGCCTCCCGGACGGCGAGTACGCCTTGCTGATCGGCGACAGCAAGCTCGCCTCACTACACCTCAGCCGCGACCTGCTGACTGCCGTGGATGCGCTGCCCAAAGGCAAGTTTGTATGGCGCGCGCTCAACAACCACGGCCCTGGCACACACAAGAGCCCCGAGGACGTGCGCGACATGGTCCAGGCGGCCAAGGAGATGCGGTTCACCACGATCCTGTTCGCCGCCAAGCCGCCCAATGGAAAGCTGTACTACCACTCCGACATCGGCGAGCGCGCGCCCGGCTACGAGGACTGGGACGTCCTCCAGGTAGTGTCGGACGAATGCCACAAAGCGGGCCTGCAGTGCCTCGTTCAGTTCTGCACGTTCATCGAGGGCTCGGGCAAAAACCCCACCCGCTTCATCCGCGAGCACCCGGACCTCGTGGAGATTGACCAGGGCGAGAACTCCGACTACAAGACGCACCGCACTGTATTCGGCTGTCCCGACCGCCCCGAGGTCCGGGCCTATGAACTTAGCCTGATCAAGGAGATCTGCACCAACTATCCCGTGGACGGCATCAGCTTCGATTACATCCGCTACAAGAACGATCGCCAGTGCGACTGCCCCTTCAGCCGCCAAAAGCGCTCCGAGTTCGTGCAGGCGCATCCGGAACTGCCGCCGGCGCGCGCCGCGGCCCGCTTCAACGAACTGGCGATCATCTCCTTCACTCAGGAGGTCCGCAAGCTGCTCGACGGCATTCGGCCCGGACTCATTCTGCACGCCTACACCCATCCGGTCTGGGCCAACGAGTTCCCGCTCGATTATCACTCCCAGCGCGCCTCCGCCCACGGGAAGGACCCCGCTCGCGGCGGCGAATGGCCGTTGGAGCGCGTCTACCGGGCGTCGCGGCATCTGGTCGAGATCGCGCAGCAGCACCATCCCAACTGCCTCGCGGCCCCAATGGCCGACACCGCCTATCTCAAGTGGGCGAAATCGCCGGAACGTTTCCGCCGCGAGATCCGCCTGATCGCTCACGCCGGCGCCCCGGCGATCATGGTCTACCCGTGGTCCACACTAAAGCACAAGCCGGAGTTGCGGCAGTGCATCAAAGAGGAGTTCTCCGAGAGCCCGTAGGTACCGAAACACAAGGAAGCGGCACCCCGAGTAATCAAGGCACCGCTTCCTTCTCTTCGGCGTCTACTACACGCTGCGCTGTCAGATCGTCTGGCTTCGCACAAGCCGCTCACTGGCTATGCACCTAGCGTGGCCTTAGCCACAATGCACAGTTGGCATCCTCCTCATTCGGGATTGCCGCCACCCTGTACCACTTGACGTGACCATCAACAAAGGCGATATTCGCGCCCTCGTTGTGCGGGCCATATTCGCGTCCTTCCTCCGGGCACATTCCGATGCGCCAGTGCCACGCCTGTCCGCCGAAACAACACCCATTGGCGACGGAGTAGGGAAACCAGCGGATCCCGCAACTGTCGGCGAAGAAGATCGTGCGAGCAGGCTGCGTGAGGCTGGCCAGCTTCCGACGTGCGAGGTGCTTGTTGTACCCGTATGAGCAGCTACTCGGGTTGTCGCCCCAGCTTGGGCAGACCATGATGTCCTTGTTCTTCATGTACGGGTAGAACAGCCCATCCCGCTCGACGATGATCCTATCCCAACACATATTCGGACAGGAAGGATTCCCGGTGTTGCACCATACCTCGTAGAAGAACCGCTCATCGTAGTCCTGAATGTACATCAGCGCCGCCAGCGTCATCTGCTTCAGGTTCGAGCAACAGCTTGCTTGTCGGGCCTTCTCGCGTGCTCTCGCGAACACCGGGAAGAGGATTGCCGCCAGAATGGCGATAATCGCAATGACCACCAGCAATTCGATCAACGTAAACCCTCGTCTTCTCACCACAGCAACCTCCTTTCAGTATCCTTCGGCCGAGCGGCTGTCCAGCACGGCCAGGTTTGACAACATTATATATTCTCATTCTTCTCCCTGTCTACTCGGATTCTTCATGCTTAGGACTACCCGCCTCCCTGCCGCACTGCATGCGCCAAACTGCCCTTGCACCCCTGAGCTGACCTGACCGGGGACCTATGTGGCCCCGGTTCCATCGCAACCACGTAGACCAGCCTCTACTCGCGGACCTGCACTGTCGTAGTCGCCCGCAGCCCCGAGGCGACGTCACGTGCCTCGATTCGCCAACGGCCCGGCGGATCGTTCAGCGCCAGGGGCAGCTCCCACCGGGCGATTCCGTGCCGTACGCGCACATTGCGTGAATACCACGGGAGTGGCTTACCGTCGCAGTCCTTCACCTCGACGTGGATCACGCCGATCTCGGCCCCGGGCGACTCCAAGCGAGCGCTGAGGGAGACGCTCTCGCCCAGGGCACCACTCTCGGCCTGAAGGCTCAGTCGCCGCGGGCGGTCGGAGAGCGCGGCAAAGAACACGGCACTCCCCGGCGGAAGAGGGGCTTCGATCACGGTCCTCTCGCCGAGATACTTGCCGCGGCGCACATCGTAGACGTGCCGGCGTTCCGGGAGCATGATCCGCACCGGAGGCTGTCCCTGCGCCTGCTCCGCAGCATGCCGAACCGCCCCGATGAAGCATCCGCCTCCGAAGCTGTGCAACTCGCCGGCCGTCACCGGTTGACCGTCTGCAGTCTCCCACCTGACGCCGCCCTTGACTTCGAAGCCATCCAGCGCATCTCCGAGCTTTACGGCGTTATCCGCAGACGCCCGCTCACCCAGGCACACTGCCCGCTTACCGTCGAATAGAGCCCGCCACGCGGGTCGCTCCACGGGCGCGCCGTGTTCGGTGTGCGTTCCAGCCGGCACATCGGCCAACAGCTTTCCCCCACTCTCAACGAAGGCGCTCAGGTCGCTGATCAATCGGTCCGACAAGGCGGGCGCTGAGGGCAGCAGGATTACTTGAAAGCGCTTGACCACCTCCGGCGTCACGTCCGGCGCGTTCAGCGTCTCGTATCCGAAGCCGCGGGCGTGCAGCAGCTCGGCCATCGTGTTCCGAGATTGCAGCCACTGCTTCCAGCCGGCCTCCGTCGGCCGCCCGAGGGGGAAGGCCGCCTGCGCGTACGTGACGTGCATGCTCGCCTGTGAGTGCAAGATGGCGACCGGACCCGAGTCCCGCGGCGCCGCCCGCAGCAGAGCGCCGATGCCCCCTTGCAGCTCTCGCGCGGCCCGCGACACCTGCTCGCTCCGACCGGTCGGCCGCCACAGCGGATCGCACATGTACCAGGGCGTGAACGACTCTTTCGTCGAGTAGGCCCACGGGTCGAGCGGGTCCCACCAGATCGGCATCACACCGCCGTTGAATGCGAACCACCAGGGGAAGACCCCGGCCTGCGCCGCATCGAGACGATAGCCGAACCAGGAGACCATCGGCGCACTCGACCACGAGCGGCATTGATCAACCACGTGCGGCTTGAAATATCGCAGCAGGATCTCCTCGTGCGGCAGCCAGAGCGAGAAATCCACGCCGGAGAGCGAGTCGTAATGGTACGGATTGGTGAAGCTGAGGCGGACGTCCGGATACTTAGCGCGCACAGCCCGATGGGTCGCCGCAAACGCGTTGGCCCATACGCGCTCCTGGAATAGCCTGAAGTCCACCCAGCGGGCGGGGTTCTCGTACCCCTTCAGGTCCTTCAGCAGCGGGACCTCGATGGCGTCGAAGTCGCCATAGGAGGTCCCCCAGGACCTGTTGGCGGCTTCGATGTTCGGGTATTGCTCCCGGGCCCAGTCTTGGAACCCGCGGCGGCAGAAGTCGCAGGTGCAAACCTCAACCTTGCCGCTCTGGTGCAGATGCACCTCATCATTCATGTTGTAGCCCAGCCAACCCCATGGCCGCTTCGCCGCGATCACGGCCACCGTCTTCTCCGCGAGCGCCTGCACGTTGCGGCGGTCGCTGAAGCAAGGCTGGCGCACCGTGCTTGCGCCGTTGTAGCGCATCCCCATGCCGCCCGCCGTCCCGCCCCACCCCGGCAGGCCCTCCTTCGCCGCCGCCGGGTCCACCGTCATTGCGGTCACGCCCTGCTCCCTCAGGAAGCGAACCGCCCAGGCCTTCAGATGTGCCGGCGCCTGGATGCTCATGGCCGCATAGCCCGCCGCAAGGTGGAAATCATCCAGCGCCCTCCGCGTGGCCGCCGGGCAGAGCAGTGTGGCCCTGGCACGGTCCTGGGCGAGGCCGCCTTGCAGCAGCGTCACGACGGTCTGATGGTAGACGCTCAGCGGGTGCTCTAGCGTCAACAACAGCTCCGCGGTCTGTTCCGGCGCCGCGAACGTGACTGTCTTCTCCGTTCTTGCGACTTCGCGCCCCCAGGCGTCCACGACAGAGGCCCGCAACCGCCGCTCGCCGGCCGGGCCGCTCGCCGTCACCTGCGCCCTGAACTGCTCCCCCGGCGCGACCTCCTGCGGAGCGTCCAGCTTGACGATGCGGCTCCCTTCCGGGCCGTCACAGGCTCCTGCGGCGAAGTCCAGGGCACGGTTGTCTTTGCCCCGCACGCTACAGCGGGCCAGCCACAGACCGCGCAGTGCGCCAACCTCCGGAGGCACTGGCAGCTCAACCGTGTTCCTGCCGCGGCGTAGCTTCACCGAACGCGCTTCTCTGGGCGGACACAGGTCGCGTTCCCGGTGGTCCCAGGTCAGCTCCACCGTGACGATCAACGGCTCGGACGCTTCCAGGATAACGCGCACCCGCTCGCCAACCTCGACCTTTGTGATGCGCACCGTCCGCTCGCGGCGAGCCGCCCACAACATGGCCCGCGCCACCACGGCGTAGAGCTGCTCCCAATACTCGCAATCCCACTTCGCATCGGGCACGATCCCTTGCGCCGTCCTGGACCAGACGAGATTCACAACCCGCCCCTTACCATGCTCGCCAGAGCCCAGAGCACGCACCACCACACTCGATCCGTCGCCTGTCTGCAGCCGGTTCAGGGGCAGAGCAGCCAGGATCTCGTGGTGGACATCACGCACTGCCAGAGCCTTCGGCAGGAGGCTCGCAAGCTGCTTCCATCGCCCGTCGTCCGCCGGCCTTCCGGCCTTCACCGGCCCAACGCGAACCAGGCCGCAGCCGGCTTCCACCGCCTGCACTATCGCATCCACGACGGCCTGAGACGACGGTCGCCCGGCCAGGAGAATGACTTCATACTCGCCGCGCACTAGGCCGCCGATGACCCGCTGTGGGTCCTCCGAGAAGCAGCATTCCACCTTCCCCGACCCGCGGAAGCTGGGACAGTACACCAGGTCGTAGTCCAGGTCGAGCCGTTGCGCCAGCTCCACGGCATCGCGCTGGAACTCGCCGATGAAGACCAGCGCGCGCAGCTTGCCCCCGGCCAGCGGCCGAAAGGATCGCAGATGCGGGGTCACCCAGGGTTCGCCAATCCCGCGCTCCTCTCTGCGCAGGAACTTCCGCGTGTCCACTAGGCCCGTATCGCCATGCAAACCGGGACGAACCTGCACATACGCGTACCCGATCCGCCCCTTCCGGTTGGCTCGGTACAGCACCAGAGACTTGAGCCGTTTGGCGCCCTCGTCCACCACGACCTTGCCTCGATAAAGCGCGAGTTTGTCGCTCACCGGCATGTTCCAGAACGGGTACAGATCGTCGGGGCGGCCGTCTTCCATCTCCTGCACCAGAGCGATCCCTGCCGCGGTCTCGGTGCTGCCCTCGATCAGCGCCCACACCGTAAACACATCGCCCCGCTTGACCGGCACGTCAAGCGCCTGGCTGACCACTGCGTAGTCCCCGTTGTTCTCCACCAGGAACTGCGCGCTGCCCGGCACGATCTCGCTCACCTGCGTGTGCTTCTGCGTCCGCCAGCGGCGCAGTCTCCCGGCTTCGTCCCGTTCCGCAAAGGCCGGATCGGTCACCAGCGAGTCAGGGGTTCGCCAGTGAGTAACACGTCCCCCCTTGCCCGGCCCGTCGTGGAACTCCAACCGGCCGAACAGCTCGGGGAGGCCGAAGACATGTTTGTTCCGGGCCAGCGCCGCCCAGGTGCTCCATTCCTTCGGCTCCTTCGGCCGGTGCTCTCGAGCCACATTGCAGCCCCAGACCGCGCCCGGCCGCGGCCGCCCGCCCACCGCATCCCAGGGCAGCGCCAACTCCACAGTCCACGCGCGCCGCCCGCGGCGCACCTGCACGGTCAGGTTGGCGTTCCACGAGGCGTCCTGCTCCAGCGCATCGTACCACGTGCCGCAAGCATTGACGATCACGTGATACCAGGGACCCTTCGGCGGCTGCGGCTGCAGGAAGAGCTCTACGGCGTCCTCCAGCCACACCGCCCCGTCACGCTCTCGGACTTCCGCCGTAATGCTCTGGGGATCCGGCTCCAGGCAGATGATGTGCCAGTACAGCGCCCCGTCGTCCCAGGCCGCCCGCGCCGTCGTCTGCCTGGCGGCCCGCTGTTCACCGCCGCTTCCCAGCACGCAGAAATCCGTGGCCGCGGCCGCCTGTTGCCAACACGCGTCGCCCAGGTCGCCGTCAATGCGTGGCGAGGCACTCGCCCGAGCGCAAATCAGAGGCTGCTCGGCAACACACGTGCTCGCCGAATATAACATCACCAGAACGAGTAGAACACGCATCCCGGTATCGCCGCCCTCCGTGCCGCAACAGTATCGCCTTGCCCACAACGTGACTTACCATTTCCCATTCCGGGCTCTTTCGTCCTCCATCTTACCTTCGCTGGCAGATGAGTGGCGATTTGCGAAGGACCGCCAGCGGCGGACGGAGAACTAACGCGATGCAACATTGGTCGCATCAGTATCGCCCAAATCAATGCAAGGGAGCCTGAGCAATGCGCAGAACTGTCTTAGTAGTTGTTTTGCTGCTGGGGCTGAGTAGCCTCCACGGACACTCGGTCCTGGCGGAGGTCAAGCCGCATGGACTGATCTCGGACGGCATGGTCCTCCAGCGAGGCATGAGCGTGCCCATTTGGGGGACCGCTGCCGAGGGCGAGCAAGTGACCGTCAGCTTCCAAAACCAGGAAGTGTCGGCGACGGCCAAGGACGGCCAGTGGCTGGTCCGGTTGGAGAACCTGACCGCAGGCGGCCCCTTTGAGCTGACCATCGCGGGCCAGAACACTATCCAGGTCAAGAACGTGCTGGTGGGCGAAGTGTGGGTGTGTAGCGGCCAGTCCAACATGGCGATGACGGTTCAAGGGACGGCAAACGCGCAGCAGGCCATTGCCGATTCCCAAAACCCAATGATCCACCTGTTCACGGTACCCCGGGCGGCGGCCGATCAACCGGCGCACGACGTGAAAGGCAGTTGGAGGGAATGCGGGCCCGACACGGTACCGCGCTTCTCCGCCGTCGGGTACTTCTTCGGTCTGCACTTGCAGAAGGCGCTGAACGTGCCCGTGGGCCTGATCAACTCGTCCGTGGGCGGCACAGCAGCCGAATCGTGGACCAGCCGCCCTGCTCTGGAAGCGGAACCGGCGCTGAAAGACATCCTGGACAATTATGCCCGAGCCCTCGAACGGTATCCCGAGGCCATGGAGAAGTACAACCAGGCACTTGAGAAGTACAAGCAAGCTCTTGAGCAGGCCAAGCGAGAGGGCACACAGCGCCCGCGGCGCCCCTACCCCCCCATGGGGCCGACCAACATGCGCCGACCGTCGGGTCTGTACAACGCGATGATCGCCAGCCTACAGCCGTACGCGATTCGGGGGGTCATCTGGTACCAGGGCGAGGCCAACGCCGGCCGAGCCTTCCAATACAGAACATTGCTCCCAACCATGATCCGGAACTGGCGCCAAGATTGGGGCGAGGGCGATTTTCCCTTCCTCATCGTGGAGTTGGCTCCGTTCACGAAGATCTCACCGGAGCCTCAGGAAAGCGCCTGGGCCGAACTGCGAGAAGCGCAGCTCCTCACCGCCAAGACTGTGCCTAACACTGCAGTCGCCGTCATCACCGACGTGGGCGAAGAAGACAACATCCACCCGAAGCACAAAGAGCCGGTGGGCGCCCGCCTGGCGTTGGCGGCCCGGGCGATCGCTTACGGCGAGAAGATCGTTTACTCCGGCCCGATCTACGACAGCATGAAGGTTGACGGGAATAAGGTGATCCTGACCTTCAAGCATGTCGGCGGCGGCCTGGTCTGCAAGGGCGAGAAGCTCACCGGCTTCACCATTGCCGGCGAGGACCGGAAGTTTGTGAATGCCCAGGCGCAAATCCAGGGCGACAAAGTAGTGGTCTCCAGCCCGGAGATTGACAAGCCCGTCGCGGTGCGCTTCGGCTGGGCCAACTACCCGGTCGTCAATCTGTGGAACAAGGACGGCCTACCGGCCGCGCCTTTCCGCACGGATAGCTTCCCCATGATAACCCAACCTAAAGAGGCGCCAGCCGGCGGCTAGCGGGGCCACTGTATGCCACTGTGAGCCCTACTCGCAGTGTGGCTTGCCCCACACTG
>JALGUG010000167.1 GCA_029820995.1 Candidatus Zipacnadia bacterium
GTCCATCAGATCGCGCCCGATACTGTATAGCTGGAAGCCCTGGGCACGAGGCTTGTAGCCAAAATCAGTGCCGCTGAAGGGGTCCTGGGGCAGTTTCCAGTCGAGGGTCTGCTGGAGGGACTGAAGCGAGGGGGGGTAGGAGCCGTGGTTGTACTTGTAGGCTTTGAGGGCCAGGGCGATGCGGCACAGGCCGATCTGGGCCCAGCACTCGTCGCGCGCGGCGACGCAGCCGGAGAACGAGGGCAACAGGATGGGCGTCAGAGGCAAGCGCCGGGAGGCCGCATCCATCTCCAGTTCGACCCTGGCCATCTTGGTCCTGGCGAGGCGGTAAGGCAGGGCCGCGTACCGGGTCTCGCGACCGGCGTACTCCAGGTATCTCAACTGGTCGAGCTTCTAGGTATCTCAACTGGTCGAGCTTCTGCCACGGCTTTCCCAGCGCAGAGGTATACAGCCGCTGCATCAGCGTCGGCGAGTCCGGGTCGGACCACGCCTGGGGTTGCTCGCGCAGCAACTCGAACCCCTGGCAGCCGAGAGCCCGTTCATTCGCCATGGCCAAGACGAAGGCTCTATCCAGGTCGGTCCGGCGGAGGCATTGCTGGAGGCTTTAGGCAGCGTCGGGGGACACCTGGACCCGACAGAGAAAGCCTCTCATCGCCTCGAAGAGTTGGCGGCGCATGGCGTAGCTGACGAGTTGACCGACCATGGATTGCTCCGCTGCGTGGTCCGACACTCGCAAGGCGACGCCGCACCAGTCAAAGGCCTCCTTGACGCGCCCATCCTCCGCCAGCAAGGCCGCCTGCACGGTGAGGAGGGTGCTTGCTTGCCGGAATCTCCTGAACTGCGGGAACAGGGCGAACAGGCCGGCCTCCCACTTGACCGGGAAGACGCTGTGCGGACGTTGTGACGCGCGGCGCAAGGTCTGGAGGGTGTCCCGTACCTGGGGACGCGCCAGCAGCCGGCGGCACTGCTTCCGGCGATCACGCCCGCCCGCTTTGAGGTACTCTTCCAGCAAGCGCTGCTCCTGATGGGACAGTCCGCCGAGGCCGGCGGGGGACGCCGGGATAGGATGGTTGGGCTCACCGGAGCCGTCCCAGCGGGACGGCGGGATCCGGAAGACCTGCTGATACACAACTGCAGCGTTGTCGGCGTCGGGGATGGGTTTGGGAATCAGGTCTTGGGGCGATACCGGCATGCCGTCGGCTTTCAGTGCTGCAAGCTCGCGCTGAAGGCGTCTGCCCCACTTGATGTTGAGGCACGTCCAGGGGATTGCCGCAAGCACGAACACCACGAGGGCGCCGAAAGCGGCACGCGGAGCGATGGGGGCGAGCCATCGGCCTGCCCGTCTGAAGGTCGGGAAGCGTTCCGCAGGCATGATTATCCTCTCCACGACTGGTCAAGCCCCCGCACGTAGCGCGACAGCGCCTGGCGTCGGTGGAGCAGGGAGACTGCGCGAGGGCCATGCTCCATCGTCATGTGAACGGAAGCCTGACCAGTGATGTTGTGGACCGCCTGTGCGTGGGAGTAGTCGAAGGCCACGTTAATCGCGAGCAGAAGCGCCGCGGCGCCCGCGAATACCCACCGCAGGGCAAGCCTGCGGCGTCGGGCGGCCTTGCGACGGCTCGCGGCCCGCAGCAACTTGGGCCTGACGTCCGGAGACGGCGGCGGGAGCTTCAACCGACGCAAGCGGCGCTCCAATTGCTCATCGTTCATCATTCGTCTCTCCCAAGACGGCGCGCAATTTGGCCAGCGCATAGCGGTACCGACTGGCGGCGGTATTTGGCGAGATGTCAAGCACCGCCGAGATCTCAGCGAAGGTCATCTCCTGCCAGACCTTCAGCACGACGACTTCGGCCTGTTCGGGCGGAAGTTCGCGCACGGCCTCTCGGAGTGCCAGGCCTTCAGTCATGTTGTGGCGCGTTCGGGGCGACGCAGGCATGCCTGGGTTGGTAGAGTTGGTCTGGCGACGACGCAAACGTCGAGCGGCGATGTTTCGGGCGACGCCGAAGAGATATGCCGGGAGCCTCTCGATGCTTGCCACGCCCCGGCCCCTGTCCACCAGCGAAAGAAAGACATCCTGCAGGGCATCCTCCGCGTCCGCTTCAGCAAGGCCGCGCGCCAGAAGCAGGCGGTACACGGGGGGCCCGTAGGCGTCGTACAGGTGCGCCAGAGCATCCACTCTCCCACCGGCCAGTGCCGCCAGTAGTCGCCGGTCCTCGCTGGGATCACTCATGGGCCTTCCAGGTGCTCGCCGGCGAGCAGTGTCATTAGATAGTGTGCTTTGCGCCTGAGGATTTGTCTACTCCCCCGCCGACGATATCCGTCCCAAAGACGGCAGGAGCGTCCGGGCCGACAGGGAACCCCTCCTCAGACACTGGCATGCCAGGAGGGGCACAATGTACGAGATGCCCATTCTTGTTGCACTTTCGCTGTTGCTGTCAAGCACGTTGGCCGCCCAGCCGGGGCTGACCTTTCGGGCCTCGTTCGACGGCCATATCGAGGCCGAGGAGGCTCAGGGAGCGAGGGCCCCGCTCCAAGTCGCCGGGACGCCGGAGTATCGCCCGGGCCGGTTCGGCCAGGCGCTGCTCTGCGGCGACGGTGGAACGCGGGTGCTCTATCCCGTGGCGCAGAACCTGGAGCTGAGCCAGGGGACGATCTCGCTGTGGGTGCAGCCGCTGAATTGGCAGCCCAGCGACGGAAAGATGCACGTCTTCCTGGAGGCCGGGCACGGCGGCGCGGGCTGGCTGCTCTTCTACAAGTACTACCAGGGCGCAATGGTGCTGTTCCGACCCCAAGATGAGCGAGGGCAGGCGTCCTATCCTCGGAGCGGTCCGCTGGCCTGGAAGCCGGGCGACTGGCACCACCTGGCGGCGACATGGATGGAGGGGCAGATTCGACTGTACATTGACGGCGAGCTAACAGACGCTATCACGGAGACGCACCTGCCGGAGGAGGTCGGCGAGGGCTTCTGGCTGGGCGACGCGGGGATGGGCGACGTGCACAAGCTGGAGGGGGCCCAGACAGTGCTGGATGAGGTGCGGATTTTCAACCGCCCGCTGCCGCCCCGGATGATCCGGCGACTGGCGCAGCAGTGGTCGCTTGAGATCGCCCGCGAGCCTTTGCAGCACCGCTGGGTGGCCGAGGTGGATGCGCCCTGGACGCTGGATCAGCCGAACACGCCGCCGATCGAGGTGACGGTCACGCCCGAGAAGGGCGAACAGCCGGTCTTTGCCGGGCAGATCGAGAAGCTGCCCCAGGGGCAGGGCTCGCTGACCATTGACTGCAGCACGTTCGCGCCGGGGAGCTACGTGGTGCGGGCCGCGATCGGCACGGCTGAGAAGGCGGCCCAGGTGCGGAGGTATGACCCGGAAGTGCTGACGTTGGAGAACGACCTCGTCTCGCTGAGCTTCGACGCCGGGACGGGGGGCTTGGTTGGTCTCCGGAACAAGGCGACGGAGCAGGTCTGCCGGCCCGTCGAGCGGGTCTCGCCGGTGTTCAGCCTGAGGGCGGTGGACTATGACCGGCACTCGCGCTGTTTCGAGACGAAGGACTGGCAGACACTGGAGCCCACGGAGGCCAGCGTTCAGCGCTGCGCCGTGGAGCAAGCGGGCCAAGGGCGGCAACTCGTCGTGGAGCACCGCTTCCCGCCGAGCATCGTCGTCCGGTACACGGTAAGCCTGCAGCCGGGCAGCCCGCTGAGCGAATGGCGGATCACGGTGGAGAATCAGCCGCCGCGCTACCCCTCGGAGGCACTGCTGGTTCACCAGGTGGCATTTCCGATCGTCTCGAGGCTGGCGCTGGGCGAGGACCCGTCACAGATGGGCCTGGCGCTGCCGCGCTATCAGGGCCAGTACTACCGCGACCCGCTGCAGACCGCGCCGATGAGCTATACGCTCCACTACCTGGGGAGCGCCTCGATGTCCTGGATGGATCTGCACGACCCGTCCGGGGGCGTATACCTGGCCAGCTACGATACGGCGCTGCCGCAGACCGAGCTGGCCACCGAGACGGCCGAGGACCGCAAGTCGCTGACGCTGGCCATTCGGCGCTGGTCTTTCCTGTGGCCGGGCGAGACCTGGAAGGGCGGGCCCTGCGTGGTCGGCCTTCATGCGGGCGACTGGCACTGGGGCGCCGACCAGTACCGCAAGTACTTCCGCCGGAGCTTCCAACGAGTCGGCGTGCCGGAGTGGATTGAGCAGGCGGATGGGTGGCTCGGGCTCGGCGGGCCGAGCTACAACTTCGCCAAGCTGCCGAAGCTGTTCGAGGCGGCGCAGTACATCGGCCTGAACTACCTGGAGCTGTGGTCGGAGATGACCGGCGGCGATGTCACGTATCACGTGTACCTGTATCCGAACCCCTTCATGGGCACGGTGGAGGAGCTGAAGGCGGCGCTGGCCGAGGTCCATCGCCGGGGCGGGCATGTGGGCTTCTACCACAACTATGTCACGACTGACCCAACGCTGGCCCAGTTCCTGGCGCAGGAGAAGTACACGGAGCGGGTGCCGGCGTCGGAGCCGAAGCCCTTCGGCTGGGCCGACGGGTGGATGAACATTGCGCTGATGGACCATACGGGGCGGTACCGGCACCTGGGGAAGGGCCACGGCTACCAGGACGGCTATTGGGCCGCGTGCCCGGCGGCGAAGGCGTGGCAGGACTACTCGGTGTACTGGATCGTGGACCGTTGGGCCAAGGAGTTCGGCGCGGACGCGTGGTACCTGGACAGCGTGCCGCCGGGCTATCTGGGGTACGGCGGCACGGCAGTGTGCTGGAACACCAGCCACGGGCACAAACGACCGCAGGGGGTCAATGCGGGGGTGCTGGAGACCATGCGCCGCATCCGGCTTGGAGCCGAGAAGGTGCGCCCCTTCGGGCTGCTCAACGAGGGCGTCTGCGACTTCTTCTACCAGTATACGACCCACGCGCTCGGGACCGAGGTCGCCGGCTGGGCCAATCCGCCGAAGCCGGAGATCTTCACGTACACCTTCCCCGACTTCCTGATTTTCAGCGGCTCGTGCAATCGCATTCACGGGACCGCCGACTACTATGACGACATGAAGCGCGAGGACGTGACGCCGCAGGACGCGCTCCGGCGGGTGCACCTGATGGGGCTGAGGTACGACATTCTGCCGCGCTATGAGAAGGGCGGGCTGTGGCCCTTCGAGCCCGGCGGCGAGTTCGTGGAGTGGCTGAAGAAGCTGGTCGGCCTGCGGGCCCGGATCAAGAGCGACCTCTACGCGTCGGACTTCCAGGATACGCTGGGGCTGGGGCCGCTGCCGGCGAAGGTCGAGGCCAAGATCTTCCGGCATCGCCAGGGCAAGAGCCTGACGGTCACGCTGCTGGACCGCCGGGAGCCGCAGGAGCCGTACGAGCTGACGATTGACGCGGCGCGGTACGGGATCAAGCAGGCGCCCGCGGCGAAGCTGTACAAGTTCGAGGGCGAAGCCGACCTGAAGCCGCGGCTGGCGCAGGGGAAGCTGACGCTGACGATCCCGCCACTGGGTGAGCAGGTTGGGGCAGTGGTTGTGAGGCTGTAGGGCGGAGGAATACGGATTTGCCTCACCCTCGGTCCCTCTCCCGGCCACAAACCACGCCTCCACCACGGGAGAGGGAGGAAAGGCCAGCCACCTCGCCTCGGCCCACCGCAATCGCCGCCTCGCCTCCGCGCCACAGCAACGTATTCCGCGCTGCCACCTCTGCCCCACTCCACCACGCACCAATCCAGCTTGCGCCACATCCACGCTACCACCGGCGTGCTCAGCCAGCGCGAGGACTGGTCTGTGGCCGGCGTGACACTTGACCCCGCTCCTCGGGTGCGATACGGTATCCTTATGCCCACACTTGATAATGCGCGTCTGGACGAAGTGATCGGCGAATGTCTGGCCCGTGGGGACTTCCCCGGAGCTGTGGTGTTGATCGGCCACCGAGGCGAGGTGCGGTATCATACCGCCCGCGGCCGGCGGATGATTGTGCCCGAAGAGCGGCCGATGGAGCCGGACACGATCTTTGACCTGGCCTCCGTGACCAAGCCGGTGGCGACGGCGACGGCCATTCTGCAGCTCGCGGAACAGGGACGCCTGTCGCTCAGCGACCCGGTGCAGGAGCACCTGCCCGCTTTCGTCGGCGAGCACAAGGACGCGGTCACGGTGCGGCACCTGCTGACCCATTCCTCGGGCCTGGCGGCCTATCGGAACTTCCTGGCCGAAGGCCTGCGGAGCGAGGAGATCATCCCCGAGGCGTGTCGGATGCCGCTGGCGCATCCGCCGGGCGCGCAGTTTCTCTATAGCTGCCTCAATTTCATCCTACTGCGCGGGATCGTGGGGGCGGTCTCCGGTCAGCGGCTGGACGAGTATGCGCGGGAGCAGATCTTCGAGCCCCTGGGGATGACGGACACGATGTTTTGCCCGCCGGCGGAGCTGCACGTGCGCTGCGCGGCGACCGAGGAGCTGCCCGAGGGCGTGCTGTGCGGGGTGGTGCATGATGAGGCGGCGCGGGCGCTGGACGGCGTCGGGGGGAATGCGGGGCTGTTCAGCACGGCGGCGGACCTCTCGCGCTTTTGCCAAATGATCCTGAACCTCGGCGAGCTGGACGGCGTGCGGGTGCTACAGCCTGCGACCGTCCGCCTGGCGACCTCGCCTCAGTCCCTCCACCCGGGCAATCAGCGCGGCCTGGGTTGGGGCCTGGGCACCCTCCATGCGCGCACGCTCCGCGGGGACTTCTTCCCGCCCGGCTCCTTCGGCCACAGCGGGTTCACGGGGACCTCGATCTGGATTGATCCCTTCTCTCAGTCATACGTCATCATTCTAACGAACCGCTGCCACCCAACGCGCGAGGGCCGGGCGGACCCGCTCCGATACGCAGTCGCCAACCTCGCGGGCGCAGCGCTGGCGGAGCCGCGGCAGTACGCCGTGCCGCGCCGCTACTTCGGCCGGACGCTGACAGGGTTGGACAAGCTGCTGGCGGACGAGTGCAAGCCTCTGCGGGGCCTGCGGCTGGGTCTGATCACCAACCACACGGCGATCACCCGGTCGCGCCGGCACATGGTGGACGCGTTCCTGGAGCAGGAGCTGGACGTGCGCGCGCTGTTCTCGCCGGAGCACGGCTGGCGCGGTGAGTTGGACGAGGTCTTGGGCGAAACGACCACGACCGACGAGCAAACGGGCCTGCCGCGGCACTCGCTGTACTCGTCGGTCCAACGGCCGCAACCCGACATGCTGGAGGGCCTGGACGCGCTGGTGTACGACATTGCCGACATCGGCGCGCGGTTCTATACGTATACGACCACCATGGCGCACTGCATGGAGGCGGCGGCGCAGGCGGGCCTGAGGTTCTTTGTGCTCGACCGGCCGAACCCGATCAATGGCCGGGAGGTCGAGGGGCCGATTCTCGATCCACCCTTTCAGAAGCTGTCGGCCCATCACCCGGTCCCGACGCGACACGGACTCACGTCGGGGGAGCTGGCGCGATTCGCCAACGCCGAGTACGAGTTGGGGTGTGAGCTGGAGGTGATTGCCTGCGAGGGCTGGGCGCGCGAGCTGTGGTTCGACGAGACCGGCTTGCCCTGGGTCAATCCTTCGCCGAACATCCGCAACCTCACGCAGGCGACGCTATACATTGCCCTGGGGTCGCTGGAGGCGGCGAATCTGTCCGTCGGGCGCGGCACCGAGTCGCCCTTCGAGGTCTTCGGCGCGCCGTACATCAACGGGGAACGCCTAGCCGCGCGGCTGAACGAGCAGAAGATCGCGGCGCTGCACTTCGTGCCCGTGCGCTTCACGCCTGCCTCCTCGAAGTTCGCGGGCGAGGATTGCGGCGGCTGCTACGTGTTCACCACGGACCGGGAGCGCCTCCAGCCCGTGCGGGCGAGTCTGGCCATCGCGCGGACTCTGTGCGAGCAGTGCCCGGAGGACTTCGACCCGGCGCCGTGCCTGCACCTGATTGGCTCTCAGGCGGTGCTGGAAGCCGTGCAGCGTCTGGATCCGCTCGAGGAGATCAGCGGGGTCTTTGCGGCCCAGGAGACCGGTTTTCGGCAGAAGCGGGAGCAGTACTTGCTGTATGGGTGAGGCGGCCCAGTCAGAGACCGCGCTGGACGCTGCGCACTCGGCCCCTGCTCTGGGCCACACCGCGTTCGCGGGCAGGCAAGGCGGCGCGCGCTGCTACTTCGCCAGCTTCAGCACCCCTACTTCCTCCGGCTGAAGAGTGAGCTTGACCGTGCCGGCTGCCAGCGGCATGGACTTGCCGCTCACCAGCTCCTGTGCCTGCGCGAGCCCGGCGATTCCCAGCGCCTGTAGGTCAATCTCGATCTCCGCCTCCGCGGTCTTCTTGCCGTCGTTAAAGACCGTCACGTAAACCGCGCCGCTCGCGCCGGGCCCGAACCGCTCGACCAGGATGTGGTCGGTCTTCGCCCGCGCGTGGGTGATCGGCTGCCAGCCCGCCTCCCCCACCTCGCGGCACAGCGGCTGGTACTTCTTGTGCAGCGGCCGGTCGCGGTTGTACCACTCGGGCGATTTCCAGTAGGCATGGTAGCTGGAGGCCGTCGGGCTGAAGAAGCTGGGATACATGCCGTAGAACAGGCTGCGCTGGAAGTACTTCTCGACCAGCTTGCCGCCGAAGGGCTCGAACTCGGTGTTCATCAGGAACAGGTACGGCTTCTGGGCGCACATGGTGCGCTTGAGGGCCATACTTGCGTGGCTCATCGGCATCCACTGACCGTTGCGATACCAGTTGGTCTCGGTGCCCATGACGTCCAGGTAGCCGCACAGGAAGGTGAAGCGGTGGGGGACGCTGTTGGCCATCATCAGCTTGCCCATGCCGTGGATGTCGTCGCTGATGTACTTGACGTACTCGTAGATGGCGAAGGCCTTGTAGATCACGGGGCGCTTGAGCAGCCGATCGAAGGTCAGGGGATACTGCACGACGGCGAAGTGGTCCGGGCGGAAGTCCTTATCGGCGGTAACGTAGGCTTCCAACGAGTCGAGGTATTCGCCGTCGAGTTGCCCTTGGGCCTTGGGGCCGTAGAGTTGCTCCTTGAGCTGCGGACTCCAGCCGAGCTTGGCGTCGGTCCACTCGCCGGGAATGCCGGGGAGACAGCTCAGGCTGAACACGGCGCCGTCGCACCAGGGCGTATCGCGGAACAGGAGTTCCTGGCGGCCCTCGTCGTTGTAGATGCCCGAGGTCAGAGTGGCCTGCGCGCGCTGCTTGAGGCCGCCCTTGCCTTCCTGCGCGATCTTGCGGAGTTGAGCCATGGCGACGTCGTACTCGCGCGGCACGTTCTTGTCCATTCTCATCCACCAGGTGCCGGGCTCGAAGTACCGGAAGCTGAGGATGTCGTGCTCGTCGTCCCAGGGGACGTTGTTGTTGCCCTCGTGATAGCGGAAGCCGAAGTCTTCCCAACCTTGCACGGTGCTGACGTCGGTGAAGGGCATCCAGATGCCCTGGTGCTTGGAGCGGCAGACGAAGAAGTCGGGGAACAGCTCATAGTACTTCTGTGTGGCGGCGCGGAACTGCCAGGACGGATCGAAGGAGTAGATCACGAACCGAAAGCTCGCGGCGCCGGGGAAGTTCCGGGTTTGCTTGGTGAGGCCGAAGTCGTAGGCGATGAAGTACTGCTGCGTGGCGGCGTTGTAGGCCAGCCGGTACTGGGCGGGGGCGTTCAGGTCGAGGCCCAGCGCCAGGCCGCTGCGGTCGTCGGTCACGCAGGACCACGGATAGAGCGACATGGCTCCGGTGGCGCCGGTGCCGATGCTCACCGGGTTGATGTGCTCGCCGGTGTCGCCGATGGCGGCCGACTCGTGGATGTTGCGCCCCCATTGGCCGCCGCGCATCGCAACCGGGAGCGCAAACAGCAATGTGATCGCTCGGTCACGGCCGCTGGTGTCCTCCAGCCGTCCGTCGCACACCAGATGGGTCTTCTGGGCGCGCCACTGAGCCTGCAGCTTGAGGCCCAGCGCGGCGCACTGGCCGCCCTCGAAGCCCTCGAAGTCGGAGTTGGCCGCGACATCGCGGGCCATGAACCCGCCCGGCACGCCCTTCGCGGTGAGGTCGCGTCCTTTGACTGCGACGCCCGTCACCTGCGACGACTGCTGCCGCCAGCGCAGCGTCAGGCCGTCGCCCGTCTCGAGCTGCTCGCCGCCGGTCTCCGCCGGAGGAACAACCTGGACGGGCACGCCGTCCACCACCGAGGTCCCTGCGGCGGCCTTCAGCTCGTGCATGCTCACGTCGTCGAACCAGACCCGGCCCCTGTGACCGCGAAACAGGCAGTGGAGCGTCACGAACTTGAGCGGCTTGGCCGGGAGGATCATCACCTCCACCTGCTGCCAATCGTGCGTCCCGGTCTTAAATGACGCCGTGCGGCCCCAGAGAGGCGTGCCGTCCATATACTCGCAGTCGCAGTAGAGCGAGTAGCCCCTGCTCGGGCTGCCGCTGACGCCCTGGGCCTTGCTCCACCCGCGGACGATGACCGGCGCGGGCACCTGCTGGTTCAGCATCACGGTCTGCGAGGCGCCGTACTGCTCGTCCTCGGCCTGCCACTGGCAGGTGACGGCGGCCGAGCCCTGGCGGCCCACGCCGGGGGCGAGGCGGTAGCCTTTCTGCCAGAATCCCCACTGGGCGGCCCGATTGTCCTGCTCTTGCTCAAAGCCGGCATTCTGCAGGAGATTGGGGCCGCCGGCCTGTTC
>JALGUG010000012.1 GCA_029820995.1 Candidatus Zipacnadia bacterium
GCAGAGAAAGGTTCTGCGCTGAGTCCCGGAAAGCGAGGAGAAGCGATGCGAAAGGCTCTAGCTGTTCTGATCGCGTTGGCAGCACTGCCGGTCGCCTTGGCTCAGGAGCCGGTCTTGCTGCAGCGGAAATTCACCTTGGGTCAGGAGGTCGCCTATCGCCTGACTGTGACCGGGTTGGCTGCTATCGAGAGCGACGCGCCCGAGGGGATGGGCCTGCCGACAGGAGATGCGCAACTGGACCTCACTGCCGAGTTTGCGCAGCGCGTCGAAGCGCTCGGCCAGGGCTGGGCGGAGCTGGCTGTGCGGCTAGAGCAGGCTTCCCTGGATGCGAATCTGGCAGCCGGCGCCTTTGAGGCCGAGTTCCACATCAAGCTGCCGGAGGGTGACGTGCAGGTGCTGTTCAATGGCCAGCCCGCGCCGCAGGAGGAGAAGCCGAAGGATTTGGAGCCCTTGCTGGCCCTGGCACGACTGCCCATACTGGTGCGCACAGACCCCGCCGGCCGTATTGTCGGCCTGCCGCAGCTTGACCTCCTGACCGTGGCAGCGCCCCAACTCGACCTTCAGGCCATGCAGGCGGCCAGCACCGGCTTCCTGCCGACCCGGCCGGTGAGTGTGGGCGATGCCTGGAAGCAAAGGCAGGCCTTGCCCCTCGCTCTGCCGGCGCCGGATGGGACCAAGCAGAAGGAAATCGTGCTGGATTACGCTCTCAAGGAGTTGACGAAGCTGGAGGACCGCGATGTCGCCCGCATCGGTGTGACCGGCAAGTTCGCCGTGGGCGACATGCGGGGCTTCCGCTGGCCCGGCAAGTCCGAGGCCAAGCCGAAAGAGGGCGAGCCCCAGAAGGAACCGGCTGGGCTGGAGAGCCTGAACGCAGAGATCGGCGGCAACATCTATTTCGACTGGCACGAGGGCCAGGTTGTCAGGGCGGACCTGACGGTCAAGGCCGACGCCCGGTTCTCCGAATGGAAGAAGCCACCCGCGCAGCCCGACAAACAACCGCAGGAAACAGTAGAGGCCGCGGCGCCAATCCTCATCCATACGGCACTGAAGGACATCGAACTGACCATCACGCTGGAGCGCATCAAGTAGCCTCGGCGCAGCGCCTGCGTTCCCGGGGCACGATCAACCGAGATCGGGCCGCCCCGAGCTATTTGTCCCCATCCGGCGCCAACGTTAGCCGCCACACGTCATTCTGCACCGGCCAGGAGTTCCCGGCCACGACCCACAGACTGTTGTCGTAGACGTAGCATGTCGGCTCGTGCCGAGGCGAAAACGCGGGCTCCGAGACAAACTCGTGCCAATTCTTCCCATCCTCCGTGTACCAGACATCACCCAGATTCCGATGATGCACATTGTCATAGCCGCCGATGATCCACATTCGGCCGGCGTAGACCTGGGAAATGAACCACATCCTCGGCGCCCAGGGCGCGTGCTCCAGGACGCGCTCCCAGCGCACGCCGTCGGCGGAACACCAAACATCGTTGTAGGTAGTGAACTGGTGGTACCCTTTCTCAGGCGGAGTATTCTCCTGCGAGGTCTTGCCGCCCATGAGCCAGAGCTTGCCCCCGAAGACCACCACCGCCGACGCCGACCGCGGCCCATAGGGCGCGTCTCTTGTGGCGCAGGTCCAATTCACGCCGTCCGTCGAATGCCACACGTCCTGGCCGCTGCCGAGTTGCCAGATCTCACCCTGGTAGACAACAGCCTCCCCATAACCTCTCGTGCCGAAGGGCGTAGCGGCGGCGACCTGGCTCCACGTCACGCCGTCCGTCGAGGACCAGACGCTGCCCTTGATGGCCCACATCTTATTCTTGTAGACCACCATCTCGCTGTACCCGTCGTACGGCGTGCTGTCGTTCACGAGTGTCCACGTTGACCCGTCCACTGAACACCACAAATCCCGGGTGAGGACGTTGCCGTGATAGTACCCGTTGCTCAGCCACATCTTCCCGTCGAACACCAGGTCCTCCGCCGTGTCGCGCGGGCTGAACGCGGCCTTCGGCGTGACACACGTCCAGGTGCCGACGCGAGCTCGAGTGTCACCGGCCTCAACGGCCTCCTCCCCCTTGGCGTGCTGCTGTGGGCCCGTCAGAGCACTGAACAGCAAGATGCATATCATCGCGCTCAGAACCTTTCGCACGGCATGACTCCCCTCCGGCGCAGATCCGCACACGAGCTCTTGAGAGCAAGTGGCCGGCCCTCTGGCGACCACAGCCTCAGCTCGCCGCCTTGAACCACTCCGCTTTTTCGGGTACACTTATGTTGAAGTAATCTGGCCACGGCTTGATCATGGGGCCTGACTCCTTCGCTTTGTCTTACCGCCAACTAGGAGTATAGCGCCCCATGATCCTTTTTTCACCCTTTTACACAAGAAAGCTTACACTACCCTTTGCGCGGATGCATTGACACTGCCCATGCCTTCTGGGTATAATCTGACTGGTTTATTGTCCGCCGGGGCAGTACTGCGCCGGCCTGTTTTGACCACTGCACTAGTGCACCAGAATACGCAGCCGACATCGCAGCAATACAGGAGGCACCCCCGAAATGGCGACCCCCGAGAGTCGCTTGTCTTGCCGGGATCTGCTGATGCCTCGCGCTCGTCAACTCATCTTGATCGCGTGCACCCTTCTGCTGGTGGGCGCCTGGGGCCTCTGGGCTCAGGATGGCCTGTTGGAGATCGAGCCGGGAGACGTGCTGACGATTGCGGTTCACGGTGAACAGGAGTTGAGCGGCGATTACGCGGTCGGAGCCGACGGCGCAGTGTTCCTCCCGCTGACGGGTCGCGTTGACGTGGCCGGACACAGCGTCGCCGAGGTTCAGGTGCTGATTGCCAATCGCCTCGGGAAGTACCTGAAGCGTCCCGATGTCGCCGTCATGTTCTCGCCGGACAAGGCTATCCGCCGGGCGTTCCTGACGGGCTACACGCAGAAGACCGGCATCATTCCGGTACCCGCGGGCACCACAGTGGCCCAGGCCATCGCCGCTGCCGGCGGCGCCTTGCCGGAGGGCGACCTCTCGCGTGTGGCTGTCACGTCGCGTAGTGGCGAGGTCGCATATCTGGACCTCAGTGGGCTGCGCGAACCGGGTCGGCCGGTGGAGCAGCGGGTCGTGCGCATGAACGACATCATCCATGTCCCTTTGAGCGAAGACATGATCGCCGTGTTCGGCCAGGTCACCCGCCCGGGGAAGTATCCGCTGCCGGAGCGTAAGGTCACGGCCCTGGAGGCCGCCGCCGGCCAGCTCATGGGGGGCGGCGTGCTGCCTGACGGCGACCTGACGGGCGCCTTTGTGCTGCGCCGCAACCAGCAAATCATCCACGTCAACCTGGAGCGCATCCTCCGCGAAGGTCACATGGAGGAAGACGTGGAGCTCCAGCCGGGCGATGCGGTCGTCGTGCCTCTGGCCGGACGAATCTCGGTGCTCGGTGCCGTGGTCGAGCCCCAGACCTTTGCCACCAACGAACAGATCACGATCCTGGACGCCCTCGGGCGCGTGGGTGGACCAACCCCGCTCGCCGACTTGCCCAACGCGGCTCTAATCCGAGGCAAGCAACGAACGCCCATAGACCTGGATGCCATGTGGCGAGCCGGAGATATCTCCCAGAACATGGTCCTCAAGCCGGGCGACGTCCTGATTATTCCCGAGAATGAGAACCAGGTGCTTGTGCTCGGCCAGATCACCAAGCCCGGCGCCTATCCCTTTACTCGGAACCTAAAGGTTCTCGATGTGCTGGCGCTCGCGGGGCCGGTACTGCCCACCGCCGACAAGGCGGGCGCCCGGATTATTCGGGCTTCCGGGCAGGTTGATCTGGATCTCGTAGCGCTGCTGGAGGACGGCGATGTCACCCAGAACTTGCCGCTGCAGCCTCAGGATGCCATTGTCGTGCCCGAGGCCGACCGAGTGTACATCTTCGGGGCGGTGAACAAGGCCGGCGCGGTGCCGTACCACGAGGGGCAGACTTTGATCGAGCTGCTCGCCCAAGCCGGAGGGACGCGCCAGGAGGCCGCTCTGCAGCGGGTCCGCATCTCGCGGTCCGGCGAGTACGGCGCGGGCGAATTGATGCAGGTTGACCTGCGCGCCGTGCTCGAGGGGGGCAGCCCCGAGACGGCGCCCGAAGTTCAGCCCGGCGACATCATCTTCGTGCCCTTTGAGGCGCGCAAGTATCGCCGGACCTGGCAGGACTTCCGCGACATGGTGTTCACCGGCATCGGCCTAATCAACGCGTTCAGGTAGGAGCGTCATTGATGACGCCCAGTGGGGCCACATGGCGGGCGGAGGGGTGATGAGTGGCGTCCCTAGGACGCCTCCGAGGGCGGGGGTTTCTTCTTCTCGCGGTATTCGGTCTGCAGCGCGGTGTTGCACTTGGTGCAGCGCCAGGTGACCTTTTCACCATCAACGCCGGAGGGCGCTACCTCAGCCTTGCACAGAACGTTGGCCTGACACTTGGGGCAGAAGGTCATCATGGCTCATCAGCTCGCAGGTCGGCGATGACAGTCCCTTCGCTGTCGCGCGGAGCCGGAAGGTCGGCCAGCCACGCCAGAGTGGGTGCCACATCCGTGGTCCAGATGGGCACCTTCCGCCGGTAGCCGCGCTTGATCCCGGGACCGGCTGCCAGGAAGATCCCGCGCACGGAAAAGCCGCCCAGGCGGGCCGTCGGGTGGCAGCAGTGGTGCACCCCTTGCTGGCCCTCGGTGTTGGCCAGCAGGGCCTTATCCGGCAGCGTCTCCGGGTCAATCGGGCCCGTGGAGTGAACCCGGACATCGTTAGTATATCCGGGCTCGAGATAGTAGATCAAGTCCCCGACGGTCTCGCCCCACTGGCCCAGGTGCTCCGCCTCCTCCACGCGCAACACCTGTGCCACCGGGCACTTGCCGTTACGGGGATCAACAATGGATCGCAGCACGTGGATCGTCTGGTCCCGCACTCGCTCGTACTCCTCCCCCGGTTCCACGATCCCGTGCGGGTCCCGGCCCTTCAGGTTGACCCAGATGTTCTGGGCCAGCGGATGATCTCCCAACACGATCTTGCTTTTCTCCCAGTCCACCACCAGCTTGTCATCCTCGTCTCGCCCGTACTCCAGCAGCCCCGCTTCAATCAGCCACTTCGCCAGCCAGATCGTGCTGTGCGTTGGTATCGCTCCGTGATCGGAGACCACCGCTACCAGCGTGTTCTCGTCGGCGCAGCGCTCCGTCACGGCCCCGACGAAGCCGTCCAGCACCTCCATCTCCTGCCGGTAGCGCTGCCACGCCTCGTCTTCCTTTTCCGGGTCGTACTGGGGGCTCTCCGGGTAGAGCTCATTCATCCGCTGATGGTTCAGCCCGTCGGGCGCATGGAGCTGCGTGAATAGCACGTCCCACTCGCCCTGGCCGGCCAGGTACTCGCAGACCATGGCCAGTCCCTCCGCCTGGTCGCTGATCGATTCGCGAACCTGGCACAGCGGACCCAGCTTCGGCTGATCGTCCTTGGTGCCGTCGGTCTCCAGCGCCCCGGGCCGACCGGCTTCCTGGCCGCGTCGGAAGCACTCCTCGATCAACTCCATCCCCAGCTCCTCCGGCTGAGACCAGCCCGTCGGATTGAAGATCGTGGTGCGGTATAGCTCGATCTCGCGTCCGTCCTCTGAGAGACGCCGGAGCTTGAACTTGAATCGGCCCTCCCGGTCTCCCCAGGGCGTTTCGAACTCGTCGCCGATCCAGTCGCTCCACTCGCCTTCCTTCAGAATGGCGACCGGGCTTTGCGCGTCGCGCCCCTTACAGATCATTAGCCGGTCGTACCGCTCCTCCGTGGAGGCCAGCACCAAACAACAGTACAGCAGCTCCGGGTCAACGGCACCTCGATCCGCGAACGGTCGAGCCACAATCCAGCCGGCGCCCGTGGGTTCCACGGAGGCCTCGCCCGTGATCACCAGCGCGGTCTCCAGCGGCGACTTGGCCGAATCGGGTGGCTCCGCCCAGCCCGTTGGCCGGCCCACACGGAGGCGCAGCGTGCTCTCGTCTCTCGGGCTCGTCGAGTACAGGCTGGCAGTGCTCATCCGCACCAGCTTGGAGGAATAGGGCCCCGAGCCGTCCACCACGACGGCCTGCGGCGAGTTGGGTGGCCAGCCGCCCGGGTAGTTGACCAGCAGGCAGCGCTTTCCCGCTCGCGCCGCGGCCTGCCAGAACCACTCCACCTGGGCATGGCCGCTGAGCGTCTCGTCGGCCACGTTGGCAAAGGGCGGGAAGATGTTGCGGCCGAACTGGTGCAGCTCGCCGAACTCCTCGCCGTGATGGTGCGCACCGAAGCTGTTGTTGCCGTGGGTGCCCGTCCAGGTACCCGTAGCCAGGGTCGTCCAGTTGGTGGGCGTGTCGCACGGCGGCGAGGGCAGCGCCTCGCAGAACGCGCCTTCCCGCAGCAGTCGGGCAAAGTTCGGGGCTGCGCCGCTGGAGGCGAATTTGTGCACCAACTCGGGCATTAACCCGTCAAGCCCGATTACGATCAGCTTTCGGGATTCACTCATGCCCTTGCCACTCTCCCTCAGCAGCCGACCAGGTCCTGGCGTGCCGGTTCCAGGCCCCGGCCTGTATGCGGACGCCTCCGCTAACGGTCGGCAACGCCCGCCTGTGCCCTCTCCCGCGGGGGCCCTGCGGTCTGTGGTCGAGACAGATAAGGCCAGGCCCATTCCCTTCCCTGGCGCGCACAGACCCCAGACGCGTCAACGGACACAATTCATCACAGGTCTTCTTCCACCTGTTGCGTTAGAATCCCTGCTCATGGTATATTGTCACCGCAGTGCCGTTTTCTGTCAAACCTGGGGGCGTGAAAGTGTCGCGTCGCGACCTAGCCTTGTGTCTGACGTTGGCTGCACTAACCACGATGTGCCTCGCCATAGTGACTGCCGGGCGGGTCCGGGCTCAGGCCACGGGGCCGGGCGTGGTGGTGGACGAGCGCGAAGAGGAAACCCCGCGCGTGCTGTGCCTCGAGATGGGCCGGATGGAAGGCGTCCTTCACTGGCTGTCCTACCAGCGCACCCAGGTGATGTTGGTTGGGACGACCCAGGGCCTGGACGTATTCCAGGTATACCGGTACGGACAGCAGTACGACGTGGCGGGGGTTCCTACGCGCTAGCCGGCGTCTCCGCCCCGGCCGCACCCGCTTGGGGGTTCCCGGATGGCCGAGGACCGCGGCCCCGAGGAGGCCGCTACCGCAGACGCCGTTCCCGACAATCTGGCCCCGCCCTCTACCGTGCCCCTCCGCCATCACCTCGCGCTCTGCGTCTACTGGCTCAGCAACACGCTGCTCTGGGGTGCGCTGCTTCATCTCGCGCTGCAAAGCCGCCTCAGCGACTGGTTCGGTGAGACGACCGCCGGGTACTATCTTGCGCTCCTGGGCGGCGTCGGCGCCATCATCGCGACGGCTACTCAACTGATTGCCGGCGCCTTCAGCGACCGCTCGACCGCCCGACTGGGTCGCCGCAGACCGTACATCGCCGCCGGCAGTCTGCTCTGCGCCGGCGCGCTTCTGCTGCTGGGAGCATCCAGTTCCTTCTGGCCCTTCTTTCTGGGCTTCATTCTCGTTGAGTTCTTCAGCAACTTCGCCCTCGGGCCGTACTCGGCCCTCTTGCCCGACACGGTCCCCACGCGCGAGCACGGCAAGACCTCCGGCTTCATGGGCGTCGCCCGCCTCATGGGCGACGCCGGCGGCATGGTGCTCGCCGCGGCGCTGCTGGAGGTCGGCACGCGTGCGGAGTACAGCGACCCCGCCGCGTACCTCAGCCTGCGCCGCGGCCGCATGTTGCTGCTCTGCGTCGTGATGGGCGGCTTCATGCTGCTCACCATGGTTATCACAGTGCTCACCATCAAAGAGCGAGCCCAGAAGACCCGCCCCGACGCGACCATCTGGGAGATCGTCGGCCGGTCCTTCCAGGTGGACCTGCGGGCCCACCGCGATTTCCTCTGGCTGTCCGTCTCCCGCGCCGTGACCAACCTGGGGATTTATTCCTTCCTCGTCACGCTGGAGTACTTCTGCCGCTACACCTTGCACGCGCCGAAGCCCGATCAGGCGACTATGACGTTGATGATCCCGGCTATCGTTGCCGCGGCGGTGGGCAGCGTCGCGTCGGGGATTGTCTCCGACCGGATCGGCCGCAAGCCGGTGCTATACCTGTCCCAGTTCCTGATGGCCGCCGGGGGGCTGGGCTATGCGCTCACTCCCAGCCTCGGCATCGGCCTGGCGCTGGCCATCCCGATGGGCTTCGGCTACGGCATCTTCACCGCAGTGGAATGGGCCATGGCCTGCACGTTCGTCCCCAAGAACGAAGCGGCGAAGTACCTGGGCTTTTGGAATGTCTCCGCGGTGGTCCCGCAGGTCTGCGCCTTTGGGTTGGGCGCCGTAGGGAGTGGGATCGGCGGTCGCTTTCCCGGCGTAGGCTGGCGGGTCATCTACTTGCTCAGCATGGTGTCCGCTCTGGTCGGAGCGTGGTTCCTCCGATATGTCCGCGAGCCGGTGAGGGAAGAGGACGGACGCCCAGCACCCACACGTTAGCCCTTTGCCCTCTGCTGCGGCGCGATGCGGTTCCCAGAGGGTTGCAGGGCGAGGCGAAGCCGCTGCTGCCTACAATCTGTCCCCCAGCTCCTGCCGCACTGCCACGAACACTGCGACGGCCTCGGGATCGAACTGCGTGCCCGCACAGCGCTGCAGTTCTTCCTCCGCCGCCTCCGGGGTCCGGGGCGGCTGGTAGGGCCTGCCGCCGATCATCACACAGAAGGCGTCCACCGTGGCCACGATCCGCGCCTCGACCGGGATCTGCTCACCGGCCAGCCCATCGGGATAGCCGCTGCCGTCCCACCACTCGTGGTGATGCCGCAAGGCCTGCGACACACGCTTCATCGTCGGGTGGCTGATGTTCTTGACGATCTCCGCGCCCAGAATTGGGTGCTGGCGCATGATCTCCCATTCCGCGGCGGTTAGCGGTCCCGGTTTGTCCAAGATGGAGGCCGGAATGCCGATCTTGCCGAAGTCGTGCAGCACCGCCGTCAGGTGTAGGCTCTCGCGGATGGCCGCCGGCAGCCCCATGCGTTCGGCCACCACGGCACAGAGACGGGCCACGCGCCGCGAGTGGCCCTGTGTATATGGATGGCTGGCATCCAGAGCCGCTGCCAGCGCGTCCACGGTGCTAACGAACAGCTCCCGCGTAGACGCCAGCAATTTGGCATTCTGGACCGCAATCGCGGCCCAACTGGCCAGCGTGCACAGCAGCTCCAGGTGGTGCTCGTCAAACTGACCGCCGCCCCGAGGATTGAGCACTTCCAGCACGCCCAGAAGCTGATCCTTAATCTTCATCGGCGCGGCCAAGATGCTTCGCGTCTTGAAGTGTGTCTGCTCGTCAACGCTGCCGGTGAATCGCGGGTCCTTCGAGGTGTCGGCGACCAGTAGCGGCTGCCCGTGCTGGGCCACCCAGCCGGCCACCCCCTCCCCGACCGGAATGCGCAGCTCCTTGACCGCTTCGCCCTTCTCCCCCGTCGCTACGGTGAACGCCAGGTACTCACCGCTGTCATCGAGCTGCATGCAGGCGCTGGCCTCGGCGTTCAACACCTCGGCGGCCATGGTCATCGTCGTATCCAGCAGCTCATCGAGTTCCGTTGCCCCGCTCACGGCCTGTCCCACGCCGATGAACAGCCCCAACTCCCGAATGCGCCGCTCCGAGTCCAGATAGGCGTGGGCCCGCTGGATCGCCACGGCCGCCAGACTGGCCAGCGGCTCCAGCAGCCTCAGGTCCGCTTCATCAAAGGGGTGCCCATCTTTGCGGTTGAGCACCTCAATGACGCCGATGAGCTCGCCGCCGGCGGTCATCGGCACTGCCAGCATGGTCCGCGTTTCGTATCCGATCTCCGCGGGAATGTCATGGCGATGCCGGGGGTCCTGGGCCGCGTCCGCAACGATTGCGGGCTGCCCGGTCTCCGCCACCCAGCCGGCAATGCCCTCGCCCGGCCCCAGCTCAAATCGCTTGACCTCCTCGCCCTTCTCGCCCGTGGCGACCTCGAAGTGCAGCTTGCCGGTTGCGGGGTCGCGCAGCATCAGCGACCCGGCGTCCGCTCCGACACTCGCGGTGATCACGTTCGTCAGCAGCCGCGGCAACTCTGTCAGGTTCGCCGCGCTGACGAGCGTGGTGCCGGCGGCTTCCAGAGCCTCCACCCGCCGGCGCAGGCTCGCGTTCTCCTGCCGCAGGAGCTGCAGATCCCGGCTGCGCCTCAGCAGCGCCCGCTGCAGAGCGCGCAGCTCACGTGGGCCTCCGCTGCCCGCCTCGGCGAGCTCGTCAGCGCCCTGATCGGTCCGGCCGGGTCCCTCCATTAGCGTTCGCTTCCTCGGAACTGCTCCGAATCGCGTAAATCGCCACCGGCGCAGACCTGCCCCGCACCTGCACCGTGTCCACCTGCTCCCCCTCCACCAGACCCCGGCACGCTTCGTACGTCGCCGCACTAGCCAGGATCGGCACATCATACGTCTTGGTCAGCTCTTGCAACCGCCAGGCCAGGTTGACGTCATCACCAATCACCGTATACTGCATTCGCAAATCCGATCCGACATTGCCCGCCACTGCCTCGCCGGTATGCAGGCCCATCCCGACCCGCAGCTCCGGCACCCCCTGAAACGCCCACTCGTCCTGGTGCAGACGCACCTGCCGCTGCATCTCCAGGGCGGCCTGCACAGCCCGCTGCGCATGATCGGGCTGGTCGCTGGGCGCATTCCACACCGCCATGATAGCATCTCCCATGTACTTGTCCAGCGTCCCCTCGAATTTCCAGATCACCTCGTGCATCAGCGTGAAGTACCGGTTGAGCAGCGCGACCACGTCCTCGGGCTGCAGATGCTCCGACATCGGCGTGAAGTCACGAATGTCGGTGAACAGAACCGTCACAGGTCGTCGCTCTCCGCCCAAACCGGCGGTCCCCGAAGTGGCCAGCAGCGCCTCCACCACCTGCGGCGGTACATAGCGGCCGAAGCTGGCGCGCAGCCGCGCGCGCTCCCGTTCTCCGGTCGCCAGCCGGTACACCAGGGCGGCCACGTAGGCCAATCCCACCGCCAGATTCTGCGACACCATCCCGACAATGATTGAGCGGTGGGCGAACAGCCACACCGCGGCATAGTCGTACCCCGCCAGGATCGCAGCGCCGGCCACCGCCCCCGCCAGCGGCGACAGCCGCGGCGCGACCAGTCCAATCAGCAGGGCCAGCAGCACAACCACGAGCGCATCCCCGCTTCCCCGGACTTCGTGCAAGAACCGGTTGTCCAAGATATTGGCCAGACCATTGGCCTGGTCCTCCACGCCAAAGAACACGGGAGAGAAGGGATTCGGCCGGAGATCGTACAGTCCCGGCGCCGTCGCGCCGACCAGGACGATCTTCCCGGCGAACTGCTCCCGCAGCCGCGCGGGCCTGTTCGGGCCATCCAGCACAACGTCCGCTAAGGAGACGAAGGGAAAGGTGTTGCCCGGTCCAGCGAAGTTGATGACAGTATAGCCGTGCCGATTGATCGGAATCCGCCGCTTGCCGCCCAGGTCAATGAACTGCCCGCCCTCAACCCGGACCTCCGAGCTGTCCACCCCTAGCACTTCGGCCGCCAGTGCAAGCGCCAGCGAGGGATAAACTCGCCCCTCGCAGCCCGCCAGGAACAGCGCGGTGCGGAAAACGCCGTCCGGCGACACCGGCAGATTGGCGAAACCCAGGCCCGCGCTCGCCTCGGCGATTGGGACCAACGGCGGACTCAAACCCTCGAACGTCGGCAGTGTGCCGCCCCCATGAATGGTCGGCCTCCAGGCGTGCCGGTCCAGCGCCGCCAGCTCTGCCGAAGTCAGTGTCTTGTCCTCGCGCCGGTGTTCGTACAGCGCGTGCACCACATTCCCCGCCCGCCGCGTGGCCTCCGCCAGCGCCCGATCACCCTCCGGATCGGCTGCGTTGGGGTCCGTGAAGAAGATATCAAAGCCGATTGCTTTCGCCCCGGCTTCATGCAGCACGTTGATCAGGTCCGCCGAGACCTGCCGCGAGCAAGGCCAACACCCCAGACGACGCGTGGTAGCTTCGTCTACCGTCACGATAACGACATCCGTAGACGGCGGACGAGCACCGCGCTTTCTGAACCGGTAGTCCACCGTCTTCAGCTCGAACCGCTGAAGCAGAATGCTGATGGGCAGGAAGCCGACGCGTGCCAGCACCAGCACCAGCAGCGCGCTGCCCAGCGCCAGACCCACGGGCACAAGACGCCGACCAGACGTGCGCGCTAGCACGGATAGATCCATCGCCCACACCTCAGCGGCCGCCGTTTAGCGGCTTGCCCAATCGGGTATAAGAACTGGTGCAGTTCCCTGGCCAGCGGCCTGTTCGCCAACGCTGTCCCGGGGACCTGGCGCAGGTCCGTCGTGGGCGTCAAAGCAGTGGCCTTTGGTGGCTGCTCGCTGCATGCGGGCTGGAGGCTCGCATGACTGCCTCTCGGGAGCCCTGAGATGCGGAAGTACGTCGTCCTCTTCGTGATGGTCGCGCTTATTCTCGTCTTTACCTCCCTTTCCCTGACCGGGTCGCTGTTTGTCGTTCAGCGTCTGGCTGGGATTCACGATCCGCAGGGCACAGTTGAGCTCAAGCGCGCCGGTTCCTCCGATTGGCGCCCTATCGCCGACATCAAGACCGTCAAAGCCGGCGACACGGTCCGAACCGGCGGCGGCAGCTCCGTGGAACTGAGCTGGGTGGATGGGACGCGCATGGCCCTGGCCGAGAACACCGAGCTGGTCGTGCGCAAGTTCACCTTCAACACCGCCAAGCAGGTCTCCACCAGCCTGTTCTCGCTTCGCCTCGGCCGCATCTGGATCCGTCTGGTGGACACGCTCCGGGCCGGCTCTAAGTTCGAGGTGGCCACGCCGACCGCTACCGCCGGCGTCCGCGGCACGCTCTTCTCCGTCGCAGTCGGCCTCGAGGGGCGCACCGAGATCAGCGTCTACGAGGGCGAGGTTGCCGTCCGAACTGGAGAGCGCACAATTACCGTTCCGGCGGGCCAAAAGCTGGCTTCCGGCCGGGAGCAAGAGAGCCGAGTCGTTCGCCTCTCCGAGCAGGAGCTCGATGAGTGGGCGGCCCACGAGGATATTGTTGCTCCCTTCCTGCAGATCACGGGCGTCACCTTCTCGCCCGGCGCCGGGGCGCGCCAAGCGACCGTGGACGTCGAGAGCGAGCCGGGCGCCCAGGTGAAGGTCGGCGACGCGACCGTTGACCTCGACGAACGCGGCCAGGGACGGGCCGTGGTCACGGTCCCGCCGGACGCTCAGTCGCTGCGCATCGTGGCGCGCGACCGGCGTGGCGTCGAATCCGTCCGCGAGGTCTCCCTCGAAACCGGTGAGGTTAGCACGCCCGCCCACCAGGAGAAGCCTTCGCCGGCAGCCCAGTGAGCCGGCACGCTAACGTGACGACAGCGCTCGCCGACCGGCGGGCGCCGTCTTGCTGTCTGTCGAGGGCGGACACTAATCGTCGGCCAGCGCGTCCGCCATGATCTGGGAGACGTGCAACACCTCGACGGGCACATGGAAGCGCCGCGCACCATACTGAAGCTGAATCATGCAAGCCGGGCACGAGGTGACCAGCTCCGTGGCCTCCGTGCGCGACACGTTCCGCATCTTGCGCTCCAGCACTTTCATCGAGAGCTCAAAGTGCGCGATGTTATAGGACCCGCTCCCGCCGCAGCACCAGTCGGCCTCCGGCAGCGGGTCCAGTGTCACGCCCGGGACCGCCTGCAGCAGCTCCCGGGGTTCACGCGTCAGGTCCTGATGCCGCGACAGATGGCACGGATCGTGATACGTGACTACGCGCCTCTTGCGCTCCACCATCTCGGGAGGGCCCAGCTCGGCCAGCAACGCGTTGAAGTCGCGAACCCGCCCGGCAAACCGCTCCGCCTCCTCCGCCCAGTGCTCATCACCGGCCAGCAGCTCGCCATACTTCGAGAGCATTGAGCTGCAGCTCCCACAATCCGTCACCACGTAGTCGAAATCGCCCTTGCGGTACACCTCCAGATTCTGCCGCGCCAGGCGTCGCGCCGCCTCCTTGTCGCCATAGGCGTACGCCGGCTGTCCGCAGCAGTTGTTCGGGAGCACCTCAATCCGGCAGCCCGCAGCCTGCAGTACGCGCAGCGAGGCGGCGGCCGCGTCCGGAAGCTGGTAGTTCAGTCCGCAGCTAACGAAGTATGCGACCTTCACACGCGGCCTTTCCGGCTGCCGCGCCAACAATTCCGGCAGGCGGTCGGTCAGGAACTTGCGCGGCATGTTCTCCACCAGGTCTTCCGCAGCGTGAAGCTGCGGACTGATGATCCGCAGTAGACCCAGGCGCCGCGCCAGGGCGGACATGCGGCTCCGCTTCCCCAGCGCCAACAGACGCACATACCGCGTGAGCTTGTCAGGGTGCGGCAGCAAATCGTGAAAGATCCGACGCAAGATCGCGGGCTCGCCCTGACTCTTCAAGAGTGCTTCTCGGTCGGCGACCACGATCTCCGAGACATCCACTGCAGTTTGGCAAGCTACGGTGCAGGCGCCACACAGCAGGCACTCCGTCACCGGCTGCACCAGTTGATCGTCCAGCGCCAGCCGGCCGGCGATCACTGCCGAGGTCAGAACATTGCGCCCCCTGGCACTGCACAGCTCCAGTCCCGTCGCACGGTACGTCGGGCACGATTGCAGGCAGAACCCGCAGCGATTGCACTTGGCCAGCTCATCGGCTGTGGTCTCAAGGGTGGTGAAAGGCTTCATGCTCGTTCCGTGCTCCGACGGCCGGGCGAAATGCTCGGCTCTCATCGGTCTTCCCGTTCTGCAGTTACCAGCCGTCCCGCGCCGCTCAACTCCGGTAGCAGGCCGTCCGGGTCCCACGCCGCTTTGACCCGCCGCCACAGCTCCACCACACCCGCGGGCATCTCCCAGACCGGGTCGCCCGGCCAGCCCAACGGCGGCTCCGGCTGGACGTGGCCTCCGAGGTCTCGCGCCGCCTGGGCAATGCCGCTCCACGCCTGATCGGTCGCCTCTTGCGCCGGCTCGTCGGCGCCCAACGTGGCCTGGACGATGCCGTTGCCTGCACTGGCGCGCAGCGCGCAGTCCAACCCCGCCTCTTGAGCCGCGATCTGAACTCGTGTCATCGCTTCGCCCACCCGAGCAATCGGCACGGCCACCTTCGCGGCACAGGCATCGTGCGCCCAATCCCCGGAGCCGAGAGCCGCATGGGCCGCCCACATTGCCTCCGCCGTCTCGCCTTCAAGCCGTTCCGTCCAGACCGCCGAGCTGGCGTGCCGTGGAAGATCGTCCAACTGTCGCGCCACTGATTCGGCCGGACCCTCCAGTGCGATCAGCATCAAGTACTCCGGCTCGGAAGCTTGCGGCAGTACGTCGTAGTGCCAGCTCAACAGATCGCGGGCGCAAGGGTTCAGCAGCTCCAGAGTCGCCGGCTCGAGCTGCGTGCGCAGCAGCCGCAGGGCCGCCTCCACCGCACCCGTCTGATTCCTGAAGGCGCACGCGAACGTTGCCGATGCTTCCGGTAGCGGCAGCGCCCGCAGCGTCGCCTCGCAGATCACTCCCAGCGTGCCGCGCGAGCCGATCAGGAGCTTCACCAGGTCATAGCCCGCCACGTTCTTGACCGTGATGCCCCCGCAGCGCACCATCTGCCCGTCCGTCCGCGCGACCCGCAGGCCCAGCGTCAGGTCCCGGGCCGTGCCGTAGCGCAGCCGGCGCGGACCGCTGGAGTTCGCGGCCAGCACGCCCCCCAGCGTCGCCCCCTCATCCAACCACGGCGGGTCCAGCGGAATTTGCTGCCCCTGTTTGGCCAGCGCTCGTTGGAGATCGGACAGCTTCACTCCCGCCTGGGCCGTCACCACCAGGTTATCGTGGTCCAGGTCCACCATCTGGTCCAGATCCGACGTCGTCACCGACAACGCTTTCTCCGCCGGCGGCAGGCTCGCGATCTTCGTACCCCGGCCAAACACAAACAGCGAAGCCGCGTGCCCTTGCGCCCAGGCCAGGCACTGCTGCACTTCCTCATAGCTCCGGGGCGAGAGCTGCGTCGCGTGCAGACTTGGATCCTCCGCGACCACAACCTCCGCCGGCCCGAGGATCTCCCGGAACCCTTGAATGAAATCCAGTTCCTCGTCGGGCAACACCAGACGTTCGGGTTTCGGCTCGACGGCGGGGAAGATCTTCTCGGGGTTGGCCAATCCGTCGGGGTCAAAAGCCTCCTTCACGCGAAGTTGGGTCTCGATGTCCGTCGGGCTGAACATCAGCAACATCGCTTTCTTCTTCTCCAGCCCGATGCCGTGCTCGCCCGATAGCACCCCCCCGCACTCCACCGCCAGCCGCGTGATCTCGGCATTGGCCTGCATCACGCGTTCCATCATCTCCTCGTCCCGCTGGTCGAACAGGATGTTGGGGTGCAGGTTCCCGTCGCCGGCGTGAAACACGTTGCCGATGTCCAGGTTGTATTTGGCGCCGAGCTCCCGCACCAGCCCCAACATCCGGGGCAGCTCAGTGCGCGGCACAGTTACGTCCGTGGTCAGCTTGTTGGGCGCCAGACGCGCCACTGCGCCGAAGGCCCCGCGCCGCCCTTGCCACAGCAGCTCGCGCTCCTCCGGATCGTGCGCCCATTTGATGTGACGACAGCCGTTCCGCTCGCAGATCTCGCGCACCCGGTCCACCTGCCGCTGAATGCCCTCCCGCAGCCCATCCACCTCCACGATCAGGACCGCCTCCGCATCCAGAGGATATCCGGCATGGGTCGCTTCCTCCACTGCCCGGAGAATGAACTTGTCCATCATCTCCAACGTGGCCGGCACAATGCCCGCCGCGATGATGTCCGACACCGCCTGCCCCGCGGCCACCAGCGAATCGAAAACCACCAACATCGTGGCTGTAACTTCAGCCAGGCGCATGATCCGGCACGTGATCTCGGTGCAGATCCCCAATGTGCCCTCGCTGCCCACAAACAGCCCGGTAAAGTCATATCCCGGCGGGTCCAGGGCCTTGCCGCCAAACCGCGTGACTTGCCCGCCCGGGAGTACCACCTCCAGCCCGAGCACGTGATTCGTTGTGACTCCGTACTTGAAGCAGTGCGGCCCCCCGGCGTTCTCCGCGATGTTGCCGCCCAACGTACAGACGTTTTGGCTGGCGGGATCGGGAGCGTAGAAGTACCCCTCGTCCAGCGCCTCCAGCTCGGTCTGCAGATCGAAGTTGAGCACCCCGGGCTGGACGACGGCGCGCAGGTTCGCGGTGTCGAGGTCCAAGATCTTGTCCATCCGAGCCAGCTCGATCAGCACGCCGCCCGCAATCGCTACAGAGCCGCCGGACAGGTTCGTCCCCGACCCCCGTGCCGTGAACGGCACGCCCAGGGACGCACACAGCGCCACGACGCCGGCTACTTGCTCGGTGCTCTCCACCATGGCCACTGCCTGCGGTTGGTGCCGCTCGAGGCTGGCGTCATACTCGTACAGCAGGAGGTCCCGCTGCGAATGGAGCACGTTCTCAGCCGGCAGCAGCTCTTGCAGCTTCTCGACAATCTTATCCGTATCAACCATGCTCGACCCCCGCGGGCCCCACTGCCCCTGCAGTTAACCCGCGTTTCTTGCCTTCACCTTACGCGAGGAAGGGCCGGACTGCTGAGCGACTGCGTAGCGGCCCAAACATCCGGCCCGCCAGCAGCCCGCTCTCACAAGGTCTTCAGCACGTATTCCAGCGCGCCCAGGAACAGCAGCACGTTGTTCTTGGTGGACGAGTGGCCCATCAACCCGACCCGCCAAACGCGCCCCTTCAGCGGCCCCAAGCCGCCGCCGATCTCCAGGTTGAACTCCTCCAGCAAGCGCCGGCGCACTGCAGCGTCATCTGCGCCACTGGGGATCTCCACGGCATTGAGCGACCACAGGCTCTCGTCCGGCCTCGGCAGCAGCTTCAAACCGATGCCCCGCAAGCCCTTCACCAGCGCCTCGTGATTGTCTCGATGCCGCGCCCAGCGCGCCTCTAATCCTTCCTCTTCAATAATCCGCAGCGCCTCATACAGGCCGTAGATCATGTTGACCGGAGCCGTATGGTGGTACTTGCGCTCCTGGCCCCAGTACTGTTGCAGCATCGTCAAGTCCAGATACCAACTTGGAACCTTGGTCTTCCGCCTTCGTAGCGCCGCTACGGCACGCTTGCCGAACGAGATCGGCGCCAGTCCCGGCGGACAGCTCAAGCACTTCTGTGTCCCGGAGTAGACCGCATCAATCTCCCACTCGTCCACGCACACCGGGTGCCCGCCCAGCGACGTTACCGTGTCTACCACCAGCAGCGCGCCGGCGTCGTGCGTTAGCTCCGAGATCTCTTCCAGCGGCTGCAGCACTCCCGTCGAGGTTTCTGCGTGCACGATCCCCACCAGCTTCGTCCGCCCCCGGCGTAGTGCCTTACGCACCTGCTTCGGATCAATGGCCCGCCCCCACTCCGCCTCCACCCGCACCAGCTCGCCCCCGCAGCGTTCCACGATATCGGACATCCGCTCGCCGAACACGCCGTTGACCCCGATGACACAGCGGTCGCCGGGCTCGATTAGGTTGACCAGGCAGGTCTCCATGCCCGCCGAGCCCGTGCCGGAGATTGGAATCGTCAAGCGATTCCTGGTCTGGAACAGCCGGCGGAGCATCTTCTGCAGCTCGTCCATGATCCGCAGAAAATCCGGGTCGAGATGGCCGATGCACGGTAGGGCCATTGCCTGCAACACGCGGGGCGGTACATTGCTGGGCCCCGGGCCCATCAGCACACGCGGCGTTGGGTTTAACGGGGGAGCGGTCGCGCTCATGAATCTCATACCTCCCTCGAGACAGCGGCAATATGGGCGGCTCTAATCCCACGGCACAAGTACCACAGGCCACAGCCCCAAGATGGCCGGTCAGCACGGCGATCTTTCGCCGGACTGGCATGCTCCGCCTTCACCGCGGGCGACGGAAACACCGGCGGCCCACTCGCAGAGGGAGGAATCCGTGACGGCCGCGACACCGTCCGCCGCGGCCGCCCACATTCCGATCCAAGCCGTCAGGCATGTCTAGGACAAGGCTTGCTCCAGCAACTCCAGGAGCCTCTCGGTGTTGATCGGCTTGTCAATCCACCCTTGAATAGGTAGGAACTCCCCCGGCTGGTAGCTGCCGTCGGTCTGTTCGGGATAGAACTTGAGCTGGGTGTGCTCGTGAATCCCCGTTGCCAGGATGATGGGCACGTCCCGCAGGGCAGCGTCCTCCGCCTGCCGCAGCTTCCATACCAGATGGAAGCCCTCGGTACCGGTGGGCATCATCACGTCGGCTACGATCACATCCGGATGTTCCGCAGCGGCTACTTCCTCTGCTTCTGCAGCGTTTGAGGCCGTGCACACCTCGTACTGCCTGGCCTTGAGCGCCATCTCCAGCGCCCTCAGAATCGAGGGGTCATCATCAACCAGCAAAACCTTTGCCATCAGCCACCAACCTCCCAAACGCGAAGAAGTGTCCCACCCCGGGGGCACCGCGGTAGGCGGCAATTGCGCGCCGACAAGCGGGCCGCCGTGTCGTCCCGATTCCCCCAAACAAGCGGCGGAGGCGCGAACCGGGCCAGTATAGCTTGCGCCTGCCCCAAGGTCAACACCTGGTCCGACGGCGCACCTCAGAATGGTTCCATGATTCCTGTCGGAGGTCGCGACCGTCGTTGCTCGCTGGGGCTATGACCCGGCGCTAGATGTCCATCTCCGTCCGACGGTCAGGCGCCGGCTCCGAGCCCCGGTGGAAGCCGGCAGTGAGCCTTCCTGCGCACGCTTCAAGATGAGCCGTGCCACACGAGTGTAGCTACCGCGCTGCCCTCCTCGAGGTCGAGGACCGGCCGCTGGTCGTCAATCTTGATCAGCTTCGCGGTCCCCGAGAGCTCCACTTCCTTCCGCCATGTGCGGGCCAGGTATACCTGTGTCGGCTGCTTGGCAGTCAGCCGGTACTCGACAGTGTCCTGGCGCGGGAAGCTCAACGCCACGCTCAACGGCGCCGAGGCGTTGAACAGGGCCTCGCCGCCGAGCGCGATGCGTGTGCCGGAGCAGAAGCCGAGAGATAGCGGGCGCTCCTTTTCGAGCAGCAGCCACGCGAAGGCGGCATCGGTAGCAATCCCGCCGCCGGTGCTGGGCCGGCCCTGGCGCCCGAAGATGAGTACATCCGTGTTGTCGCCGTGCGCGATCGTGACCACCCGCGCCTCAGCCGGTCCGCTGCGGGCCTGCTCGATCTGCCACGGCACGTCCTCCGGCCGGTGAGCCGCCGGGCCCTGCATGGGCTGGAACACGATGCCGGACAGGCCGAGGTAGAAGTTCGTGGCGCGCTCGTTCTTGCCCACGAGCGTAGCCGTCATGCGGTGGGGCCCCTCAGTCAGGTTGGCCAGGCCGAGGAGTACGTCGGTTTGCAGACGAGGGCGCTCATCGTACGCGTCCACGGGCTCGCCCAGGGGCCGGCCGTCTAGGCTCCATTGATAGATGCCGTAGGAGGAGTAGGTCATCTGCGACAGGAGAACCTTGTACTCGCCCGGTGCGTTCACGGACAGGTGAAACACCACCTGGTCGCCCGGCTCGGTCCCTCGGAAGAAGAGCAGATCTTGCTCCGGCAAGAGTTGAACCTCGCGGCTCGTCGCCGGGGCCTTAAGGCGGAGCAGTTCCTCGGCGACGTACGCGTTGGGATCGTCGGCCAGGCGTTCGGGCCGCACGAGCAGCATGAACTCCGCTCGGCGCGTCTTCTCGGGCGGCTCGATGATGGCGTACCGGCCGTACTTCTCCGGATCGGGCGCTTCCGCGACCTGAACGAAGGCACGCTGCGGCGCTAGAATGTCCACGCGCGCCAGGCAGCGGGACCGGGTGAACTGCAGCCGCGCGTGCTCCTCCCGTTGGTCCACGCCGGCGTCCATGCCGTTGATTAGGATGCGCCCCCGGAGGCTGGCGTGCAGGAGAGAACTGAACATCCGCGGTGCCTCCGCCGCCTCGAGCTCATCGCGAATCAGGAAGTAGTGCGGCCGAACATACGCGATGCGGCGTAGGAAGCTGCTCACTAGGCCGGGTTCATACGCGTCGGCCGCCTGGCCGGCCACGTAGTCCACTCGCGGCGAGCTGTAGAAATCAACGATCTTCCCTCCGCCCAAGCGTGTCTGGCCCTGCCCGTCCACCAGGATCGTGTTGTGGCCGCGCGATCCGGCCGTGAACTCCGCCAGCTCGGACGTGGAGGAATTGCGCAGTCCCGGATCGGCCAGGAGCGTCTGCCCGGCCACGTTGAGGATAAAGTCGTTCTGGGCGCGGTGATTGTGCCGGGTGTCCGAGGAGCTGCTCACGAAGGCCAGCAACGTTCCGTCCTCGCTCCAATCCGAGCGGAGTGCAGCCCACCCGATGCGGGGGAACGCGCGGGAAGGCGGCAGGTCGGTGGGAGCATCCGGCAGGACCTGTGGGCGGCCGAGAACCTCGCGATAGAAATCACGGCGGTCGTTGAGGCCGGTGGCCTGAAGATACCAGGCTGCCAGGCCGTCTTGGAACTCGCGCGCCACGGCGTTCATGGTGATGAACCAGCCGAGGCCACCGGAATGGTCCTCGAAGTTGACGTTGTGCTGGAATCCGGGCAGGAGGAAGTAGGTAGCCAGATAGGGCGCCACATCATGCAGATACGGGTGGCGGAGCACGCTGGAATCGCCGGTGACGCGATTGAGGGCGTCGGCGAACAGGGCGGCATGGTCCACGGCGAACGCGTCATAGCCGAGGCCGGCAGTGCGCGGTGAGCGCAGGCGGTCGTCCAGGTACCAGAGGAAGTAATTCTTGGCCAGCGTGAGATACTGGGGCCCGTCGGGATCGCTATCCAGGAGATTGAGTGCCGTCAGGCCGAGCGCGGCGTTGCGCACGACGGTGAAGCTGTCGTCGCTCCGGGCGAGCGCCTGCGGGATCATCGGCCCCAGAGCATTGCGGCGCAGAGCCCGCTCAATGCGGCGGCGCTCCTCGGGTTGAAGCTGATCGTAGAGCGCATCGTACACAACGCACACGCCCATTGCCAGATGGGCAGTGGACCAGGACACGGCGGCCTCTTCAGGGTCCGTCCAGGCGGGCCAAGCGGCCAGGGCGAGCACATACTCCCGAGCGCGCTGCGCATACCGTTCATCGTCAGTCGCAAGGTAGGCCACCACGAGATCCTGCAGACGTCCCTCCAGGGACCGACTCATCGCGGTCCAGTACGGGTACGGGCGCCTGCTGTGCCATCCGGCGGGCGGAGCGAGCCGGCCGGGCATCCGGGGCGGCAGGTCGAAGGCGATCTGGGCGCCGCCGTAGTAATCAACCGAGAACTTGGTCTCCGACAGAAGCCGTTCCGCACGGAAACCGGACCGGCGTAGCCGAGGCAGGGAGTCCCGGGTCAGCAGGACACGAGGACGTCCCGCGGGGCGGACCTCCCAGCTTTCGGATTGCAGTTCCTCCTCGGACAACCGCAGGTCGTCGAAGACCGCCGAACCGGTGTTGGCCGTGGGTGAATGTAACAGCAAACGCACCCGAGTTGTGTCCGGCGGCGCCACAGTGTCCAGCTCAACACGCACCCAGTCCGAGTGAGCCGGGCAGACCGCGGTCGCGCCGGCGAGCCGAGCGGCCTGGGCGTCGTAGAACTCGAGGTATAAGTAGAAGGTGCCGCGTTCCAGCCGCACAAATCCCGTGACGTGGTAGAGGGCCAGCGGTCGCGCGGGGGCCAGGTCCGACAGCAGTCCGGCAGCCTCCGTTGTGCTGCGGTCGGCGAGGCGCAAGGCATTGCGGCCGCTATGAGCATCGGGAATGAGCGAGACCTCGCCGGCGCCCCACGGGAACCAGCGGTCCGGTTGGCCGTCTTGATCCGCGTCGGCCTCGAAGCCGCCGTTGGGCAACAGGTCCTGCGGGGCCACTAATTGAGCGCAGGCGATTAGCCATGTCGCGGCCAGGGCCGGCACCCAGCGCCAGGAACCACTGCCGCGGCCGGAACAAGGCATAATGCTCCCCTTTGAGCTGCACCGAAACTCCACTAACTTCCTGTTTCGCAGGCCGGGCAGTGTTTCCTTCTCCGGCGAACGCAGTCAGGCTATCGGGACCGAGGAGCAGAAGCACGGTATGAGTTCGGGTCGGCCGAGCGGGACGAAAAGGTGGTCACTTCGCACATCATGCAGGTCTGGAAGGCTCGGAGCGCGAATCACCCAAGACTATGGCGGGGGCGCAGCCGTCACTGGTAAGAAGACAATGAAGGCAGAGCTGCGGGAGCTGATCAGGCGGTGCATTGACTCGCGGGTCAAACTGGATGTTGCGCTGTTTTATCAGGCGAACCCGGCGACCGCTGACACCGCGGAGGGTGTGGCGCTGCGCATCTATCGCGAGGTCGAGGAGGTGCGCTCTGGGCTGGCCGAGCTGACAGCGGCGGGACTGCTGACGGAAGTGGCCCTCGGACGAGGACGGTATGTGATCTACTCGCTCACGAAAGACGCAGCGCTGCGGCAGCTTCTGGCAGACCTGAGCTGGAGTTATCACTACAGCGCCGAGGATCGGCGAGAGATTACGCACTTGATCGTCGAGCGTCAGCGCGCGAGGCGGCGGGCCCAGGATCCGGAGGCCCCAGACGATGGCTAGGACGGTGGCGACGCACGTACCGGGGTTGGACGAGGCGCTGTGCGGAGGCTTGCGGGAGGGCGCGTGCGTCTTGGTCGAGGGCGTACCCGGGACCGGCAAGACGACCCTCGGTCTGCAGTTCGTGTACGCGGGTGCCCAGCGTGACGAGCCGGGCCTGGTGATCACGTTCGAGCAGTTTGCCGACCAAATTTACGAGGATGCGCTCAGCTTCGGCTGGGACCTGCAGGCGCTGGAACGGGCCAATATGCTGCGCGTGGTTCCCACTTCCCCCGACGTGCTGCTGCAACAGCTCAGTGAGACCGATAGCCCCCTCAGCCAGGCGATCTTGGAGCTGAGGGTTCAGCGCGTCGTGATTGACAGCGTGTCTCACCTGGCGCAGTTGACCGACGATATGGCCGCTCTCCGGCAGCACGTGTACGGTCTGCGGAACGCGCTACGACGGCTTGAGTTGACCGCTCTGTTGACCAAGGAGCTCGATTCGGCGGCTGTGGATGTTGTGCCCTTCGAAGAGTACCTGGTTGATACCGTGATTCGACTGACCTACGAGGTGGGACCGGATCGCCGCCGCCGGCGTCACCTGGAGGTGGTCAAGTCTCGGGGGCAAGACCATGTTGCGGGGAAGCATGGTTTGGTCCTGGGCGCGTCCGGGGCGCGCATCTATCCTCGCCACCAGCCGCGGCCGGTGGCGGAGCTGGTTCCGGCAGAAGTGCCGCCGCCGGAGCGATTGGCCACAGGCGTGGAGGGCCTCGACCAGATGCTCGGCGGAGGACTGCCGCGCGGCGCGACACTCCTGGTGGCCGGCAGCGCCGGCGTGGGCAAGACCAGTCTGGCGGTCCAGTTCCTGGCAGCCGGGGCGGCAGTGGCCGAGCGGGGACTGCTGGTCAGCTTCGAGGAGCGGCCGGCGAAGGTGGTGCGGCTGGCCGCCGGATACGGCATTGACCTGGAGGCTCTGTCCGAGCAGAAGCTGCTTCGCGTGCGGCACTACTCCCCGCTTGCCTTGGACGCCGAGCGCCTTGTCTGCGAACTGAAGGAGCAACTCGCCGCCTTTGAGCCCGCTCGCGTGGTGGTGGACGGACTGGTGGACCTGCAGCTCGCCTTCGTGGAGCCTACCGTGACCGCCGCGACGATCCGTGCGATCGTCGAGTGCTTGGAAGACCGCGGCGTCACCGCGGTGCTCACCACGGAGATCCCGGAGCTGTTCGGACACGGGCAGGTAACGGACAAACACGTGTCGGTGCTGGTGGACGGGATCGTCCTGATGAAGTACCTGGAGCTGGAGAGCGAGGTGCAGCGGGCGCTGTCGGTGCTCAAGATGCGCGGCAGCGATCACGACAAGTCCATTCGGCGCTATACGATTGACAGCGGCGGGATTCGCGTAGCTACCCGGTTCGAAGGGGCCGAAGGCGTCTTGGCCGGGATGCCCCGAACCGTGAATGTGAACCTCTCGGCCTACAGCCTGAGCGAAGTGGACGAGCAGGTCAACGCCGAACTGGTGGAGCGCTTCACACACCTGCACCCGACGGTCACCACGGTTCCGCTCCGGTTGCCGTACAATCCCGACGATGTGCTACACATGGTTACCGGGGCGCTCGCCGGCCCCAGCCGCCACCTGAGCGTGGTGCCGCTGTGCCTGTACTGGATGCCCGACGTGATCGATTCCGGCGCCTTAAGTCCCTTGAACGATCTCCTGTCGCCGGAGGAACGCGCCGAGTTCCTGCCCTACTTCATCGAGCCGGCTCTGCGGGAGGACAGGCTGTATGCGGTGCCCAGCATTGCTCTGTGCGGCGTTCTGCTGTACCGGCGGGATCTGCTGGAGAAATACGGCTTCGAGCCGCCCAAGACCTGGGATGACCTGGTGCAGCAGGCCCAGACCATTGTGGCCGGCGAGAAGCGGGATGACCTAATCGGATACCAGTTTCCCGGCTACCGGTACGAGGGACTGACCTGCACCTTCTTGGAGAACCTCTGGAGCAATGGCGGCGAGTTGTGGGACGAGGCGGACGGTTTCAAGCTGGATTCGACGGCGGCGCTGGAGGCAGCCCAGCACCTGCATGATCTGATCCACCGTTATCAGATCACGCCTCCCAGCGTCACGACACTGGCGGGCGGGATGGCCAATCACGCCGACTTCGTGGCCGGCCGCACTGTCTTCCTGACGCTGCTGCCCAACGTGATGCAGATCGTCAATCAGCCCGACTGCCCGGTACGGGGACGCGTGGGTCTCGCGCCGCCGCCACGAGGTCCGTCGGGTACGACCAGCCACAGCTTCCTGGGCGGGTGGCACTACGCCGTGCCCAAGTCGGCGCGTGCGCCGCAGGCCGCGCGAGCCTTCATTCGGTTTATGACCGGGGCTGAGACGCAGAAATCGAAGGCCTTGGGCGGCGGGCCGCTGCCGACGCTGGAGGCGCTGTACCACGAGGCGGAGATTCTGGCGCGGAATCCGTACTATCCCGAACTGCGGGCGCTACTGGAGCGCAGCAAGCACCGGCACGAGATCCCGCGCTACCTGGAGGTCTCCAAGGTGCTGCAGGTACACCTGGGCGAGCTCCTGGAGGGATCGCGTCGGCCCGCCGAAGCCTTGGAGGCCGCGGCCGTGGACCTGGCAGCGATCTCGCTCCGCGACCAGTAGCTTCCGCGAGGCGCAGCAGAGGGCAGCACTATGGCGGTGCGCAAGGTCCTCGTGGTGGACGATTCGGAGACGATCCGCAGGATTGTCGCGACGACGCTGCGCGTCGGGGGCTACGAGGTGGCGCTGGCGTCGGACGGATCCAGCGCGATGAACCTGCTGGCCGCACAGGACTTTGACCTGGTAATCACGGATTTGATCATGCCAATCATGGACGGCCTGGGACTGATCTCGCGGATCAGAGCGGAGGATCGGCTGAAGGGCCTGCCAATCCTGGTGCTGACCACCGAGGGTGTGGAAACGGAGCGGCGGGCTTCACAGGAGGCCGGAGCGAACGAGTTCTTGGTCAAACCCTTTCATCCCCGCAGGCTGCTGGGAATGGTGCAGGAGTTGCTGGAGCACTCGACGACGAGCAGGTGACTACCGTGCTGGTGAGTTTCTCGATCCGAACGCGGCTGCGGATCGCTTTCGGCATCATGATTCTGCTGACGGCAGTGCTCGGCGTTCTGGGCTGGTGGGCACTGGGCGATCTGAATACGCAGGCCAAGGAGATTCTGTCGCCCGGGAACGATCTACGGGCGGCTCTGGACCACCAGTGTCGGGTCAATCGTCTCCGTATTCTGTCGGTGGCCGCGGTGGCCATCATGCTGGGTGGGCTATGTGCCTTTTACCTGAGCCAGTCCATTGGGCGACCGCTTCGACGGCTGCGGCGGTTGGCCGAGCGGGTGTCGCAGCACGATCTGGCCGTGGAGATCGTGCCCGAACATCAAGATGAGATTGGTCAATTAGCGGAGACCTTGGGCCAGACCGTGCGGAGTCTGCGGCAATTGATTGCTGCAGCTCAACGGACGTCGCAGGAGCTGGCAACCGAGGCGGCGCAGATCGTGGCCAGTTGCGAACAGACCGCCCGCACGACCGCGGACCAGGCCAAAGAGGCGGAGCGCTCCTCGGCGGCGACCGAGCTGATGGCCGCCTCGGTACGCGAGGTCTCGCGCAACGCCACCTCAGCCAGCCAGGCCTCGGAACAGACCTCGGCAGCCGCCCAGGCCGGCGGTAGAACCGCCGATGCCGCCCTGGAGCGGATGCACCACATTGATCAGGCCGTGCAACACGCCCACGCCGAAATGGAGCGACTCTACGACAGCGCTCAGCAAACGGGCGAGATCGCCGAGCTAATCGATTCGATTGCGGAGCAAACTCACTTGCTGGCCTTGAACGCAGCCATCGAGGCGGCGGGCGCCGGGGAGTACGGGCGGCGGTTCGGTGTGGTGGCTGAGGAGGTTCGCAAGCTGGCCGCCCAAACGTCGCAGGCCACGGACCAGATCAGCGCGCGTGTCGGTCAAGCACAGGCCAACGCCACCAAGGCGATGGAGGCCGTGCAGGAGGGAGTGCGAGAGGTGGGGCCCGGTGTGGAGCTGGTGCATCAGACCGCGGAAGCGTTGCAGCGCATCGAGCAGCAGGCTGCTACCACGCGGGATTTGGTGCACCTGATCTCCACGGCGATGCAAGAGCAGGCCGCGGCAATCGAAGATATCTCCAAGAGTGCCCAGACCATCTCCACCGGGACCCAAGAGACGGCGCAATCGTCGGAGGCCACTGCCGCCGCCACCGAGCGGCTGAATGAACTGGCTGAGGAGTTGAAGCGTCTCGTCAGTTCGCTCGAGGTCGCCGCGCCGTCCGCAACTCAGGATGGACAACTCCGCGCAGATGCCTGAAGACGCGCTTGATCCGCGCCAGTTTCTGGGGGACTACCTGGCCGAGGCGCGCGACTTGCTGGTCCGGCTGCAGCGCACCCTGGAACAGCTTGTGCAGTCGCCCGATAACCGGGAACACGTTCAAGAGCTCTTCCGCGCGGCCCACACTCTCAAGAGCTCAGCCTCCTTTCTCGGGTTCACCCGCACGACAGAACTGGCGCACGCCCTGGAAACGCCCCTGGTGGCCGTGCGCGCGGGAACGCTGGACGCCCAGCAATTCCCCTTTGGTCTGGTCTTGGAGGCCCTGACCACGCTGCGGCACCTAGTCGAGCAGTGCGCGGCAGGCCACGAGCCGGAGGTCGCAACGGACGATCTCGTGGAGGCCCTCAAAGCCGCCGCTCAAATGGCGATCGAGAGCCCTCCGACACGCCCGCCGGAGCATATGCCGGCGCCGGCAGCCAGTCTGATCAGCGAACCGGCTCGCGTAAGCCCTCAGGCTCTGGAAGAGCTGACCGCGCTGTCCTCCGAGCTGGCCGTGACCTGCCGATTGCTGGAACAGCCGGCTGCGCGCTCCGACGGGGACCTCGAGGAACACATCGCGCGACTACGCCGGACCGCGGCGGAGCTCGAGGCGCAGATCATGTCTCTGCGGCTCGTGCCCGTGGCCGAGCTGTTCATGCGTGCGGCGGCCTTCCTGGAAGAACTCAGCTCGCACCTAGGCAAGCGCGCGCGGGTCCTGACCGAACATCGGGGCATTCAGATGGATCGCCTGGTTGTGCAGGAATTGCACGAGCCGCTGCTCCACCTGCTGCGCAATGCTCTGGACCACGGCCTGGAATCAACGCCAGAGCGAGAAGCTGCCGGCAAGAACCCCCGGGGCCTGGTGCGCCTCAGCGCCGCTCAGGAGGGCACCAGCATTGTGCTGGAGGTCTCCGACGACGGTCGCGGGCTGGATGTGGACAAGATTCTACAGGAAGCCGTACGCCGGGGTCTGATTACCGAGGACGAAGCGCGGCATCCGCAGGAGGCCCAGCTTGGGCGGCTATTGCTGCGGTTGTCTGGCTTCAGTACGGCCCCTGAGGTGACGGCCATCTCCGGCCGCGGCGTCGGTCTGGAGACCGTATCACACGCGATGCGTCGCCTGGGCGGCAGCCTCCGGGTCTCAACGCAAGCTGGCTCCGGCACAACGTTTCAACTGGTAGTACCCTCGCAGCTTGGCCTCGTGGCTTGCGTCGTGGTCCGAGCCGGCGCCGGGACCTATGCCGTGCCACTGACGAGTGTGGGGGATATTATCACGGAGCCGAAGTTCGAGCGAGGCAGCAACGGCGGTGCCGTTCTGCGGCGAGGCACCGCGGAGGCGAGAGTCACCACACCTCTTGCGTTCCTGCAAGACGCCGGCGCTGTGCCAGCGGAGCTCCACGGTCCGGTGCTCCTGGTGGCGGACGTGAGCCATCGGGTGCAGGCACTGATGGTGGACGCGCTGCTGGGAACGGAATCGCCCGCTGTCAGGCCGCTGCCGCACGTGAGCGCACAGCTTCCGGGCTTGGCCGGGGCCGCGAGTCTGCCGCAGGGCGACATGGCGCTGCTTCTGGCAACGAGACCGGTCCCGGCGTCCAGCCCCTGGCGGCGGCTGACCGCCGAGGACTTGGAGCAGGCCGGGCCGTACGATCTGGAGCAGCAGTTTACGGCCGAGGAGCTGCGTGCTGCGTCGCGCGAAGCAGGGGAAAACACCACCAAAGAGACCGAGGACACGTTGCAGGCGCCGGTAGACCGGGGAACGGCCTGCCTGGTGCTGGAGCTGGACAAGTACCGGTTTGCGCTGCCGGCCGCGACGGTACGGTGCGTGGCCGCGCCCAGTGCTGCCTGTCCGCTGCCGGCCGAAGCGGAGCCCTTCGTCGAGGTAGCGACGGTCCGCGGTGAGCCGCTACCGGTCTTGGACCTGGGCCTGCGCCTCGGCCTGGGGCGTCCAGGGCGTGGCGAGCACCTGTCCGTGATGCGCGGGAGCCGTGCGGCGGCACTGCGTGCGGACCGCGTGGACGAACTGGTGTCCTTGCCGCTGGCGGCACTCGATCCGGTGCCGGCCGACTACCCGGCAGCCACTGAGGCTGTGCGTGGCGCGTGCCGGTTTGAAGGAGAAACCTACTTGGTCATTGATCCGGAGGAATTGCTGAGGGTTTGAGCGGTTATGGTCCCAGTCGAGAACGATGAACAGAGGCCCCGGACAGTCATGGTCGTGGATGATTCGCCCCTGGCACGGAAGCTGATCACCCTGTCCCTGGAGCGTGCCGGTTACCGCGTGCTGACAGCCGAGGACGGGCTGGAGGCGCTGGAACGCATCCCTGTGGAGCGGCCCGAGCTCGTGGTTCTCGATGTCATTATGCCCAAGATGGACGGCCTGCAAGTCTGTCGGCGCCTCAAACAAGACCCAGGCCTGGCAGCGATCCCGGTGGTAGTGCTTACCACTCAGGCGCAGGGCAAAGACCGCGAGGCGGCGCAAAAGGCGGGCGCAGACGATTACCTCACCAAGCCCTTTTCACCGGGCAAGCTCCGGGCCATTGTCGAGCGGCTGCTGCGGGCATCGCCGTGAATGCTTCGCGCGCGGTGTGAGCCTAGAGTATCTGCCCGCGAACCAGGCCACGGCGTTCCGGGGCGTCAGACAATCGGCAAAAGGCCAGTTGTGGCGGAAGGAGGGGATTCGATGGAGCGTGTAAAGCTGGGTATTCCCGGATTGGACGAACTGCTCGGCGGGGGCATGCTGCCGGACAATGTCTTGCTGGTCCAGGGGGCGCCGGGCACCGGGAAGACGACCCTGGGCTTACAGTTCCTGCACTACGGCGCCACCGAACTGGACCAACCCGCGTTGCTGGTGAGCTTCGAGCAGCTTGCCGCGCAGATCTATCGAGACGCCCGGCACTTCGGCTGGAGCCTGCGCGAGCTGGAGCAGGCGGGGAAGTTTGGGCTGGCCTCCATCATGCCAATCGTGCTGCGGGAGCGCTTGCTGGACTCGCCCGAAGTCTTCAAGGAGTGGCGGCCGGACCATGGTGTCACGCGTCTGGTGATTGACAGCGTGAATCATCTGTGGCAGGTCTGCGAGGACGAGCGTGAAGCTCGGAATTTGCTCCATGAGCTGGTCACCGCGGTGAAATCCGAAGGGTTCATCGCGATGATGCTCAGCGAGCTGGAGGGCGAGCAGGATGGTCGGTTCGAGGAGTACCTGGCGGACAGCGTGGTGCGGCTGAACTACGAGCAAGCGCCCACCGGTCAGCGCATGCGCACCATTGAGGTGCGCAAGACGCGCGGGCAGGGACATCAGCCGGGGCGGTTCGCCTTTTCCTTGTCCCAGCGAGGGCTGCAGGTCTTCGCGCGCTCACGGGCGCCCCAGCGACGAGGTCCGATCGTCAAGCGGGACCTGGAGCGGATCTCGACCGGCATCGGGGGCCTGGACCGGATGTTGGGCGGCGGGCTGTTCGCGGGCTCGTCGGCGCTGCTGGCGGGAAGCGTCGGCACCGGCAAGACGCTGTGCGCCATGCACTTCTTGCACGCCGGGCTGCAGCGGGGCGAGTCGGGGCTGCTGGTGTCGGTGGAAGAGAGCCCGGAGCGGGCCATCGCCTTTGCGCAGACGGTCGGCATGGACCTGGGGCACTGGATCGAGGCGGGACAGTTGCAGGTGGTGCACCAGGTACCGGTGGCGATCTGTGTGGATGAACTGTTCTGGCGCGTGGAACAGGTAGTGCGCGAGCACCAGCCGCGGCGATTGGTGCTGGATAGCATCAGCACGCTGTTCGACGCCTCGGGCGCCAGCCTGCCGACAATGGTGGACTACGTCCGCGGCCTGCTCGATTTCCTGGAGCACCATGGCATCACATCCGTCTTGACGTGGGGCATACCGGAGGTGACGGGCGACCTGCGCATCTCGGATATTGGGCTGTCGCCCGCGGTGGACTGCATCATCCTGTTGCGCTTCGTGGAGACCGGCAGCGAAATTCGGCGCATGTTGGGCCTCCTGAAGATGCGCGGCAGCAATCACGACAAGGAGCTGCGGGAGTACGCTATCGGCGACCAGGGGATCGTGGTGGAATCGAAGCTGGTGGGTCTATCGGGAGTGCTGCGGGGCTCGGCCAGCGGGACCTTGAAGCAGACAATCGAGGAACTGGTGCAGCCGCTGACCTTCATTCGCGGCTTTACGGACGCGCTGCAAGATCGCGACCTGGACGATCTGCGGCGTGATGAGCTGCTCCAGGAGATGCGGGAGCAGACCGTCCACGTGACCAAACTGGTCTGTGAGCACTTCGATTACGACTACGCTCAGATTAAGGACGTGATGGAGCCCGAGTAAGCGGCAAAGGGCAAGGTCTTTTCCGTGTGCGACGCGGCGCCCTGGCCCCCGTGCAAGTCCAGTCACGCTGCCGCCATGGCCGACAGTGGCACACCTAGGCCAGGAACTCCGTGCAGACCCGGCCCTCGGCCTGCTGGGGTACGGGAACGCCGCCCAGGTGGGCCAGCGTCGGGGCGACGTCGCGCAGCCAGATGGGTCGGGGCCGGATGAACCCCCGCCTCACGCCCGGGCCCGCCAGGCAGAAGAAGGCCTCCATTCTCCCGATGCCCCTACTCGCGCCGGGCAAGTGGACGCCGTGGATGCTCTCGGTGCCGCCCGAGGGGTCCGTGTAGTTGGGCGGCGCTACGAGGCTGGTGGGGTGGGAGCCGTGGAGACGGTGGGTGTAGCCCGGTGCGAGCGCAAAGATCACATCGCCCGCTGCTGGGCTATCCAGGCCCAGGAACCCGGCGTCCTGCCGCCGGATCGCTAGGGTGACGACACGGCGACCCTCGCGCGACCGAATGGCCAGCAGGGCGTCAATCACCTGTTCGCAGACGGCATCGTACTCCTCCGGCGGGACAATGCCGCCCTCATCGCGGCCCTGCAGGCGTACGCGCACATCCGCCAGGCGCGGCCAGACCCGTGATTGCACGCGATCCAGCGCACCGTTCTCCGGGCTCAACACCACGAGGCCCGCTCGCTGCAGACATCCGAGAATGTTGACGGTCCCCAGATTGGGCAGATGCCCATGGTCGGAGACGACGCAGATGAGCGCGTCGTCCGGCGCGGCCTCCGTGATCGCGGCCAGCACGGCGTCAACCTGGGCCAGATCGCGGCCCATGGTATTCCAGAAGAACTCGGCCCGGGCCGGGTCGTGCTCGGGGGCGGCGGGGTCCAGGCCGCTCCAAATCTCGTGCATGAGATGGTCGGGCGAGCTGCACTGGAGCGCCAAGATATCCCATTGCTCGTGGGCCATCAGGTGCAGGGCAGCCTGAGTCAGCCACTCCAGATGACGGGCGTTCTCCTCCTCGTACAGGTCGAACCACCCGCACGATAAGGGCAGGCGACCGGGACTTCCGGTGTACGCCCCTAGCTCCCGGACGAGAGCGCGGCTCACCGCTTCGGGGTGTGAGAAACCGCTGAGCGGGTAAACGGCCGATCGGTACAACAGGAGCTGTGTGGCGTCGGCGGCCAGCTCGACCAGCTTGAATCGGCAGGCGGCTTCCAGGTCCGCTCCCCTGCGGCGAGCGCCGATGGTCAGAGGGGCGCTCCAGTCCCCCGTCGCCAGCTCGGCGGCCGGTGCGCTGGCATCGCGGTTCGGTGTCAGCATCACCCGATCGTACCCGCGGTCCGCCGTGGCATACAATAGCGCGTGCCAGGTGGGCAGCTCGACCTCCCCAGTGCCTCCCAGCGGCACCTCGGCGCCCAGAGGCGGCAGCCCTGAATCAGGCGGATAGGCCCAGCCCTCCGGAGCAGTGAGACGCAGCGGCACGGCACGCAGGCTCGACGGCACTTCCCCGCGGCGACGGCCGACCTCCTCCAGAGCGTACAGCGCGCAGGGCGCAAGCTGAAACGGGTCCTCGCTGGGTTTGCCGTTGGCCAAGACGATGGAACGCTGATAGTCGGTGCTGAAGGCCCCCGGCCAGTTCAGAAGGATGGCCCGCCCTTCGTTGCGTTCCACTGCCTGCCAGAGCGTGTCGGCACGGTAGCGAGTGCTGCCAAAGCTGCCGGTCAGAACCCCGTGGGTCTGAGGGTCGGCGCCGGTGGCGATGGTGGCCCAGTTGGTGGCCGAGCAGGTGGGATAAGACGGGTAGGCGGCGGACACGCAGCCGCGGTTCATCAGGCCGCCCAGGGCCGGCATGGACCCGCTCTCGACGAGCCGATTGCAGAAGCCCAGCATGAGCGAGTCCACGCCGACGATGACGATCTTCCGGGCTGCGGCCATGAGCCGTCTCCCTCTGCGGCGACGTCTGCCGCGGAAGCACCCGCTGGCGGATCTAGAAGCTGTTTCATAGCCTTGTAGGAGGCGCGGTTGTTGTTCGTTGTTGGAGCTATGAAACCACTTCTAGTCCGGAGTCCCGTCTCGTGGAGGGTAGAAGTCCGCGGCGATGAGCTCACGCCGACTGGTGCCGTCGGCAAAGGTCAGCACTCGTTCCAGGCGGGAGCGAAAACCTGGTCGGCCACCCGGCGAGCAGGCCACACGGTTGAGATCATGGTTAAGCTGTGCTCGGAACGGCGGCTCCCGCGAGCCTACGATCTCCACGATCAAGCGCGCTGGACCCACCTTCGCGCGCAGCACCAGCTTATCCTCCCAGGGATTCCGCAGGCGGAGGTCGGCGGTGCCGTACGCCACCGTGGCGTCGCGGCCCGGCGGGACCGAGGCCACGGGGCGGCTGTGGGCATGGCGCTCGGCAACGTCCAGACCGGCATAGAGGGCGGCGTTGTACAGCGTCGAGGACACCTGGCAGATACCGCCGCCAATCTGGCTTGCGGTTCGGTCGCCGATGTATGTCGTGGCCTCACGGTATCCGTCTTCCGGCCGGCGGGGACCGACGATTTCGTTGAAGGACAGCTCCCCGTGCGCAGGGATGATTGCGCCGTCCAGCGCGCGCACGGCGAGCTCGATGTTACCGCGCTCCTCGGGCGTGCGCTCGGCCAGGGAAGTGGTGTACGAGCCCCAGACCACGTGGGGCGGAGACCAAAGCACCAGGAACAGGGCAACACCGGCAGCAAGCACCATCAACGCCGCCAGCGCCGTCGTCAATCCGCGCAGCAGCCTCTCCATCGGTAACTCTCATTAGTACCACAGAGACACGGAGAGCGGACAATCCGGTGAGAAGCAGGGGCCGAATACGGGGGCGGCGCAACAAAGCACGCCGCCTCGCAGTCCGGCCCCTCCTCTTGCTGTCCGTTCTCTGTGCGCTCCGTGTCTCCGTGGTGAGAACCTCGGGCGCTCACTGCCACAGGCTGGCCCACGCGAGCTGCAGCGGTCCGGGCCGGGAGGCGACCTGGGGCCCGACGACCGCGCTGGGCGTCACGCGGAGCTGCTTTGAGGCGCCGCGGCCCCGCACGTCCGGGCGATACATGCCGTACGCCACCGGGGGCATGACGTGATACGTGCCGGGCAGCACGACGCGCAGGGCGTACTTGAAGGTGTGCGTGCCCGGAGAGCACTCGCGAATGAAGAACGCCACCTTCTCGTCCCGCACCTCGCGGGCGCAATACCAGTAGTCCCACAGCTCATAGTAATAGCTGCGATCGGGCATCGGAACGACCTCGCAGCCCGCCGGAATGGGGTCCTCGACCAGCAGGTAGTACAACCGCGCGTGCGCGGTGACCGTGAGCTTGCATTCAAGCTGCTGGCCCGGCCGAAGCCGAGCCGGCAGCTCCACCGGCACGTAGCGGAAGCCTTCGACGCGGTCCTCCTCGGGCTGGAGCAGGAAGTATTGGCGCAAGACCTGGATCCCCTGCTCCTTGGCCTCAACCTGCTGGGCCCGCGAGAAGTAGTCCAGCGAGACCGCATAGTGCAGATCGCCGGTGCCGGACTTGATGACCTCGAGACGATTGGCCCCGGTCTTGAGCATCTGGGGTGAGATCTCGATCTCGGCGCCGCTCGTGAAGGCGTTGGCCGCGTTGTACTCCCGGGTGGCGATCTGGCGTCCGTTGAGCGTAACCTGCGCCACGAAGTGCGGCGGGTGCTGCTCGGCCCTCCGGCGCACGTAGTCCGAGAGGCTGCACATCACGATGGCCGAGGTCTTGGTGCTGCCCCAGTTGTTGCCCTTCATTGTGGACATCAGCCAGCGCACCGCGGGCTGGAGCATCGGATCGTCGGGATCGTTCAGTGCCAGGGCCTGCACTGCGAAGGCCGTGGTCTCGGCGTCGCTGTCGTACCAGCAGTATCGTTCGGCGGTCCGGGAGGTCCAGCGTGTGCCCTTGTTGTCGGTCTGGGCCAGGGCTTTCAGCTCGCCCAGCGACAGCGCGGCCATTCGGTCCGCCTCCGGGTAGCCCCGGGCCGCGGCGCGCTGCAACGCCAGGGTCAACAGAGCGCGGGAATAGGTGGACAGCGAGCCGCGCTGCTGGTACGCGTCAACCAGATCGTCATAGCAGTTGGTTGCCCCGTGGGACAGGCACCAGAGGGCATACACCTTGTTGGCGCGAGAGATGTCGGACTCGCTAACGTGTCGCGCGAGGGCCTGTTCGGCCCGACTCAGGACGTCGGCGTCCACCTTGTAGCCCGCCTCCTGGGTGGCGTACAGACCGTAGAGCACGTAGGCGGTCATCTCCGGCGCCGAGCCGTCGTGCTGCCACCAGCCCCAGCCGCCGTCCTCCTGCTGCATGTTGTACAGGCGCTGGAGGCCGTCGCGAATGACGCGGTCCAGCTCCTGTTCCAGCCAGTCGAGCCGGCCGCCGAGCTTGCGTAGCCAGCGGCGGATGATCACATCGGGCAGGAAGCGGCTCATGGTCTGTTCGACGCAACCGTAGGGGTAGCCGAACAGGTAGCGCAGTGCCGGCAGGAAGGCGGCGCCCGCGGTGGGCGAGAGATTCAGCTTGCACTTGATGGTCTCCGGCTGCGCGTCGGCCGCAACCTCCAGAGTCTGGACGGCCCTCCGGCGCACGAAGCCCGCGCGGGCAAAGCGCTCGTCCACGCCCAGCGGGTGCACGGGGAGCTTCAGTTCCATCCCGTCGCCGGCGGTCGCGCCGATAGCCGTGACCGTCAAGGTGGCCGGACCCGGCTCTGTGGCGCGCACGCGGAAGTCGGCGCGCTCAACCCCGTTGGCCTTCACTGGCAGGCGCTGTTCGGATTCGCCCACGAGCTCGAGGCCCTCGGTCCTCAGGGTCCAGCTCGTCCTTCTGGGTGAAGAAGCGCGGCGTGGCCAGGCGCACGACGAGCGGCTTCTGAGTCTTGATCGTTTGTGTTTGCGCCCCGACCTCGGTGCCCAGTGTGTGCGCCCGCACCGTGGCGCGCCAGGTAGTCAGGTTGTCGGGGAGCGGGACCTCGGCGGTGACCCGGCCGTTGGCGTCGGTCCGCAACAGAGGCGCCCAGTAGGCGGTGTCCTCGAACTTCTTGCGGACCTTGAGCATCCCGGCCAGCTTCTCCACGCCTCCGTAATAGTAACGTGGGAAGGAATAGTTCGTGCTTACGGCATTGTAGCGGCGGCCCCAGAAGAACCTGACGATGTCCCCGGCCAGCTCCGGCTGCAGGGCATAGATTGCCTCATCCACCACCCCGAGCGAGACCTCCGCCTGCTGCGGCCGGCCCAGCCGGTCGGTCACCTGGACCAGGTAGTGCGCCGTTTCGCCCGGTTCGTAGGCCTCCTTGTCGCTTTGGACGGCGATTCTGAGCTCCTTGTGTTCGCGGCCGAGCTTGAGCAAGGTCTCCCCCTGTGTGAATTGCCCCTGGCTCATGATCGTGGCGCAGGCATAGACGTTCGGCACATGCTCTTCCGTCATCGGGATGGTCATAGTGGCGGAGCCGTCCTTCAGCCGCACGACCTCGCGGCGGAAGATCTTCGGCCCCTCCACGGTGAGCAGCGCATGAGCGTCTTTGTGGGAGCAGTTGATTAGCACCTTGGCGACTTCGCCGATCTGATATTCCTTCTGGTCCCGCACCAGGTCTACCGTCAGATCTTGCTCTCGCTCCCAGGGCGGGCGTTCGCGGCCCGCGCCTTCCACCCACACCCAGCGCTCCGTCGTGGCGAGCCGGCCTTCGGGATCGTGGGCCTCGGCCACGACCCGCAGGTCTCCCGGCGGCGGCCGGGCAAAGGTGACCTGCGCCTTCCCCTTGGCGTCCGTCGTCGCTTGCTGCGTCGCCAAGTCGCGTTTGATCTCCTCCCAGTCGTAGCGGCCGGTTTTCCGCCAGGTGCTCTTGGTCAGCTTGACCGTGACGGACAGGCCCGCGGAGGGACGCTTGTTGTAATCTTGGGCCTCGACGACCACCGTGAGCGGTTCGCCGCGCGAGTAGACGTACTTGTCGACGGAGGCGCGCAGGCGGATCAGTGCGGGCACGCAGATGGCGTAGCCCCGCCCGGTCACGGCGCGGTTGCTGGCGTCCGCAACCTCCGCCTCCAGCGTGATCCGCTGTGTGCCTTCGCCTTCGGTGTTATCCACCCAGATCACGGCCCGGCCCTTGTCATCGAGCCGCGCGGTGCCGTGGGTGATCAGCTCCCCATAGCCGCCATAATAGTAGTCGCCCTCACCGTATTCGCCCTCGTACCACCAGTCGCTTTCCTCGGCTGCCCAGTCCGGGTCCCAGTAGGGGCCGCGGTAGACGCTGTACGTCAACTCCGCGCCCTGTAGAGGTGCGCCGAAGTAGTAGGAGGCGTCTACGGTGAACGGCACGCGCTCGCCGATCAGGTAGCGCTCCTGAGGGGAGCTGACTTCCACCTTGTACTCAGGCTTGCGGTATTCCTCGACCTTGAAATATGCGCTGCACTCTTCGCCGTCGAAGGTGGCGTCGAGGGAATAGCGCCCCAGTGGCGCCTCGTTGCCCAGCTCAAACTGACCTACAAAGGAGCCGTACGCAGTGGTGCGTACGCCGCGCGAGTAGGCCACACCGCCGCGCGAATCCGAGATTCGCACGGTGACCGGGGCGTTGGCCGGCACCACGTAGTGATTGCCGCGCCGGCGGCGAGCGATTCCCTTGAAGCGCACAGTGTGGCCGGGGCGGTAGATCGGGCGATCGGTGTACAGGTAGACAGTGGAGCGCGTTTCGTAGCCTCCGCCGCCGGCGTTAGCCCAGGCGAGCGACGAGCCGTAATGCGCGAACACCGGGCCGCCCGCTGCGCCTTCGCCGAGGGCGGCGAAGAACAGGCCGTGCTCATCAGTGCGGCCAGTGGCGGTCGGTTTCCGGTTCCTGTAGCAAGTCAGGCCCGCGCCGGGCAAGGGTTCGTTGCTCCCGAAGTCCACGACGTACGCCAGAAGCTGCCGGGGCGCGCGCTTGACGGTAAGCCCAATGTCGGAGAGGACGAACCACACGGAGTCCTGCGAGTCTGCAGCGTAGGCTGTGACGACGTACGCGCCGCCTGGCAGGTCCTTCAATAGCAGGCGCTCGTGGAACTCCCCCCACTTGTCGCGGGAGCTCAGCACGTGGTCGAACTCGCGGAGCGGGGTCTGCCAGAAGTCGGCTCGCTTCGTTAGGTTGCGGATCTTGCCGGTCACGCGGTACAGGCGCTCGATGTCCACCGGGCGCACGACCACGTGGACCGGGCCGTCCTGCAGATAGCCGGACAGGCGCAGCGAGACCTCGTCCTGAGTGGTAAGGAATCGCCGGCTGGTGGACAGGGCGACGGACGGCGCGCGCGGCAGCAGCTCGAGTTGGATGCCGCCCGAGTTGATGCCCTCGTCCACGCGCACGCGATGGGGCCAGGTCGCCTGCTGGTGCGACGGGTGCTTGGCCAGAATAGTGTAGTGTTCTCCTGCCGGGACACAGGGGAACTCAAAGCGGCCCTGTTCGTCCGTCTCCGTGCGAAAGGCGCCTTCATAATAGTACCCGCGGCCCATGCTGACGATCACCCGTGCGCCGGGCAGTGGGCCCGAGGTGCGGGTGGACATGACAACGCCGGAGATGCTCCCTCGCTTTGGCTCCAGCGCAATGGCGTAGGCCGTCAAGGCCAGGAGTACCACACCCAGCACTATGGTCGCGATCAGCCGGACTCTTCTCAACTGGCGCGCGTCCATCATCCTCACCTCCCATGCTCGTGACTCGCTCTCCGCTCGTACCTGCCACCAAAACCTGGATCATGACCCCCCAGACGCACCACGGCCGCGACCTTCGCTAGGCCTCCTGGCAGAGACACGACTCCAGCCGAGCGTGGCACTTCTCGCAGCGCGGCACGTTCATCCCGCAGCCGTAGCCCTGCGCCTCACCGGGGCCAAGGATCACGTACTCCGCCTCCAAGTCCTCGCCGGCCGCCTGCACCCGCACGGTCACCGTGTTTCGGTCGGCGACCTCGTCGGCGCGGATCGCCCAGCGGCGCTGTCCTAGGGCCTCCGGCATCGCCTCGCTCTGCCAGCCGCTCGGGACCTGCAGGTCCACATTTGCCTCCACCGGCTCGCCATCCTTCAGAACCGACACTCCCACCACCTTTCGATAGCCCGGCCGCAGCACCGGCTCGCCGTTGTAGTGCAGCCATAGTTCCACGCCCTCCACGGTCTCGCAGGTCGCCATCGGGTCCTGCCGCAGCGCGGCCAGCGCCTTCTCGTTCGCCGCCAGGAGAGACCGCACGTTGTGCGGCGTCACAGCCTCCGCACCGAGCTCGGACACTGGCGATAGCTGGGCGAGCACTTGCTTGCCCAGCGCCACCGTCTGATCCGTCAGCTCGCCCACGGTCTTAGGTGCGTCGAGGTTCTGGGTGAACTTGTGCAGCACGATCTCCTCGCCCACCGGCTCCCGCCATCTGTCGGGAATCACCGCCGTGCCCCCGACAATGCCCAGCACGCTCCCCAGCGTTGCGCCGGTGCAGTCGGTATCGTAGCCGCAGTTGACCGCCTGGCAGAGGCGATCACCGAAATCCTCGCCGTAGAGCCAACCGAGGATCGTGAAGCCATGATTCTGCGGCGCATGGCAGGGCTGGAAATGCCCGAACGACCGGACGATGCGCTCGCGTGCCTCGGCCCAGTCCACGCCGTTGTCCCGGCACCACACGGCCTCGCGCACCGCACGCGAGATCCGGCACCAAATCGGGATCATCTCCAGGCCGATGTGAATAAGCTCGTCAGGATCGTCAATCACGAAGGCCGCGCTCTCCAGCGCCGCCCAGAACATCTCGCCGTACACGCCCTCGCCGCCGGCGTGATCGAGCACCGCGTCGCGCCAGGCCATCCAGGCGGCCAACTGCGGGTCCCCGGGCGCCACGCAGGCCCAGATCTCGCTCCGGATCGGCGAGCCCATCTCGTCAATGTAGTAGTTCTCAAAGCACCCCGAAATCGGCGGCCGTAGACCGCGGTCCAGGTTCCGCCGACAGAAACCGTACTCATTCCACGGGTACGGCCCCAGGTGCTTGACCCAGTAGTCGGCGAAATCGCCCACTGTCGGCGGGATACCGCGCTCTTGCATCATCTTCAGCCACACGAGCTGCAGATCCAGGTCGTCGTTTGGCGCGGACTTGTCCGGCACGGGGTCGTAGAAGGTAAGACCGTGCGTCTCCTTCTGACCCTCCCAGGGCCCGCCCAGCGTCCCACCAATGTTCTTGCCCAACCAGCAGGCGTAGACCTTATCGCGGTATGTCGCAGCGTCCAGGCGGATCGGTTTCATGGCATGGCCTCCCATAGGACATCTTACCGCGTCTCTGCAAACGTGCCAAGGCGCGGGGGGGAGCGCACCCATGCCAAGCCTGCCACAAGGGCTCTCGCCAAACAGACCAAGATGGAGAACTGATAGGACGAGTGCTTCCCCGGTTCCCGCCGCGGTCTCGATACGTCTGCGAGTGCTGCGCATGACCGACAGAACGAGCGCACTTCGGCCTCCCAGACGGCCTCTGCCTCCTGCACGGCCGACCGGGCATCAGCTTCCGTCGGCTCTGCCCAGTCGCTCGGGTACCGGGCCTCGACCGCCCACTGGGTTAGAGCGCCTAGCCGCGGGCAGGCGGTCTTGACCCGCCATCCCTCGGGCAGAAGGTCGCGCAGCAGATCGAGGTCGTGCGTAAACGGGAAGTCGACGTGCAGGAAGACGAACAAGGCTTTCAACGCCTTCTCCGCCGCCTGCTGGGCGAGCCAGCAGACGTGGCGGGGCACCAAGGGAGGCCGGCCCAAAGACCCCTGGGCCGCCAATAGGTCCGCCCGGGCAAACCGCAGCCAGCGGCAGGCCTCGGCCCGCTGCTCAGGCTCGCTCATAGAGCACCTTGCCCTCGCGCAGCGCGGGACGTAGCACGGTGCCGACGAGGTGGCCGCGTCGCGCGATCTCCTGGGGGGTCGTGACGATGACGTCCTTCGGGACCAGGAAGTCAGCCAGCGCCTCGCGCATGGCGATGGCGGCCTGGCGCTTGTCCTCCACCTCGGAGAGCACCACCAGAAGGTCCACGTCGCTGTGTCGCCCCGCCTCGCCCCGCGCGTGGGACCCGAACAACACGACGCGCAACGGATCAAAATCGCGCACGAGGCGTTCCGTCATCGCCTGGATGATCTCAGCCATTGTCATGGTGGGCCTCGGTCCATCAACACTGGCACCGGGGTACCATTCGGCGTGGAATGGGGAGTCTCCTCTGCGGCTGCGCAGAGGAAGGCTGCAGTCCGCTCACCGCTCCCTGGCATTGCGCAACAGTGGGCGGAGGACGAACCCGCGAGGGAGGAGAAAGGGGGCCCGCTATCGGAAGGAGGGCTGCAGATGCGGACATCAGTCGGGCTGACGTTGCTGGTGGCCACGCTGTTGCCGGTCAACTTGCTCGCTCAGGAGCGGAAGCGTATGAGCCAAACGGAGATTATCACGAGCATTGTCGAGGCGACGCAGCCGCTGAAGTTCCCGCGGGGCGACCGCCTGCCGCTGCGGGCCTCGCGGCTGGAGAGCCTGGGCACGTCGGATGACGCGCAGGCCGAGAAGCTCCTGCGCCGGCTCAACGAGCGCGGCCTCGCAGTCAACTCCCGGTGGAACCCCGGCCGGCGCGAGCAAAGTCTCGCCGAGGCGCTGCGCGTGGCGCGGCTGCAAAAGAAGCTGGGACTGGACATCGGCATTGATGCCAACGCCTGCATGCACACCTTCTGCAACGGTGACGTGCGGACGTTCCACGTCGCCGCTGACGGGACCAAGTTCTATGATGACTCCTTCAGCCCCCGGCGCAAGATGGGCTGCCCCTTCGCGCTGGAGTTCCGGCGTGCGGCCATTAAGGAGCAGTTCGAGTACTTCTTGCGCGCGTACCAGCGGGAGGGGCTGGACGTTGATTTCATCTACCTGGACTGGGAGATTGACGGCCCCCTGGAGTGGAACGGCGCCTGGGAGCACTCCAAGAGGTGTCGCGTCTGTCGGCAGAACATCCCGAAGATTGACGACTTCACCGAGTTTCAGAAGGCCCTACGTCTCATTCGCTGCGACCTGCAGCGCGAGGTGTTTGCCGACACCGTAAAGGCCTACTTCCCCCACGCGCTGATCGGCAACTACGGCGTCTATCCACACGACGGCTGGCGCTACTGGTACGACTACTACGAGCAGTTCGTCGAGGGCGCGCCCTTCAAGGCCGACCAACGAGCGAAGTACCGCCAGTGGTTCCACGAGTTCCCGCTGACCGGCTTCACCTTCGCCATGCCGGTCGTCTACACGTGGTATCCCACCTTCGGATGGTACGATTTCGCCAACTCGGACTATCGCTGGTTTTACAACATGCTCCTGGTCGCCACCAACGCTTGCCGGCACACGTCGGCTGAGACGCCGATCATCCCCTTCGTCCACTGGCACACGACGGCGCCGCCCAAGGAGCCCGATCCGAACGTGAAGCAGCTCAGCGAGCAGAAGTATCAGGAGCTGCTCTGGCACATGTTCCTGCGCGGGACCGATGGGCTGATCATGTGGTGCCCCGCCGAGGAGACCGCCCAGGAGATGCGCCTGGTCCAGGAGGTGTACGCCGCCGCCCTGGAGTTCAAGCAGTTTCTCGACCAAGGCGTGCCCATCGCCTTCGAAGTGCCCAGGCAGCCGGGTCCGGTGGTCTCGGGCCTCCGACTGGGCAACCGCGTGCTGGTGCGCCGGACCGACTTCGACGACACGCCCGGCCCAGTCGAGCTCAAGATCGAGGGCCGGACACTCAAGGTCCCGCGCGCCGAGGGCCGCTGCCAGATCTTGGAGCTACCGGGCGGCTAGGGCCATAGGCGGTGCAGCATGACCTGTGCCGCGTCCGCCATCCGCCGGCCGGCGTCGGCGCACAGCCAGCGCGACAGAATCGGCTTGGCGCCGTACGCTCCACGCTCGGCCTGATCGGTGGTGGGCACGTAGGTCGAAGCGCGCGCGTTGGCGAGCTCGACCACGAACGTGAACGGCGCGGGCGAGAAGTGCTTAATCTCCAGCCCAATCCGCACGAAGATCTCCGCCGGCAGGCCCACGATCGCCACGTCACCCACCCGTAGCACCTGCACCGGGACTGAGGCGTCCTGGCCGTCGTAAGGCCAGGCCTCGGTGCGTTCGATGATGTACCTCTCGAAGGGATTAGGCTCGGGCTTGGCCTTGAGGGCCTCGATCTCCGCCCAGATGGCCTCGTCGCGGGTGTAGTATGGGATCGCCAGCACCTCAACGGCGCCGTCCAGGGCCGGCTCCGTCATCGGCTCGGCCCGCTCTAGGGCGTGCATGGCCACTCCGGCCAGGCCGCGGCCCATCTGCACCGCCTTCGCGGGACCGCCCTGGGGCAGGTGCGTCGGATCGTGTGCCCGATGGTTAATGTCTCCGCTGGTGCCCTGCAGCAGGAGCGTGACCACGTCCTCGCCGTACACGGCCGCAATGTTGCGCGCCAGCTCGCCCGGCCAGTCGGCCGAGATGAAGTTGGCTGAGCCGCCGCCGATGACATCGGCGTGCACGGCGAAGTTCACGGCCAGCGCCCGCAGGCGGCCCTCCTGATCGTGGACCGACAGCGTCTGCAGCTCCGGGTCAACGGGCCCCGCCTCCGCAATGACCTGATCCTCGCGCCCGCCCTTGCCGAACAGCTCCGTCCCGTCCTTCAGGCGGAACAGGCGATTGAACGAGTACCCCTCAGCCTGCGCCCGACCCGCGCGGAGCGTGGCGTCGAACATCGAATGCGCGGCGGCCGCCACCGCATCGGCGATCAGCCGCGGCAGGCCCGTCGCCCACTCCTTGTTGAGGGGCACCACGCCGCTCTCGCGGACCTCGGGCCCGGTGTGCGTATGCGTGGCGCAGATTAGCACGTTCTCCGCCGGCACTCCGGCTTCGGCCGCGATTAGCTCTTTGGCGGGGTCCGCCACGTCCTCCGAAACGCAGATCAGATCGCAGGACACCAGGGCGATGCGCGTACCCTCGTGCTCGATGACCAAGGCGTGGGCATACAGGTCGTCGCGCACGGATTCGGCGACCCGATCGTGGAAGTAGCCTGCCAGGGAGGTGCCGACCGGCGGCGTAATGACCTGCTGGGCGCAGCCGGCACGGCAGACGATGGGAGGTGCAAGCGTCTGGTCCATTGGCTCTCTCCTTGCGGTAACGATGTTTCGGCCCGGTCTAAAGGTCAAGGGCCCGTGCAAGCGCTTCCGCCTGCTCCGCCGGCGTCTGGTGCCTGGTTGACTGGCAACGACACCGGCCCTGGGCTCCCAGGGCCTCGTACACGGCCTGCGCCCAGGCAAGAGCTCGGGCGCTGTTCGCCGCGCTCAACGGCTCCTTCATGGCGTTGACCGCATCCAGCGTCACCACGGGGCGCGGCGCGAGCAAGGCAGGCAGATCGGGCAGGTCGTAATCCTGCACCGCGCCGACCACCCAAAAGTACCCGCGCACGCGGTAGTACTGGCTGCTGATGAGCGAACGGTACGACTGCAGCATTCCGACCGTCGCCACGCCTGCGACGCGCTCGTCCGCGGCGCCCACAGCCAGGGCCCACAACCCGCCGAGCCCCTCGCCCACCAGCACGACCCGTTTTCCCTTCAGTTCCGGTCGAGCCTGTAGCCAGTCAATTCCGCGCACGATGTCCAGCGCCCGCATGGCCGCCAGCGTCCGGCCGCTGTAAACGGCGTTGATCGCCAGCGAATCGCGCCGCCACTGCACGGGATTGTACCTGGTCAGGTCCGGCTCGGCCCTCAGCCGCTCCACGTCCGTCTCGCCCACGCCGCGCACGTCAATCGTCAGCACGGTGTACCCCCGCCGGACGAGCGCGAGCGGCAGCGACGCCTGGTCCGGGCGCCGGGGTTTCCCCAGGTCTGAGGCGTGGAGCACAATCGGCGCGTCCCCCTTGGGCTTCGCCGGAATCAAGAGCAACGCCGGCACGCGCAGGCCCGGCTCGCTCTCGTAGGCGAACTTCTCCGCCCCGAATCCCTCGCCGGTGAAGTCACCGCGCTCCTCAACCCGAGGCGCCTGGTGGTCGGCCTCGATCTTGAGCCCCAGCCGCCGCAGAACCGCCTGCCGGAGCGCGGCCTGCATCCTCTTGGCTGCCGCGCGGTCCCTTGGCGCCTGGCGCTGCGGCGCAAGCCGGTCCAGACGCTTGACGTTCAGCGTCTGTCCGCTCTCGCCGCCGAGCGACTTGAGTGTGAAGCCGCTCTTGGTGCACCACAGCTCCTGCGCCGTGAAGGGCTCCAGCGGCGGCTCCTCCGCGCCCTCCTCTTCCCGACCGAACCACTTGTTGAGCCAGCCGTAGGCCGCCACTCGCTTGGGGCGTTTCATGTCGTGAACGCCCTCGACCAGAATCATCCGGCCGCGCTCTTTGCCCACGCCCAGGCCCTCGTAGAAGCGGAGCAGGTCCTTCATCCGCGCGCCATGTCCCCCCGCCTCGCCGGACTTCTTGCCCACGATGAACGCGCAGGGGCGCGGCGGAATCAGGCTGAGCACCTCGCGGTCGCGCAGGCCCTGGCCGTTGAGGTACGTATTCTCCATGCTGCCGCCCGGGTGCGCAGCGGCGCAGACCTTGATACGCTCGTCCACCGCCGTAATCAGCACGGCCATCTGCCCGCCGCCGGAGTTGCCGCACGCCGCCAGCTTGTCCGCCTGCACCTCCGGGCGGGAGACTAGATAGTCCACCGCCCGAATGCAGTCCCAGGTTCGCCTGCCCGAGAGCGACCAGCCGACGAGGAAGCTCGGGCGCCCGAGATAGTGGTGCTGGGAGACGGTCAGCGGGACGAGGTTTTTGAGCGTCTCCGGGTCGAAGTACTCTGAGCGCTCGCCCTGGCCCGTCGGGTCCAGGGCGAGGACCACATAGCCCTTGAGCACCAAGCCCAGGCAGCTTTCGTGATACAGGTGATAGCCCTTGCCCTCGGGCGAGTGGCCGCAGGTGAAGATCACGCCGGGTGCGGGGAGCGGGCGACTCTTGGGCACGTACAAGTTCGCCGTGGCGTAGTACCGGGGCTGCGGCTCGAAGATGACCTTCTCGATGGTGAACTTCTCCCGCTCGATTTTGCCGACCACGCGGGCGTTCAGCGGCGTCCGCTCCGGCCATGCGCCGAAGTACTCCGCCAGGCGGTCGCGGATCTTCGCCTGGTACGCGCGCCACTGCTCGGGCGTCTTGAGCTGCGCCAGCTCGGACTCGCGCTGCTGCGACTTGGCTTGGGCGCCCCTTGCGATGAGCTGCCTGAGCATCCGCCGGGCCGACGCCTCCTCCGCTCTCGTCGGAAAGACTCTCAACGACGGCGGCAGCTTGACGGCCTCCGGCGGCAAGAGCTCGCCGACGAAATGGCCGACCGGCTTGAAGGTCACCTGCTCCACCCGGCAGTATTCCTCGCCGTCCTTCTTGCCCTCCAGCACCAGTCGGCTGTGCCGCTGCACGTCCACCCCCGCAATCTGCTTCTGGAGGAACCTGTCGGCCTCCTGGCTTTGGCCCTTCGTGGCGTCAAAGGTGAACTCACCCAGGGGCCGGCCGTTTAACAGCACGCGCAATTGCGAGGCTCCGTCGAACTCGTCCAGATAGGAAATCACGATGTCGTACCGCGCCGTCTCCCCGTCGAAGATCAGTCGAGCCTTCCCGCTGGGCGCCTGCTCGCCGAGCTGCAGCACTTCCCTGCCCGAACGCTTCACCAGGGCGAAACCGTCTAGGACTTCAAAGTCCGCCGCGCCGTACGTCAGCGGCTTGGCCTGCAGCGCCTGCGGCTCGACGGCCTCTCCCCACAGCCCCAGATCATCGTACCAGGCGGTCCCGGGCCCGTTCATCTCGGCGTAGACCATCACAAAAGCGCAATCATCGGGTATCCTGTGCTCCAGCTTCACCTCGGTCCAACCGGCGTCGCCCTTGACCGCAGTGGACCCCGGCTGGCTGGCGATGCTGCCGTTAGCCTTCAAGCAGTACAAGCGGAGATGCGCGGATTCCGCCACGCCCTGGGCCTTGATCCAGCCAGTCAGCACGGCCTGCGATCCGGGCCGCAGGGCCAGGTCGCCCAGATAGCCGGTCCGCCAGCGGCTCTGGATGGCCTGGCGGTTGACGATCTTCAGCGACCGCTTGCCGGTGCGCGCCACCCCCTCCGCCCACATCAGTTCGCGGGCCTCAT
>JALGUG010000168.1 GCA_029820995.1 Candidatus Zipacnadia bacterium
ACCAGCTCGCCCTTGGACCAGCTTTGTCCCTGATCGGTGGAGTACGCTCGCCCCACATAGTCGCTGTAGGTGCGGAAGATCATCAATAAGCGTCCGTCCTTGAGCTCGACCACATGCGGCTCCTGGGCTTCGTGGGGGTCCATGTCGATATCGTTCGCGCTCATCTGCCACGAGTAACCATTATCGTCGGAATAGAAGGCCATGCACACGTAGCCGCTGTGATCGCGCGTGTCGGGCCAACGCTTCTTGTGCTCCAGGGGGGCGATGATGCGCCCGCTGGATAGGAGCATGAGCTTGTCATTGTGCAGGAGGTTATAGCCGGGATAAGGGGTCAAGATGAACTGCTCACTCCAGGTCTTACCCTCGTCGGCGGAGCGCTTATAGTAGTTGTGCCCGTAGTATGGGAGGGCACCGGGGATATAGATGTACGAGAGGAGGATCTCACCATTCTTCAGGCGGAGGAAACTGGGATGGCAGTAGCGTCCCTTTTGGGAGGGAGGCTGGGGGTTGGCGACGAGAGTAAACTCGTCACCCCACGTTTTCCCTTTGTCCGCTGAGGTGCGGGCCATAATGCCGTTGATTGTGTAACAGAGTAGCAAGCGGCCGTCCTTGAGTTCGATGATGTCGCCCGGCATGCCGCGGGGGCCGTACTTGCCCGGCTTGATCTTTACGACGTGGGTATCTTCAAACAGAGCATCACCGCAAGCGATTGCAGCCAGCATCGAGATAGCGAGGAGAACGAGGACAATCATGGTGGAACTGCCCCTTTCTGTAAGAGGTGGATTTGCCTCCACACTATGGCGTGGGAGGCATGGCAGAGACGCGGCAGACCGATAGAGGACTGCCCTGGTTGGTCAGAGGTTGGTCAGTTTCTCGATGGCGCGGGCGATGGCGTCGCGGCGCGCCTCGATTGGGGCCGGGTCCTTGGTGAAGGTGGTCATGTCAACAGTGATGTTGTCCGGGACCTCAAGCAGCGCGGCGTACTGTCGGCGCTCGTCGGCGGGGAGCCGGGAGCCGCGGGTCTTGAGCAGCCGGTGCAAGATTGTGAGGTACTCATAGTCCTCGATCCCGTCGCGCAGCATCTCCCAGCGGATGCTGTCTACCGGTCCATCGAGCACGGTTTGCTGCTGTTGGGCGTCCGCGGCCGCCTCGGGTGGATAGATGAATCGCCCGTCACCGTTGCCCCAAGGCCGGCGCGTGCCCGCCGGAGTGCTGTAGCCCGAGACCCATCCCATGGGGTCCTGGTACGGATTCTGAGGGTTGTCCGGGTCCGGGTACGCAGCGCTGCTCGTCCAGTAGTTCGTTTGCCACACAAGGATACCCTCGATCTTGCGCTGCCAGGTCTGCCAGAGCCAGACACGCAGCTCAGTGGCCGGGTGGTCAATGAACAAGGTGCAGTAGGGCGCTTTCGGACCGCAGCAGACATACCACCAGAAGTGGTCACCGGCCTTGCGCCGCTGCTCGGCCGCTTCATGGTCGTAGTTGGGCGAGACGGGACACCAGATGTTCGGGCCGCCGACCAGCTCGGGCTCGACTTGCTCGGTGAGCATCCGCCTGAGGTCCGGGGCTGCCTCCTTGAGCTTGCGGAAGCCGTTCATGACGAATGCGTAGTCCTTGGGGGCGGGCTCATCGAACCAGTAGACGAAGGCCTCATCGAGCCAGCCTCTCTGGCGGAGATGCTCCTGCACCTGTCGGCAATAGGCGCGGAAGGCGGCCTTGTACTCCGGCGTGTCCTCGCTGTAGCCGAGAAGGCTCGGCTCCCGGCGGGCGTGGAACGTGCCTCCGCCGAGGCCGACGATGGGGAGGCGGAAGGAGTTGAAGTGATAGCTGCCCACGGCGCGCTCCATCGCCCGATCCCAGGCGGTCCAGTCGAACGCCGGCTTGAGAGCGTTCGGGTCCAGGGGTTCGAAGGCGCCGCCGCGGACCAGCTCCGCACCGGTACCGGCATCCTGGAGGGACACGTCATCGAACCACACGGTGCCCGTCGGCGAGCCGTCCTCTTTGTATAGCGCCGCCCAGAGTCTCAAGTGCACCGAGGCTGCCCCTTCGGGGAAGTTGGTGATCGTCCGATCAAAGAGCTGCCACTGGCCATTGCCCTCGACCGGCATGTCATTGTTGCGTCCGGACATCCATTGGCCGTTGGCGTCATTATGGTTCAGCGTGACGATGAACTGCTGACCGGGCTGCTTGGTCTTGTACCAGAAGCGCAGGCGGAAGCCCTGCTCCGGAATCTGGATCGTGCGGCCGTAAGTGGCGGAGGTCTGCGCAGTCGTACTGTCGTCAACCAGGAGCAGTGAGCTTTCTCCGGCGTGCTTCGTGGTGCGGTCGCGTCGGCCGCCATGCCAGTCGCCGGCGCCGGGCCAGGTGACCTTGAAGCGATCCAAGGGCGCCGGATCGTACGGGGAGATGTGATGAGCGCTGAAGTCGGCCCAGTACTTGTCCAGCACCTGTCGGCGCTGGGCGTCGTCCCTGGTCTTCTGGTAGCGCCAGACGTTGCCGGTGGAGAACCCGAAGGCGGTCGTGCACGTCATGCGGTCCGGCAGGTCGAAGTCGTAGACCTGCACCTGAAGGGGGACCTCGGCGTGGAAGCTCTTGGCGGTCAGCCGAATCTTCCCCGAGTACCGCCCTGCCGGAGCGTCACGAGGCACCTTCACCCGCACCCACAGCGGCTGGTTCTTGCGGGCGGCCAGGTTGATGGGGCCCTTGAACGGCGGCAGCGGATCGGGCCACAGGGCCACCACGCCCGTGCGGTCGGTGGGCCGGGTGATGGGCACGTAGCGCACCCTCAGCACCTCGACGTTCTCGGCGGGAATGGTGGCTCCGCCGGGGCCGGTCAGCGCGCCGCCGCGGGCCAGGAAGCCGCGCAAGGCCGCAGCCGGGCGGACCACGAGCTGCGCGGCATCCACCTCATTGCGGGCGGCGCGCACGATGATTGCTTCGCCCGTCGCCTGCGGGACCGGCCGCGTGTCGCTCACCTTCCAGCCGGAGGACGCCCACCAGATCCCGACCCTATCGGTCGAGACCGGTAGGCGCCGGCCATAGGAGCTGTTGTACAGCTCAGCGACCCAGAGCGAGGTCTCGGCCCGGTAGCTGCTCGCGTCGCCGAGCGTGAAGGCGAGATCGTATAGACCGGTGCCGGGCACCTGGTAGGGAAGGCGCAGCACCTGCTGGCCTGGCGCAAGGGTGGCCTCGGTGGTCGCAGCTACGGGCGCCGCATCGGCACTCTGGAGGGTCAGCGTCGGGCGGGCCGCGATGGCCTGCTTGCTCGTGTTGTCCACGCGCGCTACCAGGACGTTGTCGCCGCCGGGGAGGCCGTCGCCGAGGCTCTCGATGGTGACCCTAAGCCGCGGGTCGGCCTGTGGGACGGCGATGAACCGGGTCGCGCCTCGGAGCTCGGCGGGCTCGCCGTCGAGGGTGGCGCGATAGCTGTACGCGTTGACCTGGAATGATCCGGGGTCTGAATCTTGACCCACTCGTTCCTTCGCTCGAGCCCGGAGTCGGACCCAGACATCTTTCGCCGGGAGCATCTGCGTGGGAACGCGGAACGCCGCATCGCCCAACTTGGCGACGACGCCGAGTTGGCGCCACGTCTTGCCGTCCGGGGCGGTCTCGACGACCAGCTCGCCACCGGCGTACCAGTTTACTGAGACCTCGACCGTGGCCGTGGTCTGACGGCGCTCGCCGACGCGATGACGATAGACGACCTCGCTATCGGTGCCGAAGACCCATCGGTTACTGTTGAAGTAGCATGCGTGGTAGGCCAGCGGTCGGCTGTGGCTGCGTGATTCGGACTGCAACGGCGCCCGGAACACGTAGTCGTGTCCGCTGACCTGCTCGCCCTGGCCCAGGACGAGGTCGCCCTGCGTGGTGTACACCGGCAGGGCGCGTACGAGCTCGATGCTGTCGAAGGCCACAGAGCCTTTGACATGCCACTGTCCAAACCGCAGCCACGAGGCGTCAGGCGCAATCTGCGCGGGAGTGACGATGAGCGAGGTATACGACCGCCACTCGTCGGCGATGTGGCCGAGGTCGCGGTTGCAGAAGACCGGTCCGCTGATTACAGTGCCGCCCTGGCCGTCGAGATTGCGGGCGCGGAAGCGGAGGCGGTACAGCGCAGAGGGCTCAAAGGCGATGGGCCCCGACCGCCAGTAACTGCTGTCCTCCCCGCTGCCCGTGGCCGCGATGGCGCGCCGTCCATCGGCAGCCTCGCCTTCGAGCCAGCGCCCCTGGCCGCCGGAAAGGGTCCAGCCGGTCGGCTTGTCGGCCCCCTGTTCGAAGGAGGCGTTCGGGACCTCGATGACCTGGCAGAACGCCTGGGTCGCCATGGGCAGCAGCACACACATCACAGCGTGTCGCAACTTCATCTCGCTCCTCCCTTCGCGTCTCGCGTGCATTTGGGCATTCCCCAGGATGGCACCTTCCGAGGCAGGCTGGCCGCGCAGCACCAGGGCAGATGGCGGTGCCCTCAATAGGGAGCCACTCTGGGCGGAAGCGGGTCGGCGGCGTCCATCAGGGCGTCAATGAGCGTCAGCCGTGCTTGAGCCAGCAGGGGCGCCGCGGAGGGATCGGCCGCGCGGTTGACAAACTCGTCGGGGTCCTCGGTCAGATCAATCAGGACCTCGTGGCCACTGCTCAGGCGCGAGTACTTGAATTGCTCCGTGCGCACCGTGCGCACGTCCATCCGGCCGGGCATTGTGTGCTCGACCAGCACGCGCTCCTTTCCGCCGGGACCGTCCCCGGCGATCAGCGGCCACTGGGAGACGCCGTTCACGCCTGCGGGGATCGGCAGACCGACGGCCTCCAAGATTGTCGGCATCAAGTCCACGCATTCCACCAGCTCTGTGAGCGTGCGGGCTGCGGGGATGTGACCGGGCCAGCGAACAACGGCCGGGACGCGGATGATGCCGTCGTAGTTAGTGGGATGCTTGCCGGTCATGCCGTGGTCGCCGATGAGGTCACCGTGGTCGCTGTGGAAGACGACGATGGTGTTTGCCGCGATGTTCAAGTCCTCCAGAACCTGCAGGATCCTCCCGCAGTGGTGGTCCACGAAGCTGCATGAGGCGTAATAGAAGGCACGGAACTCCTGCCAGTCTCGATCCGTCAGATGCGAGACCCCCTCGTGTATCCGCTGGAATAGTGGAGGCTTATCCTCCAGTTCCGCCTCGCGCCGCAGGGGCAGGGGCATCTCTTCGGTGGGGTACAGGTCCACGTACCTCTGTGGCGGATTGCACGGAGAGTGAGGCAGATAGAATCCGGCGATGGCAAACCAGGGGCGCTGGGCGCGATGGACGCCGTGGATGAACTCGATGGTTCGGTCGGCGACCCAGGCAGTGTGGGAGTATTGTTCAGGCGCTTCAAACACCCAGTGGCTCGTGGGCCCGCGCGGTTCGAGATTGGGGACCGGCACCCGCACCTGTTCCTCCAAGGACGGATCGAGGGTGCGGATCCAGCGGATGTACGGATCCGGGTAACAGCCGGGCTCGTCGCTGATGAGCGGAACGTCAAAGCCGTAGGACGGATGAGGTGCTGTGTGATCGCGGCCGAAGTGGGGGAGGAAATGGAGCTTACCGAGATTGGCGGTCCGATATCCCGCAGCGGAGAGGCACTGGGGGAGCGTGACCTCTGACTCGGGGAGAACGATGCCGTTGGTGCGCACTCCGTGGCAGTGAGGGCGGCGTCCTGTCAGCACGCAGGCCCGCGTGGGCATGCAGACGGGGTTGTTGACGAAGAAGTTGGTGAAGTTGACGCCGCCGCGGGCCAGCTCATCAAGGGCGGGCGTCTTCACAAGCTGGGGATTGTTGACGCCCAGTCCATCGAAGCGCTGCTGATCGGTGGTGAGAAAGAGGATGTTGGGCCGCTCTGCGGGCACCTGAATCGCCCCCTCAGTAGACCAGCTCCCGGAAGTTATGCACGGTGTGGAAGGTGATGAGGTTGCCGTCATGGGCATTCTTGGCGCGGCCGTCACCGGAGCGAGAGAGAACGTGCAGGTCGTCGCCGTTGACAACCATGGAGGCGTAGTGGCGGCTCTGCCGGTAGCTGCCCCCTACGGCGATCAAGCCGGCGAAGCACCAATCAACGCAATTCCGCGAGAAGTGCAGCGCGAGGCGATGGCGCTCGTTGTTGGGCAGGTTGAAACGGTCAGTCGGGAGGCGGTCGGGACGGGTCATCGAGTCGGTCGCCTGACTGGATAGGAGCCAGAACAGGCGACTGACCTGGTCATAGATGATGTGGAACTTCATCTGCCCGCCGGGGCAGGGCACGTAGAGCATCGTTTGGCCGGAGGGCGCTTGTTCGAGCGAGACGGTCAGCGCGCCGTCGTCGGCTTCGACGGCCTTGGCGATGCAGGCAAGGTTGGTCGTCCCAGTGTGGGCGCGCATCCAGAGGTGGAAGGTGCGGCCCGCCGGATCGTACCAGACATGGTCTGGATCGGTGAACTGGACGACGTTGGTCTCAAGCCAGCCGATGGGGTTCATGTCGCGCTTGTCGCCGGGGTTGTCGGGTGCGGTCCGGCCGATCTGGTAAAAAGGCACGCCGAGGAGGTTGGGCTGGCCGGTAGCCTTGACGGCATCGCGGAAGCTCAACTCGTTCGAGAACGTCCAGGCCTCACGATGGGTGAGGTCGTCGGCGACCTGCGCCGCCATGAGCACCGGAGCGAGGGCCGCAACAGGCCACCCGCGCAGGCTGGGATCGGTGTTGCGCTCCATGACCAGGTAGACCTTGCGGTTGGCATAGTGGACATTGCAGGGGGCCTGATGCCAGTGCTGCCCCTGGGTGAGCGTCACCGGCTGCGACCAGGTCTCTCCGCCGTCTACGGAGCGGACAATCACGAGGTCCCCGTCGTGGCCCAGGACGTACACGCAGTCGCCGGCGACAAAGGGTCGGGCGTGCAGCATCGGCGTGTCGGCTCGGTGCTGCCAGGTGCGCCCGCGGTCGTCACTGCTAAAAATCTTGCCTTGAGCTCCCTTGCTCTTTGTCTTCACTCCGGGCAGAGCCGCCACACCCACTCCGCCCTGGTCCATGGTCGCGATCAGACGCCCATTGGGGAGGCGGCACAAGCCCGGGCTGTAGGCGTAGATGTGCTCGGGATCGGGGGATTCGTAGACGACAGTGAATTCGTTTGCCAGCAAGGGACAGCGGCTCATGGGTTTTCTCTCCTGAGTCCGTGCAGCTAGTGAAGTGCGGCGTGTTGAGAGCAGGGCGATGCCGGCCAGCGCAGCTCCGCCCCTCACGAACTCACGGCGATTCACAGCGATACCTCCGTAGCTCTGGCGACGCAATCAGCGCCCTGTCACACGCAGCTCCGACGATGCCCGCTCCACGTCGGCCGGTGCTTCGCGCTCAGCACCGCGCGTACTCCTCGATGTACTCGGTTTTGGCGCCACGCCGGCGCATGAAGTCAACCAGCGCCGCCCGCATCTTGGCCGCGACTTGAGGATGGCGCTTGATGACGTTCCGCTTCTGACCGGGGTCCTGGCTGCGGCTGTGCAGCGCCGGCCGCCACGGCTTGGGGCCGGTCACCAGGGTCCAGCGCGGGCTTGTGACGGTGATGCACGACGGCAAGTAGGGAATCCGCCCCTCGCCGTCGCCACTGTGGCACGACGTGAAGACGTACTCGGCGTGCCTGCGGGTCTTGCCGCTCAGCACTGGCAGCAAGGATCGGCCTACGGTTCGAGGCACGCTGACTCCGCAGGCTTGAAGCACGGTGGGCATCAGGTCGGCCGGCTGCGTCAGTGCCCGCGTCCGCTTCGGCCTGGTCCTGCTCGGGAGCCGGATGAGCAGAGGAATACGGCCAACTTCATCGTAGATCGGCCAGGGGTCCTCCGGATCCACCGTGTGCTTGCCGGTGCGCTGGTGCTCGCCCAGGTACATCCCGTGGTCCGAGATGATGATGACCACGCTCTGGTCCAGCAACTGCATGGTCTCGATTCGGCCCAGGAGATGGCCGACCCACCGATCGGTGAGCGTGACCTCGGCGGCGTAGCGTGCCCGCAAGCGTGCCAGTTCGTGTCGCTGGTAGATGGTGGTGTACCCGTAGTTCGGATAGGAGTAGTCCAGACCTTGGTAGTCGGGACTGTAGTACTCGGTGTAGTAGTCGGGTGCGCGCCAGTCTTCGTGGATTTCGAAGGTGTCCACCCAGAGAAAGAATTTATCCCGCCGGTAGTTGTCCTCCAGCCACCGAGAGGCGGCAAGCATCGTTCGAGCGACAAACCAGTCTGTCTCGTGCTCGTAGTGCATTGTTCGTGCTCGGTCGTTGATGAAGCCGCCGCCGTTTTGCCGGAGGTTCTCGCGCGGGACGGGGAATTCAACCTTGTCGCGGTTGGCCTCCCACCCCTGGGGCGGAGTGATGAACAGGTCTTCATCGAAGTCCCGCCCAAAGCCGGTCGGCACCATGTTGCTCGTGTCATGGACGAAGGCAGTGTGGTAGCCGGCTTCCTTGAGGCACTGGGTGATGGTGACCTCGTCCGTCCCCAGGGGCTTCCAGCCGTAGACCGGCCAGTTGACATTGCCGGTGAAGGCATCGGTGCGCATGGGGATCGTGGGGAAGCTGGCGCAAAATGCGGCATCGCATCGGGTGGCATCCCGGGCGAAGGTGTCCATCGCCGGCGTGTTGACCGTTCGGTTGCCGTAACAGCCCAGATGATCCCAGCGCAGCGTGTCGAGGCATATGACGATAACGTGCATGGCAGATCTGCCCCCTTGAGTTCCCTGGGCGGTGGTGCAACCGCAACGTTGGTTCGCCACGATGGCCCGTCGAACCTTGGCAGTGGGCAGACCTGGGCCGTGCGGGCCGCTGCGAGCGGATCGGCCCACGGCGCCGTTGCGGTTGCCTGCCGAGTGGCTCCGGCTGGGGTTTGGGGGGGAGACTCGTGGGGTATAATTAGCTCGGAGTGTGGCAGGACGTACGGCTGCCGCGGAAAACCTAAGAGAGGGTCTTGACAAGCCAGGCAAGCAGTGTATAATAGCTTTCTGCCGGGTGGGGCGAGAAGGGATGTTAGCCCGGCGCAAGCGATCCTTGAAAACTGAATAGCGTGCGCTGAAATCACGTGAAGCTAAGGACGCCAGTTCTCCGCCGAACGTGGACCACAAGGAGCGCGGATGCACTTTGTGGATTGAGCCCCGGCTCAGGACATGCGCCTGAGTTTGGGTGTAGTTTTTTCACGGAGAGTTTGATCCTGGCTCAGGACGAACGCTGGCGGCGTGCCTTACGAATGCGAGTCGAACGAGAACCAGCCAGTTGACTTCGGTCATCCGGCTGGGGAAAGTGGCAAACGGGTGAGTAACACGTGGGTAACGTGCCCCGAAGTTCGGGACAACCCTCAGAAATGGGGGCTAATACCGGATGTGGTGCCGGTAAGGCATCTTACTGGTTCCAAAGGTGCCGGTCTTTCGGGATCGGTGTCGCTTCGGGAGCGGCCCGCGGCCCATTAGCTTGTTGGTGAGGTAACGGCTCACCAAGGCTGCGATGGGTAGCCGGCCTGAGAGGGTGATCGGCCACACTGGGACTGAGACATGGTCCAGACTCCTACGGGAGTTAGCATCGAGGAATCTTGCCCATTGGGCGCAAGCCTGAGGCAGCAACGCCGCGTGGGTGATGAAGGCCTTCGGGTCGTAAAGCCCTGTCAGGAGGGAAGAATGCCCGCTTTTGAGCGGGAGTGACGGTACCTCCAAAGGAAGCCCCGGCTAACTACGTGCCAGCAGCCGCGGTAACACGTAGGGGGCGAGCGTTGTCCGGAATTACTGGGCGTAAAGAGCGCGTAGGCGGCTTGGCAAGTCGAGTGGTGAAAGCCCGGGGCTTAACCCCGGAATGGCCCTCGAAACTGCCAGGCTAGAGTGCGGGAGAGGAGAGCGGAATTCCCGGTGGAGCGGTGAAATGTGTAGATATCGGGAAGAACACCCGTGGCGAAGGCTGCTCTCTGGAACGCCACTGACGCTGAAGCGCGAAAGCTGGGGGAGCGAACGGGATTAGATACCCCGGTAGTCCCAGCTGTAAACGATGGTCACTAGGTGTTGGGAGCATCGACCCTCCCAGTGCTGTTATGCTAACGCGCTAAGTGACCCGCCTGGGGAGTACGGCCGCAAGGTTGAAACTCAAAGGAATTGACGGGCCCCCGCACAAGCGGTGGAGCATGCGGGTTAATGTGATGCAACGCGGAGAACCTTACCAGGGCTTGACATCCCCGGACCGCCTGGGAAACCAGGTCTCTTGGGCAACCAAGCCGGGTGACAGATGGTGCATGGCTGTCGTCAGCTCGTGTCGTGAGATGTTGGGTTAAGTCCCGCAACGAGCGCAACCCTCATCGGATGTTGCCATCGGGTAATGCCGGGCACTCTTCCGAAACTGC
>JALGUG010000169.1 GCA_029820995.1 Candidatus Zipacnadia bacterium
GTCACCAGCGGACCGAGCTTGTCGGACTGCTCGGCCAGCCAGCGCCACCAGCCCTGTCGAGTCTGCGCGGCTCTCGCTACGGGCAAGACGGATGTCTCCTGGCTCGGCGGGCGTACGGCTTGACGACGGAGGACTATTCGCTTTGTTCAAGGTATTGCCCTCGTGAATTGCCGGCCGGGAGGAGTATTTGCTGCGGCCGGCGCACAAGGGAGTACAGTCCAGCGCAGGATGGGGGTATTCCGATGAACTGTCTGCTCGCGATCATGGCGGTAGCCGGCGTGTGGGGGGGACCGCTCAGACCGTTGCTCTGCCCGCCTCCGCGAGAGGTCCACTGGGGAACGGGCGAAGTACGGCTGGGCCCCAGGATACTGCTCGTCGTCGGGGAGAGGGCCGCCCCGCCGGAGCAGTACGCCGCCGAGCAGCTTGCGGCCGACCTGGAGCGCCGGTTCGGCGTTCGTCCCGAGGTGTGGCGCAAGGCAGACCGGCTCCCGGCGGATACGGACGCCATCGTGCTCGGGCGGCCTGTAGCGAATGCGGCGGCCGCGGCGCTCTGCCGTGCGGCGCAAGTGACCGTCACGGCACAAGCCCCCGGGCCGGAGGGGTATGTGATCCGCACGCTGCAATTGCCGGAGGGAGCTCGCATTCTCATCGCCGCAGCCGATGCCAGCGGGACGCTCTACGGAGCGTTCACGGCGATGCAGCTTTTCAGTGGTGCAAAGGGGGCTCCCGTGTGGCCTGAGGTCTCGATTGACGATGCACCGGTGATGCGTACGCGCGCTCAAACGGGGATCGTGCGCAAACTCACGCCCGAGGCCCGCGAGAGACTGGATTGGTGGGCGCGTTGGCGGCTCAACGCGGGGTACTATGAGATCTACTCGGACCAGCGGGAGGTTCCGGCCGAGGTGAAGGAGATCGCTCGCGAGTGCGAGCGGCGAGGCATCTTCCTCTGGGGCTGCCTGTCCAATTGGCGCACCAACGACCGCCTCGGGCGCCCGCTGTGCCCCTCCAATTCCGATGACATCAAGCTCCTCCGGGATCAGGCCCAACAGCTCGTGGACCACGGGTGCCGGGGACTGATCTTTCTGTTCGACGACATTCCGGCGGTCGCCACGCGGCACGCGGAGAGCTGCGCCGAGTGCAAGCGGCGATTCGGGGACCTGGCCGGCATGCAAGTCGGGCTGATGCAGCCGGTGCTGGAGGTGGCACGGCGCAACAAGATCGAGCGCGTGATGATGTGTCCGACGGCGTACTACGCCGGATGGCAGACGCGCAATGCGGGCGGGTTCTCGGGGGTGGAGTATTATCGCAAGCTTGCCGCGGCGCCGGAGCTCCAAGACGTCCTGATGTACCACTGCCAGTTTCGCGCCGAGCGGATCAAGGAGGTCGAGGCCGCGGGCCTGCGCCACTACGTCTGGTGGAACAACGGCGTGTACTCCTTACAGCGTCAAAGCCGCAATCGTGGGCTCAAGGGCGTGTGGGGAGGCTTTCCGGAGCTGCAGTGGGGTTGGTACATGGCGGGGTGGAAGACAGGCGAGGGGCCGCAGTGGACTGAGGAAGTGGACCGCGAGCTCCGCAGCCTCCCGGACCGAACGCGGGAGGCCTGGCTGTGCTCCTCCGGCGACTCTGTGCTGGCGACCTGGGGGACCTGGTGCTGGGACCCCGCGCGTTGGGACCGCAAAGGTGCGCGACGTGGCATCGCTCGGGCCTTGCTGGGTGAGGGCGCAGAGGCGCCGTATCAGCAATGGGAGGATTCCGTTCGCCCGCTGGCGATTCGGCTGGGCGAAGGACTGTCGGCTGAGCGCTGGCGGCAGGCCGCCGGCCGCGAGGAACTGCTGGCTCAACTGGAGGAACAACTGCGGCCCGCCGAGCAGGCTCTGGCCCGACTGCGCTCGCTGGAAGAGCGATGTCTTGGAACGCCGCAGGCGCCGTTCGCGACACCGGCGATGACCGCTCGTGTGCTGAACAGGATGGCGGGCGACGTGACGGCGTTGAAGCAGAAACTGGCGGAGGGACGCGAGGATCGCCCTCGGGTCCAGATTGATCGGATCAGGGAGCGGCGAGTCGAGGGGCGGCGCTCGTATGAGCAGCGGTTCTATCTGCGCAGGTTCTGGACCGAGTACGCGCTCCGGTACTGCGTGGATGAGACGCCGGAGGGGAAGTTTCAGCGCACGAAGTGGCACTTCGGTAGCGGGGTCGGGATGCTGGGCCCGAGCCACCGCAACTGGTATGACGCGGGCTTTGTGGATGTCCAAATCAACGGCCGATCGCTCGACGGCTGGCGCGCGCGAGTGAGGGCTGTGGGTCCCAAGGGGCGCGAGGAGGCTGCGCAGGTGACGTGGGACACGGACGCGGCGAAGGTCGCGCTAACGCTCATGCCCCTGCCCAGCGATGGGCTGCTGGTGGATGTGGCGCTCGAGCCGCGGGCTGAGATCAACTCGATTGTGGCCCAGCTTTTCGCCATCCCGGGGGCAGGGTCGAATGAGATCAGCGACCAGGACAAGTGGCTGGCGACGGCACAGCGCACCGTGCAGCACACGGCGAACGTGAAACTGGACCTGGCAACGGAGAAGTGGGTCCTACTGTATGACCGGAAATACGACGTGCCCTTTGACGGGGCCGAAGGGCCGTGCGCTTTTCTGGTGCCCGACAAGGCGCAGTCGGCGGCGGTCAACTTGACGAGCTACGTCGTCACGGCCGCGATCTCCTTTGCGCCGGACACCCGTCACTTCCGACTCGGCCTCTGGGACCTGCACGGGGCCAGGAATGCTCAGGGGCTGGAGTACTTCAAGGCGAACGCAGCCAAGCTGGCGGCCGAAGTGCGCAACCAGGAGCTGCCTACTTCTTCAGACTGATGATGTATTTCTCCTCCTCGCGGGTCCACTGCCAGCCGGCCTGCCGGCAGAGCTGGCCGAGGGCCTCCTCGAAGGACGTTTGACCGTGCGATTCGAGCCGGATTGGAAAGGCGGTGAGCGTGTCGCGGATCTCGTAGGGGATGCCGGCGACCTTGAACAGCAAGTCCAGGCAGGCGAGGCTGTCCACGCGATAACCGCTGATGTAGAATTGGCCGTCCTCAGTCTTGCGGACGGTGCTGTCGGTGGGGCTGTTCATGCTCTCGCCGACCGCCGGGCGCAGGATGTGCTTGCCGTCGGGGGTACGGGCGTAGGTCAGGCGCGCGCGAGCCAGGATCCGGGCCAGTTGGAGCTCGTCCCGACCGCTCCAGTTCAGGTTGACTCGAGCGCCGGCATAGGTCGGATCAATCTCAAACACCATGCCCGTGGCCTTGCTCAGCAATTGTGCCGCCTGCTTCAGCGGCAGGCGCTCTCCGCGCAGGCTCCGGGTGGGTTCTCCGGCGGAGTTGGTGGCGGTCGTCAGGACATAGTTGGGCCCCTGTGGTTCCGCCGCCACCAGGATCGTGGTCATCGCCCGCGCCTCGAGTTGGCCCCAGGTCGCCACAGTGGAAACCGTATGTTCGCCCGCCTTGTGCGGTGTGAGCTGGACGTCGAGGCGTGCGCCCAGGAGGGCCTCGCCGGAGACGACGTAGGTGCGTTTGGCCGGCTCGCCAGCCGCCCGCAAGCCTTCGGGTAGCTCCAGCGCGAGGGAGCACTCCCGGAAGGGCATATCGCCGCTGTAGTTCAGGTAGATGGTCAGCTTCAGGGGCTTGTCCACGCCGGCCTGACCGCCGGCGGAGATCCTGATGGAGCCCACCGGCTCGGCTGCGGCGAGTCCGGCTGCGAGGCAGAGCAGCGCGACCGCCGGCGCAATTCTCATGGAATGGCCTCCTCACCAAGTGATGCGCACCCGGTACGTGACCTTGGCCTGCTTGTCGGGCTCGACGGGAACGTTGAACTCGATCGTGTGCGCGTCCTTCTGCTTGAAGGGGTGGCTCTTCTCGAGCATCTGCCAGCTCCCGGGCACGTGCTCGACCACGCTTACGGTCACCGGCTCCTGCTTGTGGTTGCGCAGGGCGATCTCGAAGGTCTCCTCGGTGACGTTGGCCGCGATCTTCGTGAAGTTCGTGCGCTTATGCTCGCCAACGAGGTCGAAGGCGTCGCCGATCCACAGGCGCAGCTTCTCGCCCTGGGGCGTGTGGTCAATCTGGTCCTCACCGAGGAACTGCAGGCGGCGCTGGTCGTCGGCCTTGTAGACGCGGACCTTGCCCTTGGGGAGCGGCATGCCGAGGTTATTCTCCTTCGAGTTGTCCAGCTCCAGCATCACGTGGACCTTCGTCTGCTTTGCGGTGTCGCGCCCCTCGCCGGGCCGACGGCCGCGGTATGAGCCGCCGATCCAGCGCCACCACCACTCGCGCTGGGCGTCGTAGAGATAGACTTTGCGCACGGGCACGTCGTTGGCGGTCAGGAGGCTGAGCTGTTTGGTCTCGTTGTTGCCGATGGTGGTCTTGCCGGCGAGAGTGTACAGGTGGTACTCAAAGAAGGGTTGCTCGGCGAACTGGGGCGCCATGCCGCCCATGCCTGGCTCAGGTGCGGCGAGAGCATAGGCATACCGCCCCCCGCGCTCCGGTTGGACGCGCCGGACATCGCCAGCCATGAGCTGCAGGCCGGCCTGCTCGAATCTGGTCCCGGCATGATTCTCGAGCGTGACCCAACCGGAGAGGTCCACCGCGTCTTCCTTCGCATTGACGATAGCTACATAGTCGGCTTGCCAGTTGAGCTCGCCCGTGAGGTACGACAGCTCGGCGCGATGTTTGCCGCCCTGGCGGGCCTCCAGCTTCCACTTCAGGCGTGGGCGGCTGACGAGGTCCCGGGGCATTTCGCGCACCAGTACCTCGCCCTGGGGATTGAGCAGGATGCCGTCCTTGGTTTTCAGGGCCAGTACGGTCGTCGAGAGGCCTAGCGGCTGGCCGGAGCGCGAGATGCCCGACCCCGCGAAGGTCTGCGAGGACCAGCCGTAGTACGGCCGCGGGCGGCTGGTACCCGTTCGCGGGACGGCCATGGTGGCGGGGTTGAGCAAGGTGCCCGTGGTCTCGTGCATCCCCTGCTGCGTGTACTGCCGAAAGGTGACTTGCTTGCCGACGGACTTGTTGATCACGCTGACGGGGCTGATCAAATCGTACTCGTAGTTCTGCTCGCGGATGACCAGGCCGTTGGGGTCAAGTGTGGACACGAAGTGAACGCTGGTGGGATCAATGTGCGCCGGCACGTCCTCCACCTGGGCCCAGTTGATCCCCGGCTTGAGCTCGATGGTGCGCTCCTCGCGCACGACGGCGAAATTCTGGTTGTAGACCGTGATTTGAACGTTCTGCGGGGGTGAGATAACGGCGAGAACAATGGCGGCGGCAGCGGCATTCATGCACGTGCCTCCTCTCGAGGTGGCTTCATAACTTCAACGACTGGCAGCAATCACGCCTGAGAACGCTGTTACGACCGTTATGAAACAGCCTCCCGTGTACCTGCATTCTGGGCTATAGACTGTTCTCGTCCGCCGGGGGTTCCGCCGACGCGGAGAAAGCGGGCGGGACGGCACTCACCACTCGGAGAGTAGTCGCCCGTCGAAGGCAACGACCTGGCGGCGGCCCTGGTGCCAGGGACCGCGGTCGCGAAAGGCCCATACCGGCGAGGACTTGCCGGCCTGCCGACCGCTCAGGGCGGGATTGAACTCGTAGCTTGAGCGCAGAGCGGAGGCGGCGCGATCCGGGTCCGCGGGGCAAAGCCAGGCCTGCCGCCCGACCAGATAGGGGCTCAGCGCCTGCCTGGCGAGGCCGGCCCGCGGAGGAAAGCGGCCGTCGTAGTCCTGGACGTAGAATCGCAGGGCCAAGACGAGCTGGCGGAGACGGGTCTGGCAGACAACGGCCTGGGTATGGGCGCGGGCTCGGCGACTGCGGACCCGCGCGATGGTGAACGCCGCCACGAAGATGAGGGCAAAGCAAATCGCCATCAGCATGAAGTCCCGCCGCGTCATCGTAGCCTCGGGCCGTCAAGCGAAGGCAACGGCTCAGAGTATCTTACCCCGGCAACCCCTGCGTTCTAACCGCGTTTTTCACCAGGGGGCTTCAGACGCGGGAATAATCGCCGAGCGGCGGCCGAAGTGACCTCGCCGACGCGCTCCACGGGCACGCCCCGCAGGCGGCCGATCTCGCGTGCGACTTCGACCACGTACGCGGGCTCATTGCGCTTGCCCCGATGGGGCTGGGGAGCGAGCCACGGGCAGTCGGTCTCGATTAGCAGCGCCTCCAGCGGCACCTGCTCGACCACGCGCGCCAACTCCGACTTCGTCCCGCGCTGGGGCGGATAGGTTATCGGTCCGTCTATGCCGAGCAGGAAGCCGAAGTCAAGGACTCGCCGAGCGAAGTCCACGTCGCCGCTGAAGCAGTGGAAGACCCCGCCGATTTCCTCCGCCCGCTCCTCCTGCAGGAGGCGCAGGGCGTCCTCGTCCGCCTCGCGGTTGTGGATTATCAGCGGCAAGCCAAGGTCGCGCGCCAGGCGAATGAGCCGGCGGAAGGCCTGCTGCTGCTGATCGGGCGGCGAGAGATTGCGATAGTAGTCGAGCCCGGTTTCGCCGACGGCAATCGTCTTCGGATGCGCCGCCATGTTCCGCAGACTGGTCAGCGCCGCCTCGGCGGCGTCTTTGGCGTCGTGTGGGTGCAGGCCGACCGTGGCCCACAGATGCTCGTGCTGCTCCGCCAGGTCGAGCGCCTCCCGACTGCTGGGCGGATCGTACCCGACAACTACGATGGCGCCGACCCCGGCGTCTGACGCGCGGCGCAGGACGGCAGGCCGGTCGCGCTTGAACCGGGGGTGGTTCAGATGTGCGTGTGTATCAATGTAAGTGGGCGTTGCTCGAGGCACAGGGGACGCTCCGGGTCAAAGTCGCATCCGTAACTGATGGCGTTGGGCATCGGCCGCGGTGACAGGCCGTCCGTAACGCCCACCGCCGCCGGGGATCAGGTCGAGCTTGCCCTCTCGCGCCGCAATGATCAACCCGGCGATCTTGTCGCCGACGCTGCGCGCGAGCTCCTCGGGCGTCGCCTGATGCAGCACCGCCATCTCGGTGCCGAAGCGGTTCAGCAGGCGGTTGAGCGTGACGGCGCCGACCTTGGGGACGAACTGCAGCGGCACCTGGTACTGGTAGGGAGGCCGATGTTCCGGCGGACGCGGCTCGGGGTAATCGGCGATCTGCACGATGCGGTCGAGCACGCCCATCACGACCCGAACGCTGCCGCAGGCCTCGCAGACGAGCTGTGGCGGCGGTTGGGTGGCCGTGAGCTCACAGTCCAGACAGTAGGTGCGATGATATTTGCCCAGGCGCGGGTCGAGGCCGAAGTTGGCGGCCACGTGCCGGCCGGCCTCGCGCCGCAGTGCCATTAGGACCTCTTCCATCGTCGGCGCCTGGATGTTGAGGATGTTGTATTCGCGGCCGATGCGCGGCAGGGAATGTGCATCGGAATTGGAGACGAAGGCCACGTCGGCCAGTTCGGCGATCCGATCGGCCAGGAAGCTGTCGGCCGACAGCCCCAGCTCGAGCGCCGCGATGTGCTCCAGCGCCTCGGCGGGAAAAACGTCTTCCATGCGGCGGGCGCAACTGCCGTAGAGGCTCTTGAACGGCGTGAAGGCGTGTGCAATGATGAATTCGCCGCCGCAGTCGGTGCAGATCTCCAGCAGTTCGGCGACAGGCATGCGCGTCGCCTGGGAGGACAGGTCAACATTGGTGACATGGCGGGAGAGGACGTCGGAGAACTGCCGCAAACGGCGGACCTCCGGGAAGAAGCTGACGCTGTGGCAGATCCCCCCGTGTGCCTCGCGCGTCTCGAACTCGGCGCCGGGCAGGATCGTGACCTTGTCCCGATAGCGTAGGCCGCCGGCGGGCAGCTCCGCCATGTCCCCGGTATCGAGGAGGTCTTCGATATCGCGGAGGACCGAGGGCGCGGCACAATCCACAACGCCGACGATGTCAATGCCTTTGCGCTCGGCGCACTCGCGGGCGATGTTTTCGAAGGTGAGATCACGCGAGGCGGTGACCTTGATTGCTTTGTCATTGCCCGCACGGCCGATGTGGACGTGCAGATCGGCGACATACATGAGCATCCCGCTTGAATGGCGAATAGGGCTTCGTGGTCCGCGGCACCGACGAGGCAGTATATCGTGCAGTGTGGGCTGGTGTAAAGCACGACATGGCACAAGCCTGAGGCTGTCGCGTAGCCTCCGGCCTTGCTTGACCGGCCCAGAGCGTGGGTCTATAATCGCCCACGCACCTGCCGGGAGGAGCGTGGCGATGGCGCGTTTGTATACGGCCTCACTAGAGGACATTCGAGCCGGGAAAGTGACCGATGTCTACTTCGAGCGGGCGTTGGCGACGCTGCGGGCCGAGGGAGTGGACAAGCACGTCGTCGCCGAAATCACGTCGTCGTCCCTACCGGAGGACTATGCCTGGGGTCTGGTGGTCGGCCTGGAGGAAGTCGTGGCGGCTCTGGAGGGACTGCCGGTGGACGTAGACGGGCTGCCGGAGGGCAGCGCCTTCTATCCGGGAGAGCCGGTGCTGCGGATCGCGGGACAATACGGTGATTTCGGCGTAATGGAGACCGCAGTGCTGGGACTGCTGTGCCAGACCTCCGGCGTGGCCACCAAGGCGGCGCGCTGCAAGCTGGCGGCGGCCGGGCGCACGGTCGTCAGCTTCGGCGCGCGGCGCATTCATCCGGCGGTGGCGCCGACGGTCGAGCGGGCGGCGTACGTCGGCGGCTGTGACGGGGTGGCGGTCGTTCGGAGCGCCGAGCTTCTGGGCCTGGAGCCCACGGGGACGATGCCGCACGCGCTGATGCTCGTGCTGGGGGACCTCAAGAGCGCCCTGCTCGCCTTCGACCGCGCGATGCCGGACCGCGTCCCGCGCGTGGCGTTGGTGGATACCTTCCAGGATGAGAAGTTCGCCGCCGTTGAGGCCGCCGAGGTTCTGGGTGAGAAGCTGAGCGCCGTCCGGCTGGATACGCCGGGCAATCGCCGGGGCAACTTTGCCAAGCTGATCGAGGAAGTGCGCTGGGAGCTGGACCTGCGGGGGCACGAGCAGGTGAGCATCTTTGTGAGCGGTGGCCTGGACGAGCACGCGATCCCGGAGTTGAACCCGCTGTGCAACGGCTACGGGGTGGGCACTGCGATCTCACACGCGCCGGTCATCAACTTCGCACTCGACCTGGTCGAGGTGGAGGGCAGGCCGCGCACCAAGCGGGGGAAGAAGTCGGGAACGAAAGAGGTCATCCAGTGTTCAGCTTGCGGCGAACGGCGACTAGTTCCGCGCGCCGAGGCTTATGGCGCTTGTCCCTGTGGCGGCCAGTGGGAGCCGCTGCTGCGGCCGGTCCTGCGGCGCGGCGAACTGGTCGAGCCGCTACCGGGCCCTCAGGCGATGAGGGAGTACGCGCTGGCCCAAGTGGAGCAGGCGACCAAGCGAGCGGAGGCGAATGAGTGTGAGTGAGGATGAACGATTGCCGCCGGAGCTGGATCGGATCCTCGAGCTGCCTCCAGGGCTGCGTCGCAACCTGTACTTCGTTGGCGTGCTGTCGCGTTACCTGCCTCCGGGCCCGCCGCCGATTGTCGTGGGGGGCCAGGCGCTGGAGCTGTACACCCTCGGCCAGTATGCGACGCAGGATGTTGACCTCGTTTACGGCCGGCGCGGGGAACTGGACCGGCTGCTGCTGAGCTGGGGCTTCGAGCGTTCGGGTCGGCATTGGACGCACAATGACTGGCAAATCGCCCTCGAGGCGCCCGACGAAACCCTCGCGGGCGACGAGGAGCGGGTCACCATCCTGGACATTGAGGGCCTGGAGGTCCGCGTGATCGGCTACGAGGACCTCCTGATTGACCGCCTCAACGCCGCGGTGCACTGGGACTCGGAAGAGGATCGGCAGTGGTCGGCACGGCTGGCCGCGAACCATGAGGGCCGGCTGGACTGGGAGTATCTCCGGCGGCGCGCGGAGGAAGAGGGGCTAACGGAATTGCTGGACGAAATTCAGAGAGGAACTGCCGGTGACTCGCCGCATTGACTTCGACGAATGGGAGAAGCAGCGCGGGAAGTGGATGGTCGAGTATTTCAAGACCTGCCCGCGCCGCCGACCACGCCGTCGCCCGAGGTCGCCCGAGAAGGAGCGGCTGCTGGACTGGTTAGTCGCGAATGCCTGGCGACAGGCGCTCAAGACCGGCGAGATCGAGTTCCTGGGCCCCCGGCAGATCCGGTGGCACATCTTCCAGGGCGCTGCAGCCAAGGGCAAGCAGATAGCAAACGAGTAGCCGGAACACGTTGGCGGCCCGCAGTCAAGGCTGCGCAGA
>JALGUG010000170.1 GCA_029820995.1 Candidatus Zipacnadia bacterium
GAGGACGACACCAGGCTGCAGGACATCCCGCCCGCCGCCGGTGCGGCGAGGGACGGGCTGGCGGCGTGGTACTACGTGCGTGTTCTGCAGGAGGACGCCGGGCTGGCGTGGTCCAGTCCGGTGTGGGTGGAGCTGTGACACGGAGGGCGTCCCTAGGCCAGTCTGACCGCCCTTCCGGTCCTGGCGGATTCGTAGGCGGCTTCGACTACCCGGTGATTCCAGAGCCCGTCTTCGCCGGAGATGGGCGGATCCCGGTCTTCCTCCACGGCCTTCGTAAACTCCTCGATCAGCGCCTGGTAGATATTGCGTCCTTCTTCGCGCACGATCTGCTCGGGGCTCTCGTCGCGCTGCTGTTGAGCGTCATAGGCCTTCCCGGGCTGTTCGAGAATGAGGGAGATTTCACCCGTGGACATCTGGCCGATGGTGCCACTGGTGACGGCGCTGCCCAGTGAGCCGTACACTTCGAGCATGTTTCGGGCAGCGATGTCGGGGACGTTGAACAGGGCGTCAATCATGCCCGTGGCGCCGCTCTCGAAGCGCAGGATTGCCACGGAGGTGTCGTCCGCCTCGTAGTCCTGGACGAGGGTGTCCATGAACATCGAGATCTCCACGGTGCGCCCGAAGAAGAACTCGAGCAAGTCAATGCAGTGATTCCCCATGTCAATGAAGGCCCCGCCGCCGCCCTCGGCGGGGATCTGCCGGAAGGCGCCCGGCATCGGCGGGTACCAGCAGGTTAGCTCGGCACGGCCCATGACCGGGGTCCCCAGCTTGCCCTCGTCGAGGAGCTGCTTGATGCGCTGGTGGCACCAGTGGAAGCGCATCATGAAGTTCGTGCCCAGCTTGACCCCGGCGTCTCGCGCCGCCTGCACCATCTTCTCGCCTTCGGCCACGGTGAGCGCCAGGGGCTTTTCGCACAGGACGTGCTTGCCGGCCTTGACGGCCGCAATCGTCTGCTCGCAGTGGAATTTGGGCGGGCTGGCGATGTACAGGGCTTGGACGGAATCGTCCGCCAGGATGTCCTCGAGGGTGCTGCAGGGCCGGGCATCCGGGTACTTCGGCTTCAGTCGCTCAAGCACATCGGGAACCGGCTCCATGATGGCTGCGAGGTTGGCATTCTCGGCGGGAACTAGACCCTCGGGCATGGTGCGGCGGTCGGCAATGCCACCGGCTCCGATGACCCCCCAATTCATAGGCATGACCGGCGCTCCTTTCGGGGCGTGAAATGGCGTTTTGAGGTGGCGCTATGTTCGCGGGAGGAAGGAAAGGGTCCTGCCTGGTCCGCCCAAGAGTATTGGAAGACCGTGGGTACTTCCTCTGTCGTTCCCGCGTGGTCTGGCATCTCTGGCATAACAACTCTCCGGCAAAGCTCAGTCAGTGTTCGGCGCGCAGAAATCCGGGCCGGCGTTGGAACCCGATACGGCAAACTCACGTCACACGGGCTAGAAGGGCACAAACCGCAAACGAGGGTGAGCGCGATGCAACGAGGAGAAGGGTGGAAGGTCGGACTGGGATTGACCGTCTTGGTGGTGCTGATGGTTGGCTTCTTCGCGGTGACGTTCCTCGCCTACGGCCGAGCGAAGGGCCTTCGTGGGCCGGGCAGCTTCCGGCAAGGGGGCGTGGCGACGGAGGCCGTAAGAGACAGCGGGTCATTTCCGATGGAAGGCATGCCAGGGTACATCGAACCCGGGGAGCCGGGATACGTCGCTCCCCCGCCGAGCGATGCGCCGCTGGTGAAGCACGAGAAGGAAGACATCAAGGTCGGCATCGAGGTTGACTACAAGGAGCGAGATCCGCAGGCACGGTACAAGATGACCTTTGACGGGACGTACGTGCTGCGCAACGCGGAGGAAGTACCGATCAACGCGCGGTTCGTGTTCCCGTTCCCGCGAGCGACGGACGCGAAGTGGGACACGAAGCTGACGGTGGATGGGGAGGAGGTCCCGAACGCGGTGTTCACGCGCGAGAACATCCGCTGGCGGATGCGCCTGGAGCCGGGCGAGACGAAGACGGTGGCGATCGGGTATTCGGCGCGCGGGGCTGAGACCTTCGTGTACGAGTTGAGCAAGGAGGGACAGGTGCCGGACCTGAACGTCACGCTAACGGTCACTGGCGGACGGGGTAAGCCCGAGGTCCTCGATGGTACACTGGAGCCGAGCAGTTTCGATGAGATTGGGCGGCAGGAATGGAAGCTGGCCTGGGTGTACAAGGGTCTGGTGGCCGATAAGGATATCAGCGTGGCGTTCCCGGCCCGTCGAGCGACAGGGGCTCTCGGCGCGGCGCTCCTGAGGCGGCTGCCGTGGCTGGCCGTGGTCTTCACGATTGCCTTCGCCGGGTGGCTGTGGCTGATTACGTCCCTGCGCGGCGTGACGATGCGCGCGGCCCAGCACGTGGCTGTCGCAGTGTGCTTCTTCCTGTTTTACCCGGCGGTGCTCTTTCTGTCGGAGCTGATTCCGGCCGACACCGCGTACTTTCTGGCACTGGCGGCAGTGACCGTGATGATCATGGGCTACATAGCCTCGGTGATGGGCCTGGCCTTTGCGTTGAAGTATGTCCTGCTATCTCTGGTGGCGTTCCTGGGCTTTTTCGGGATTGCGGCTCTGGCGCCGGAGTACACCAAGGTCGCCGTGCTGGCCGGGGCGTTCCTGCTCGTCGGCTTCTACATGTTCGCGACTAGGGGGAAGGGCAAACCGGTGCCGGAGACGCCGCCGGACTTCTCAGGGACGCCGATCGAGCCGCCTCAACCCGCGGCCCCGTACGCAGAAGCTGTTGCGCCGGCGGCCCCCGTATATCAGCCCGGGCCGGTACCGCCCGAAGCGCCGCAGATCATTGCGCCGCCGGCTCCGCAGGTGCCGCCAAGCCCACCGATGCCGCCGCCGCAGCCTCCTCCGACTCAGTGAGCGCAGCCGGTTAACGCAGTGGGCGGACCTACAGGTCCGCCCACAAGGCTGTGCGGACCACGTGAACCGCTGCCTCGGCTGTGGCGCGCCGCCGGCGCTGCTAGCTGATCCCTCAAGTGCCGCCGCTTGGCAAATCTAGGTCGCCCGCCATCATCAGGACGAAGCCGACCAGGGCCAGGACGACCAAGAGACACCACAAGACGAAGAAGCCGATTCCCCAGGGACGCCAGGCGCGCTGCACCTGGAGGAACTCGCGAACGCCGGCGAAGCTGCGACTCTGCCAAGCGAGCTTGTTGCCCTCCATGCCCAGATATACGGCGATCCCAAGCTGGGCGAGGCCCGTAAGGAGGCCGATATAGGGACACCAGCCGATCAAGATGAGTGCGAGGCAGGCGGAGAACCAGCCCCACATGTTCATGGCTCCGGTCCAAAAGAGCGTCAGCGAGAAGGCGGCCCAGTTCCAGCCTTTGATCTGCTCGGGGACGACATCGGTTACGACTTGAGGCGCCACCGGCGCGCCCGGTGGGGGAGGAACGGCTCCCGATCCGCTGTACATCGTCGGCGGGGGCGGAGGGACCGTGGAGTAGCCGCTGGTGGGCGGAGGAGGAGGGGGCGCCCCAGGAACGGGAGGCTGAACAGTTGGCAGGCCCGCGGCCCCCTGGGCCATACGCTTGCAGCGGGGGCACTCCACGTCGAAGGGAGACATGACGTAGCCACAGCGCGGGCAGATGCCGGGTGTGGAGGTGGGCTGGGCTGCTCCGGGTGTGGGCGTCGGTGGCGCTGTCGGGGGAGGTGTGGCGGGTGGTGCCGGTGGTGTCGGGACCGGAGTTGGGGGCGGGCCGGGCTCGGGGCCCGGTGGCTGGGTGAGTGTAGGTGGGACGGGTATGGGCGGTGGCGGGATGCTGGGCGGCGGTACGGCTACGGGGGGCTTCGACGTGTCAGGCGAAGTAGAAGGCGTGCCGGGGGGCAGCGGAGGCATCTCGAAGGTGGCAGAGGGGGTGGGGGTCTTGAGCGGCTCCTCGGTGATCGGCTCGCCGGAACAGTCGGCGGTGGGGCAGTGACCGATCCGCTCCCAGCAGTTTTCGTGGCACCGCACACCGCACTTGCTGCAGCGGACCGCGCCCTCAAAGTGCAGGATTGGGGTGTCACAGACAGGGCAACGTTGAGGCTCTGTGTGCTCCACGGTCGTGGCTCCTCATTAGAGTGCTGAGCCCAAAGAAGTCTTCGGCATGAACGGGCCGCATCCTTGCCGCCTGGGGGCGGATTTGTCAGGTTGAAGCCTGGGCAACGATCTCGCGCACCGCTTGGACATCTTGCTCGACCTGGCGTGCCAGCTCTCCTACAGTGGAGAAGGCCTGCTCGTCGCGGATCCGGTCGAGGAAGAACAAGTGAACGATCTTGCCCGTCAGGTCGTCATCGAAGTCCGCCAGGTGCGCTTCGACGGTGCGCCGGTTCTGGCCGAAGGTGGGGCAGCGGCCAATGTTCACGGCTGCCGGCAGGTTTGGGGCGCCATCGTCGGGTAGGGGTTCGGGTGCGATGACGGCCCGGCAGGCGTAGACTCCGTCGGCGGGCAAGAGCTTTAGGTCGGGGATCTGGAGATTGGCAGTCGGGAATCCCAGGGCGCGGCCTCGGCCGGCTCCAGCAACGACAGGGCCCGCGGCGTGGTAGTCGCGCCCGAGCAACTCACGCACACAGGCGACTCGGCCCGCGCGCAGACGGGCCCGAATGAGAGTGCTGCTAATGCGAACGCCCGCGAGTACGAGGGGCGGAATGGCAACGACTGACATTCCCAAGCGGCCGCAGATTTCCTGAAGCACGCCCAGCCCGGCCCGGCCGCCGGCGCCAAAGGTGTGCCCCTCGCCGACGACAACGGCGGAGGCGTGGAGGTGGTCCCGTAGAATGCCGGCCAGGAACTGCTCGGGCGTCAGGGCGGCGAAGTCGTCGGTGAACTCGGCGATGATGCACTCGGCGAGGCCCAGGCGCTCACAGAGGGTGAGCTTCTCGGGAAGCAAGGTCAGCCGGCGGCGTGGTCCCGGGCGGCCGAGGAGTTCGGCCGGGAGCGGCTCATAGGTCATCAGCGTGGGGGTAGCACCTATCTGGCCGGCGACCTCCACAGTGCGACGCAGCAGGGCTTGGTGGCCGAGGTGGACCCCGTCCATGGCGCCGTCCGTCACGGCTCGCGGCGCCGGGCCGACTTCGGGGCTGAACAGACCGCGGATAACTTTCATGGCTTAGCCAATGACACAGACCGGCTGTAATCTGATTCCATCGCGGTCGGATGAGGCCTTAACGACACACAGGAGGCGCTCGGCCTCGTCGCAGACTCGCACCAGGGGCGCGGGGGGCGGATCGGCACTAGCAAGCACGACGGCTGTGCCGTGCCGGAGACGGTTCCTCGCTGCCGCGCCGACCGCTATGAGCGGCAGATGGGCAACCGCGGCCGCGGGGGGCTGCAGGTGCGAGCTCAGGCACTCGCCGTGCGGCCCCAGTGCCTCCAAGGGAACGCTGTCGCGCAGGTGGTGAGCTCCGCTGCGGGTGCGCAGCAAGAAATGCAGGTGAGCACCGCAGCCGAGACGCCGGCCGATCTCGTCGGCCACGGAGCGGACATAGGTTCCCTTGGAGCACTTGAGCTCCAGGAGCACTCGACCGGTCGTCGGTTGATAGCGCAGCAATTGGCAACGGTACAGTTGCACGGAGCGCGGCGCTCGAGCCATGGTGCGGCCCTCACGGGCCAGCTCGTAGAGACGCCGGCCGCCAAGACGGACGGCCGAGTACATGGGGGGTGGTGCAACGAATTCGCCCTGCAGAGAGCTCAGGACATCGGCAATCTGCTCCGCTGAGACCGCGGTATAGGGGCGGCGCGCCAAGACTTCGCCCTCGGCATCTTGCGTGTCGGTAGTGACCCCCAGTTGCACCTCGGCCCGATAGACCTTGTCGGCAGCGGAGATGTACTGGGCCAGCCGGGTTGCCCGTCCGAGGCACAAGACGAGGACGCCGGCAGCGGTCGGGTCGAGCGTACCGGTGTGCCCGACTTTGGTGCCGGGGAGCAGGCCGCGGACGTGGGCCACCAGGTCGTGGGAGGTCATGCCGGGAGGTTTGAGGAGGTTCAAGACACCGTCGGGCATGACAGACAGGACCGCCGGGAAGCGAGATGCCGACTCTAAATCGCGACAGGCCCGGTGCCTGTCCGGGCACTGGGCGCTCCTGGTCAGCCGGCCAAGTGCTGCTCCAGAGTCCGGAGGACGGTGGACCGGGCCTCCGGGAGGCTGAGGCAAAGATCGCAGCCCGCCGCGCGAGGGTGGCCGCCGCCGCCGAATTGGCGGGCAATGGCGGCAACGTCCACTGGCGGCTTGGAACGGAGGCTGACGCGAACGAGGCCAGGCTGCTCGCGTTTGAGCAGCACGGCCACCAGAGCGCCGTCCACCATCTTGATTTGGTCAATGATGCCCTCGGTCTGCTCGGGGAGTGCCCCAGCTTCGCGGTAGTCGTCGGTGTCCAACGCAGCGACGGCGACACGGCCGTCGAGCTCGATGGTCGTGTGGGCGAGAGCGCGACCGAGGAGCCGAAAGGCGCTGAGCGGTTTGCGCTGGTACGAGAGCTCGGCAATGCGGTCCGGCCGGGCACCCGCCGCGACGAGGCGCGCGCAGATCTCGAGAGCTTGGGCGTTGGTGTTGGCAAACCGAAAGAAGCCGGTATCGGTCCCGATGGCGCAATACAGGCACGTAGCGATATCCGGTGTGAGGGCTATCTGGAGTTGCTCCAACAGAAGGTAGATCAGGACCGCGGTGGCGCTGGCTTCGGGATCGCGCAGGTCCAAGTCACTGACGCGCTCGGAGTGGGCGTGGTGGTCAATGCTGACGAGCTTGTGCGCCCGATGGAGAGCGCTACTCAGTGCTCCGGCCCGAGCGCGATCCGTGCAATCAAGCAGTAGTCCGAGGTCGAAGGGGCGAGGCGGGACCTGCGAGACGATGGTGTCGGCGTGCGGCAGGAACCGGTATTGCTCGGGGACTGGGGTGGGGGAGGCACAGACGAGTTCATGCCCTCGGGGCTCCAGGGCAAGCTTGAGGGCCAGCATGGAGCCGATGACGTCACCATCGGGCTGCTCGTGGCCGACGGTCAGAATGGAATGTTGGGCCTCAATCGTCTGGGCCAGCTTCGTCAGTGTCGCTCTCATGGTCGTCCGGTGGGAGGTCAGCGATGACGTCTTGCAAGAGCTCGTCAATACGCTGGGCACGCTCGGGTGTGTCATCGTATTCGAATCGGATTGTCGGTGTGAAGCGGAGCCGGATGCGATGTGCGAGTTGGGCGCGGACGAACTTGGCCGCACGGCTAAGGCCGAGCATGCACTCCTGGTGACGCGCTTCGTCGCCGAGGGTGCTGACGTACACGCGGGCGTGATTGAGGTCGGACGAGACAGAGACGCCTGTAACCGTGACGAAGCCCACGAGTGGGTCATCAATCTCGGTGCGGAGGATATCGGCAATCTCACGCTGCAGCAGGCGTTGGATCTGCTCCCGGCGCTGAGAGGGCATGGACTTTCTCCGCGCGCAGTTTAGCCCGGCGCAGTCTGGACACACGGGCTTCAACACAATTCAAGTTCAGAATGCTCAACGACCGCTCGTGGCTCGCCCTCGATCAGTCTGAGAGCCGCCTGCAGCACACGGTCCACGTGTCCGGTTTCATTGGCGATGCAGGCGAGGCCCAGGACGGCGTGGGTTTTGCTGTCTTGTCGGTCTACCTCAGAGGCGGAGACGTTGAACCGATGTTGCAGGCGGTCCAGGAGGCTCTTGACCACGCGGCGCTTATCTTTGAGCGAGACGCCGTCGGAGATGAAGAGCTCGACGCGGAGTGTGCCCACGACCATGGGGGGTCACTGACCTGTGGACCGTGCCGCGGTCTGAGTGGTGACTGGCTGGCGGCGGACTTCCTCGATGACGAAGGCCTCAAGGGTATCCCCTTCCTGGAAGTCATCGAAGTCCTGCAGCGACACACCGCACTCGAAGCCGGCTTCCACCTCGGTGACGTCGTCCTGGAAGCGTCGCAGTGAGCTGAGGACGCCGGTGTAGATGACTTCGTCGCCGCGTCGGACGCGCAGTTGAGCGCCGCGTTGCAGGACACCTTCGGTCACGAAGCAACCGGCGATCACGCCCACGCGCGAGGCTCGGAACAGCGCTCGCACCTCGGCCTGGCCGATGGCTCGCTCCCGCTGTTCGGGCTCCAGCAAGCCGGCCATGGCGGCACTGATGTCGTTCACGGCATGGTAGATCACGTCATAGGTGCGGACGTCCACGCCGGCCTCCTCGGCGCCGCGGGCGGCGGCCTCGTCAATGCCCACATGGAAGCCGACGACGACAGCGTTGGAGGCGCGAGCGAGAAGGACATCGCTATCGTTGATCGGGCCCACGCCGCTGTGGAGCACGTTCAACTGCACATCTTCGTAGTGCTGGTTCAGGCCCTCGAGTGACTGAGCGAGAGCCTCGACCGATCCCCAGACGTCACCCTTGAGGACCAGGTTTAACTCTCTGGCCGGCACCTGCTGCATCTGGTCGAAGAGCTGCTCGAGCGTCACTTGGTCCGTAACGGCTTGCCGTCGCTCGCGGAGCGCGGCCTGACGCTCGGCGCAGATTGCGCGTGCCTGTTTCAAGCTCTTGGGTTTTTCCACGAGATCACCGGCATCGGGAACGTTCGACAGGCCGACGACCTCGACCGGCACGCCCGGCATGGCGCACTGTACCTTTTCGCCATGGGAGTCAATCATCTGACGGACCCGTCCGCAGGCGATGCCGCAGACGACGGGATCGCCGACGGACAGCTTGCCGTTGCGAACCAGGACAGTAGCGAGCGGCCCACGCGAGGAATCGAGCTTAGACTCGACGACGACTCCGGCCAGATCGGCATCAGGGTCGGCCCAGAGCTCCTGGACCTCCGCGACGAGGAGAATCATTTCCAGTAGATTGTCCAGGCCTTCTCGGGTGACCGAGGAGACGTTGACCATGATCGTGTCGCCGCCCCACTCTTCGGGGACTAGATTGCGTTCGGCTAGCTGCTGCTTCACGCGGTCCGGGTTGGCTTCGGGCAGATCCGTTTTGGTGATGGCGACAATAATGGGGACCTCGGCCGCCGTGGCATGGTTGATGGCCTCGATGGTTTGAGGCATCACGCCATCGTCGGCGGCGACGACCAGGACGGCGAGGTCGGTGACGGAGGCGCCGCGCGCGCGCATTGCGGTGAAGGCCTCATGCCCCGGCGTGTCGAGAAAGACGATGGGATGTGAGTTGTAGATAATCTCGGAGGCGCCGATGTGCTGAGTGATGCCGCCGGACTCAGTGGAGGTAACGTTGGTGTCCCGAATAGCATCCAAGAGGGTTGTCTTGCCATGATCAACATGCCCCATGACAGTGACCACCGGCGGCACGTCAATGGCGTGAGGTGGGCGGTCTCCATGTTGAGCGCGCAGCCGCGTGGGCGGCTTGACCTCCTCGACCTCCTGCTCGGCGGGCACTGCCTCGGCCTCAACCGTTGGTTCCTCCACGACCAACACGGGCTCGGGTTCGCCCAGCACCTCCGGCTCTTCTTCGGGCAGTTCCTCAGGCTCGGCCTCGGGCTCATCTTTAGCGCGCTTCCCTTTGGGCGGCGCGCCAGTTGTGAGCAATTCGGGGCCGCCCACTGCAGCGAGAGCGATTTCTTCGGGAGAGAGCTCACGTTCGCGCTCCGAAGGCTCGGCGGCCTCCGGCGTGGCCTCGGCGGCCGGCGCTTCAGCAGTTGCAGTAGCCGGGGCCGTAACGGCCTTCGCCGCGGTCTGGCGCTGCTTCTGGGCCTGTTGAACTACGAGCCGGACCTTCTCGGCAACTTCTTCGTCGATAGAACTGGCGTGAGAGGACACCTTCACTCCCAATCCCGCCAGGACCGGGAGCAGCAGGCGGCTGTCAATGCCTAAGTCCTTCGCCAGCGAGTACACTCTGATTTTACCCAAACGCACAACACCTCCGTGACCATGGCCGCAGTGCGGTCTGGTCCAATCCCCTCTATCTCGTCTTGCTCCTTTGCCACCGGAGCGGTCAGGCCGCTCAGTCGTCGTTCGCGTCGCTGGTCGCGCTAACCAAGGCTCGTAATGAGGCGGCGACAGTCTGGTCAATCGGCGTTTTGAGCGCTCGTTCCAAGGCGCCCTGCTTGAGTGCCCGCTCGACGCAGGCGCCGGAGCGACACAGATAGGCCCCGCGGCCGGGCGTCTTCGGGTCGGCGGGAGCAATGATCTCACCCGCGGGAGTGCGCGCGACGCGCAGGAAGTCGGCCTTGCTCGACTGCCGTCGGCAGGCGATGCAAGTTCGCTGCGGGACATGCTTACTTTTGGGCATCCGGTTCA
>JALGUG010000171.1 GCA_029820995.1 Candidatus Zipacnadia bacterium
CTCGAGCTCGAGCGCGGCGGCCGCGTCGAGGCGGCGAAGCTGGCCTCGGAGGAAGGCTACGCCGCGTGTCTCTCGACGCAGGTCGGCTGTGCCGTGGGCTGCGTGTTCTGCGCTTCGGGGGCCCGGGGCCTGGAGCGCAACCTCACTGCCGGCGAGATCGTCGGCCAACTATTCGCGCTCGGCGTTGCCGACCTCAAGAGCATCGTCTTTATGGGAATCGGAGAGCCCTTCCACAACTACGATGCTCTGCTGACGGCCCTGCGCCGCCTGTCCGACGCCCGCGGGCTGGCCCTGAGCCCCGCCCGGATGACCGTCTCAACCTCCGGGGTCGTCCCGGCCCTGCGGCGCTTCGGCGATGAGCGTCTCCGCACCCACCTGGCCGTCTCGCTCAACGCGACCGATGACCAACTGCGCGCCCGTCTGATGCCGGGAGCCGCGCGATACTCCCTCGCCGAGATTATCGCGGCCTGCCGCGCGTACGTCCGGGCCTCCGGCCGCCGCGTGACCTTCGCCTATGTCCTGTTGGCCGGTCTCAACGATACCGACGCCGATGCGCGCCGGCTGGTGCGCCTGCTGCGCGGACTGACGTGTCACGTGAACCTGATCCCCTATAACCCCGTGGCCCAGGCCGACTTCCACACTCCCTCTCGCGCTCGCGTGCGTGCCTTCGGCGCCGTGCTGCGGCAGGCCGGCATCGAGACCACGGTGCGGTTCACCAAGGGGCGCGGCATTGACGCCGCCTGCGGACAACTGCGACTACGCGCGTCCTGAAGCCCTCGGACCGCGAAACCCTCCCACGGGCCCGAGCGGGCCTACCTTGACTCGGCGCGCATTTCGAGGACAATAGAGCTATGCAGTCTCGTGGTCAGACCGGAACAGAGCTGGCCGGCCTCTCGCGCGAAGCGCTGCTCAACCGAGCGCGCGATCATATCTTCTCCATGGGGCCGGCCGATAGCGGCACTCGCCTGTGCATGGCCAACATGGTTTACGGGCTCGCCAAGATCCACTGCGTCCAGGACCAGCTCGGCCTGCCGCCCGACGCCACCTTCATCTCGACCCCGGACATGACCATCACCCGCAACAGTCAGCGCTGGCGCAGCGGCTTCGGCTACGGGGGCAAGGTCAGTTGGGGCGACGGCACCCGCCCGTTCACCGTGCTGGACCTCAAGCCCAACGCCTGCGGCATGTTCGTGGGCGGCATGGACGAGCTGCCGCCCCTGGAGCGGCTGATTGAGCGTCTGCACCAGCTCAAGACCAGTGACGTGCGCATTGACGACATTCCCACGCAGTGGGATTTCGCCAAGGGAAACCACTTCATTGACGTGTTCACCGTCAGCCCCGTGGCCGCGGGCCTGTCGTTGCCGCGATACGCCTTCGTGCTGCACGCCTCCGCCCCTGAATTGCGCGGCGAGAGCCCCCTGGGGCCGGGCATGTACTGGGATGCCAGCCAGGCCCTGACGGAGCGGGCCCGGATCTTCGACACCCCCTTCGGCAGGCTTCACGTGCTGTTGGAGGACCAGGCCGAGGAGTACGAAGCGTTCTTTCGTCGGGCGATGGACTTCAGTAAGCGTCGTCGCCGTGAAGCAGCCCGCCGGCTATTCGGCGACTTCGAGCTTATTGCTAACGAGATTCACCAGGGACTGCTCAACAAGAACGAGGTCCTCCTCGGCACGCACGACGTGGACCCGTCGGGCGACAAGCTGTACCCACTGATGCTCCGCGCCGATCTGCCGGCGTACTTGTTCCGCGGGCGGCCCAATCTGAGCCCCGAAGAGATCGAAGTCCTCGGGTTTCGTCGCCGGGCCGAGCGCCTCGGCGTGCTCGACCGGCTGCAGACGGCCAACGTCCTGCCGCACGGCGCGGGCTACGTCATGCCCGACTTGCTGCACGTCACGCGGGTGATCGAAGCGGGCGAGGAACGCTACTTCGAGGTGGACACGGTCAACGACCGCGGTAGGCAGATTCTCACCGATATGCGCGACGTGCCGCACGAATACCGGGGCCGGCGGGTAGTGCTGCGAACCGTCGAGTTGGGTCTAGGCGAGATTGCAGCCAAACTCGTCCCGGTCTACGTCCTCAAAACCTGAACCATGCTCTTGGCCGGCTCTCAACGCCTCGTTCGGGACTGGATCTGCCATGAAGAAGACCTATCTCGCGCTGCTCATCGTAATCTTGGCCCTGCTGGGATCGGCCGTTGTTGCCCTCACGGCTCACAACCCCCAGCCCGAGCCTCCGCCTCTGCCTCCCTTTGATCCGTACGAGGAGCTCGAAGCCCCGCCGCCCGACACCGGCGCGGCAGGCCCCGAGGTCGCCCCCCCGCCTGCCGACTCGACAACGCCGGACGAGACGTCGGACGCCGCTCCGGAAGCCCCGCCCGAACCCCCGGCTGACAAGGACGTGCGGCGCCGGGAGCTGCTCGAACGTGAGATCGCGGAAGACTGGCCCGAGGTCCCGCCGGAGGAAGCCGCCGAGCTGACCGACAGCCTGATGGTGGACATCAGCACTGATACGATCACCAGCTACCGGCGCTACCTGATCCGGGACCATGATCCCGACGGGTTCGCTGCCGAAATGGTGCAGATCTTCGCGAAGTACCGGGTTCGGGAAGATGATTTTCGCCGCAAGATCGAGGAGCTGCAAAGTGACCAGGCCCGGCTGTCGCGCTTTCGTAGGGCCCTGTTTCACCGCCTGGCCCGGAAGTTCGATCTAGGAGACGAGGGGGAGCAGCAGGCCGAACAACAATTCGGTGAGCTACTCCGCCGGATGGGTCTTGACCGCAAAGACGTCATCCGCATGCCTCCCCGCAAAAAAGCCGGAGCGCCGCGCGAACCGTAGCGCGGCGCCCTGCTTCCTTCCTGATGCTTCTGCGGTTTACTCTGCCGCTATTCGATCTTGACCTTCGTGCCCTTCGGCTTCGTCTCTTGGACCTTGGGCATCCGGATCTCCAGCACGCCGTCGGCGAACTTCGCCTTCACCTCTTCGGCCTTGACCTCGGCCGGAAGTGGCACAGTGCGCTCGAAAGCCCCGTAGGAACGCTCGCAGCGATAGTAGTCCTCTTCCTTAACCTCTTCGTCGTGCTTCGTCTCGCCCTTCAGGATCAGAGCGCCCTCGTCTACGGTGACCTCCACATCTTCCTTCTTCACGCCCGGCAACTCAGCCTTCGCCACGATCTCGCTGTCGGTCTCGTAGACGTCCACTCGGGGCATTACGCCGGCCCAAGCAGCCATCTGACGGGGCCAGGACAGCATCCCAAAGGGACGGCCGAAGAACTCGTCGAACAGCCGATCCATCTGCCCGGACAAGGTCGCCAACTCCCTGCGAGGATTCCATCGTACCAGACTCATACTTCGCACCTCCCTCTTGGGGCCACAACCAGCACCCCTCTCACTGATTGGTTTCGCCCTTAGTATACCCGTATAGCATTGCTGTCAAACATCTTTATAGCAATATCTTCATAGTAGTGGTGCAGCAACCGTTTCCTGTGTGCCGGCAAGTTCAGCAAGTGCATGGGGGAGGTGAACGTTCACGGCTTCGCGTGCAAGAAGCGAGCCCACGGCCGGCACGAGAAGGTGGGCTTCCAGCGGCAGCGCGTGCCGGTGCAGGCCTTCTACGAGGGCTGCCTTTTCGGTTTTTCGAAAAACCGAAAAGGCGTTGCCAATGGTTTCGCGGCCCTCGTGGACCGCGATTGCCTTTGGCCGTTGAGGTCATAGGGCCGGCGCCGGTTGTACAACGGGACGTGTCAGTTACTTCGCTGCTCTGATCCAGTCAACGCCCACCTCAGCCCCGGTGCCGCCGTTCGTGGGGTCCAGCCGGATTGCCGTGATCCTTTGCCCGCTCCACATTTTGTCACCGGCCAGCTCGACGCGGTACTCGTGCCAGTCTCCGTCGGTGTTGGTCTCAAACCGCTTCGTCTTGTCCTCCGCGAAGGTCGGCGAGCTCTCGGTCGTCCAGTAGAACTGGCCCGTGTTCCCGTCCGTCACGCGCATGCGGATCACGATTGCCGGGACATCATCGCCCGCCACGTCCACGGTCGCACGAACCATGTACGGGTCGCCGCCGGTGGTCCGCGTCGTCAGCACGCCGTCCTTGACGCGCAGCGCCTGCAGGTCGTGCGCGGCCATCCAGCCCTCGGTCGTCGTTTCGAACTCGAAGGCGATCTGCCGGGCCACCTTCGGGATCAGTGACACACGATAGGGCTTGGCGCCCCGCCAGACCACGTCCCACTTGCCGTCCGCCGCAAGGCGCACGACCCCGAAGCCCGTCGCCTCGTCGTACCGCCAGCCGTGCGCCGCCTGCTGCTCCAGGTCCTCGTTCTCCGCCAGCGGCTTCCCGTTGAGCAGCACCTCCTCCGGCCGGCTCAGCCCTGCGATGAGCGTGAACCCGCTCTCGTTGCGCGGATAGCTGACCGTGAACTTCAGCTCCCGTCCGTCCCACGCTGCGTCGGACAGGTCGCCTCCGGAGTTGACGTGGACCCGCTCCTTCCCCTCGCCCAGGATCACTGTCTGGGGCTCTAGGTCGCGGCCCATCAGGCGGTACGTGACCCTGTTAATCCCGGCCGGCGCGAAGATCCAGGCGCACTTCTTGGCATCAATGGCGCTGATGTTGTCCGGCCAGAGCGCCACATTCTCCCCCTCTTGCTCCTGTTGGTACATGCAGCTTATGGTGATCCCCTGCGCCACTCGTTTCCAGGGGAAGCTCCGATCGTAGTCGGCCAGCTTCAACACCGCGTAGGCGTGCCGCAGTCCGTTCCACTGCACGGGCCGCCCGAACCAGCTCCCCCGAAACCAGGTCGCCCCGAACACCGGAATGGAGGCATAGCGCATGAACGGGAACTCGTCTGTGTTCCACATGTACAGAAAAGGCAGCCCGGCCCGGCCCCAGTAGATGGCCGCCTGGAGGTCCTCCGGTCGCCGCTCGATCTGGTAGGCCTCCAGGTACGCGTCCACGGCATCAGCCGCCGCCAGAATGTCGGGAGTGTGTACCGGCACCTCCCACACCTGGGCCGCCCGCGGCACGTGGAAGCGCTGCATAAACTTCAGCGCCTTGCGCCCTGCGGCGTACGCGGCCGGGTCCCCCGTCATCCGTGCGTAGCGCAGCACCTCGTACGCCGTTCGAGCGCAGGTGCCCACCTCGGCCGCATTGTGCGGGCCCAGCTCGCGGTAGTCCTTGCCTTCGAACACCCCGTGGCGAGGAGTTAGCGCGTCGAAGCGCCACGACCCGTCCTCCCGCTGCCCGCGCATTTGGGCCGCTGCTCTGGCGCCGAGTCCGGTCAAGGGTCCGACGGGACCGGCGAAGTCGAAGCCCAGGTCGGGGCCGCTCGGCTTGACCTCCTTGCCGATGAGCTGCAGCACCTCTTGGGCTCGCGCCCGATACGCCGCATCCAGCTTCTCGTCGTCCACCACTTGCGCCGCCTTGAACAGCTCGTAGCAATAGGCCACCGGGCGCGCCAGCTTCGCCATCAGCGGGTTCCCGCCCTTGGAAGTCCACCACATCCGCTCCTCTTCATCCCATAGCGAGCTCATGTATGCCTGCGCGCTGAACTTGATCTCCTCCGCCCAGCTTCCGTGCGGGATGGGCATCGGCTTTGGCACCCCGTACAGTTTGAACCAGCGGTCCATCGCCGCCAGCGAGTCGTCCGCCTCGGCCGACAGTACAATCTGCGCCCGCAGCGTCAGCTTCTTGCCGGCCTTCAGCGGATAGGGCGTGGCGGCCTCGCGGCCATTGACCTCGACCCAGTCCGGCACCGAGGGCAGGAACAGGCCCATCAAGTGGGAGTTGTAGCCCTCGAAGTAGTCCGGCGAGGCGAACACGGCCGCAGGCCGGTCGTGCTGCCCGTCCCAGACTTGTCGCGCATCCCAGAGCAGGCCGACCACGCCCTCCTTGGCCTTCACGCCCATGGCCGGAATCGTCACCATATTTGGATGAGGCACATAGCGAATCCGGTGCGGATGATCGGGCGCGATGTCCAGGGCGCTGGACGACACCTCGCCGTCTTCGAGCCATTCCAGCCCGGGAAAGATCGCGTTCTGCTTCGTCCGCCCGAAGGCCCGCTCGCCCGCATACACCATCGGGCCCTCGAACAACAATAGATTGCGAGCTCTGTCGCACGAGAGCTCGTACTGGGCCTCGATGAAGTCGCCGTCGGGCGTGACGGCAAAGGCACAGGTCACCAGCCACACGCCGCCGGCCGGGTCGGTCCACTGCTCCTGGAACTGCATCTGCTTGCGCTCGCCGACCTGGCCGGGCGTGAATGAGCGCGGGGCGAAGATGTGCTCCTGACGCCCCGTTCGGCGGTCGAGATAGACGAACTTGGTCAAATGCGGCAGCACCGCCAGCGTCCGCCACTTGCCGCCCACCTTGGCGTCGAGCACGCCGAAGCCGTAGCCGTGCGTGCTGGGCGGGAACAAGACGCGCACGCGGTCGTTGGCCAGTTGGGCCACCTGCATCCGCTGGGTCGTCCGGTTGGGATTGCGATAAAACTTGTACCGCTCATCCTGCGGCGAAACCGTGATCACCAGCCGGGTGTGCGCCGTTCCCGTTCCGGCGTTGCCGGTGTGCACCAGCGCCCCGATGCGCGCGCTCAGGGAGCTGGCCACCGCCTTGATCGGCCACTTGATCACCCGCTCGCGTCCCGGCTCGAGCGCGGACAGCCCGGCCGCGGGCGAGCCCTCCACCAGTTCCACCTGGGGCGGCAGCTTGACCGCGGCCGAGACGTTGGTGACGATCACATGGCCGGTGTTCTCCAGCACCAGCTCGAGGTCCGTGGTCTCGCCCGTGTACAGAGCGAAGGTCCGCGGCCGCAATTGTGTGACCTGCAGCTCCGGCTTGAGCTCCAGTCGCCTCGTGACCTCATTCTGCGGCCCCTTCGCCGCCACCAACACCGTGCACGGCTTGGTCCGCGCACCGACGAGCGTCCACTGCACTTGCCCTTCGGCGTCGGGCGCAGTCGCCGGCAGAGGTTGCTCGGCAGCTCCGTCCAGCCGCAGTCCCGGAGGCGCCTCCAGGCGCGCCTGGCCGCCGGACAGCGGCTGGTCGCCGGTATTCTTGAACTTGAGCGTGATCGTCGCCCGCTTGCCTGGCTGCTTCTCTGACTCGGCGATCTCCAGGTCGCGCAAGCCCAGGTATGGCCCGATGCTCTCGACGTACTCGATGTCGTCGAGCAGCATCTCCCCCCTGCCGCCCCGCAGGCGCGGCGAGATGTGTACCCACTTCACCTTGGGGTTGTCGGTGAAGTCGTACTTCACGGCGCCCTGATGCCACTGCCCGTCGCCCACGTGCTCCGGCGGCAGCGTGAGCCGCGCCCGCTGCGAGCCTGTCCTCTCGACCGGGTCCGCATTCATCGGAATGACGTAGAATTCGAAGCTGCAGTCGTCGCTGGAGATGAGCTTGTACCAGAACCTGATCCCGCCCTTGAGCTGGGACAGCATTGTCCCCTGCTCGCCCGAGTCTTGCTTCCACTGCCGGTTGAGCCCCAGTATGCCTTCGGGGGCATCCCGCCGCAGTCGCAGCGCCCGGCGGCCCCTGTGGCCCTCGTCCACGACGGCGACCTCGCCGTTCGTCACGCCCCCTACACGCTCCCAGTCCGCGGCAAAGCCGTCCGGGCCCAATTGCTCGAAGCCCCCGTTTGTCACTGGATTGCCTTGCCCCCGGACACTCGGCGACGTCAGCAGGATCACTACAGCTATCGTTGCGCCAACTGCCTTCATTGCGGACCCTCCTTCATAATCACATCCAGGCACTCTCGGTAGCACTGCAGTCCAACCAGCGTTGTCATTTGCAGTGCCGTGCGGAACTGCGTCGCCGAGACATCCGCGGCGGGCAGTTCCGTCGAAATGCGCACATCGCCATCCTCGTCCAAACCGAACTTCACCAACGGGAAGCGGTGGTTCAGCTCCAGCAAGAGCGCTCGCAGCGCCTCCCGCCGGCTCTCCGGCACCTGTTCGGCCCGCAGGTAGATGCCGACGATCATCAGCCAGTGAGGGTTGAGCCTGATTTGGAGGTCCAGGCCCAGGGCCTCAGTGCCGACGCGCGTCAGCCAGACGCCCTCCAGGCCCTCGGCGCGCCGGTACTGCCAATCCATAGCGTCGAGGTACTCCTCCACCGTCTCCGGGCCTATCGCCACAGCGCTAGGCTCCTCCGTCCGCCGCCGTCTGGCCGACGCGGTGCACCTTGATCAGGTTAGTCGTGCCCCGGACGCCGACCGGCGTCCCGGCGACGATGATCGTCGGCTCATCGCGCCGGGCCAGGCCTGCCGCCTGCACGTGCCGGTCCACGTTGGCGACCATCTCGTCCGTGCTGTGGGCCTCCTCGATCAGCAGCGGGCTCACGCCCCAGTACAGATTGCACCGCCGGGCGGTGGCCGGCAGCGGGGTCGCCGCGATGATTTCCATTCGCGGATGACACTTGCTCAGCAGCCGAGCCGTCGAGCCCGAGTGCGTGAAGCCGATGATCAGCCGGGCACCGACGTCCTCGGCCATCTCGGCCGCGGCCCGCGCAATGGCATCCGCGACCGACAGCACGGCGCCCGGTGCCGCGGGCTCGGTCCACAAGTGCTCCTTAGCCTCCAGCATCTGGTCCTCCGCCGCGCTCGCGATCTTCACCATCATCGCCACTGACTCGACGGGGTACTGACCCACCGCGGTTTCGCCTGACAGCATTACGGCATCGGTCCCGTCGAAGATCGCATTGGCCACATCCGACGCCTCGGCGCGCGTCGGTCGCACGCGGTCCTTCATCGACTCCAGCATCTCCGTCGCCGTGATGACCGGCTTGCGCTTCTCCCGACAGGTGCGAATGATCCGCTTCTGCAGAATCGGAACCTCCTCCGGCGCCGTCTCCACACCGAGGTCGCCGCGTGCTACCATCACGGCGTCCGCGGTCTCCACGATCGCCTCCAGCTCCGCCATCGCCTCCGGCTTTTCCAGCTTCGCCACCACCGGAATCTCGGCTCCGGCCTCGGCGATGGTCTGCTGGGCCAGTACCACATCTGCCGCGCGCCTCACGAAGCTCAACGCCACGTAGTCAACACCTTGGGCAATTCCGAAGGCCAGATCATCTTGGTCCTTGTCGGTCAGCGCCGGCGCGCTAACTTGGACGCCCGGCAGGTTGATGCCCTTGTGCTGGCCCAGGAGACCGCCGACCACCACTTCGCACCGCACCTCGCGGCCCGCCACGGCTCTCACCCTCAGCTCCATGAGCCCATCGTCCAGCAGGATCCGGTCGCCGGGCTTGACGTCCTCCGGGAGCGCCGCATATGTCGTCGAGACCCGTTCCGCGGTGCCCGGCACTTCTTCCGTCGTGATCGTCAGCTCCTTGCCCGCCCGCAGCTCGACCTTCCCGCCGCCCGCCAACAGCCCCGTGCGAATCTTGGGGCCCTGCAGGTCCTGCATCAGGGCCAGATGGCAGCCCATCTGATCGGCCACCCGTCGCAGCAGCTCCATCCGCCGGCCATGCTCCGCCTGATCGCCGTGCGAGAAGTTGAGCCGCGCCACGTCCATCCCCGCCTCGAGCATACCGCGGATCACTTCCGGCTTGTCGCTCGCCGGCCCGATTGTGCACACCACCTTCGCCCGGTTCATCTCTGTCCCCTGTTGCCTCACGCCAGCAGCGCGCCCTCCGAGGCCGGCCCGACCAGCCTCGCGTAGAGCCTCAAGAAGCCCGGCGGTATCTCCTTTGCCGGCGGCTGCCACTCGCTTCGACGCCGCGCCAGCTCCGTCGCCGACACGTTCAGCGCCAGCCTCTTGCCGGGCACATCAATCTCGATCTCATCCCCGTTCTTCACCAGGGCGATCGGGCCCCCGTCGGCCGCCTCGGGGCAGAGGTGTCCGATGCACGGGCCTCGCGTGGCGCCCGAGTACCGGCCGTCCGTTATCATCGCCACCGACTCGCCCAGGCCCTGCCCGATCAGGCGGGCCGCGGGCAATGACAGCTCCCGCATTCCCGGCCCGCCTCGGGGCCCCTCGTAGCGGATGACCAGTACGTCGCCGGGCTTAACTTCCCTTCGCCGCAACGCTGCGGCGACCTCTTCCTCCGAGTCGAAGCAACGCGCGGGCCCGCGGTGAGTTAGCATCCGGGGCGCCACGGCACTGCGCTTGATGATAGCTCCCTCGGGGGCGAGGTTGCCCTTCAAGACCGCGAGGCCGCCGTCCGGGGATAGCGGCTCCTCCACGGGTCGGATGACCTCCGGACGACGGACGCGAGCGCGCTCTAGGCTCTGGCCCAGCGTGTCGCCGGTCACCGTTGGAACAGCGCGGTG
>JALGUG010000172.1 GCA_029820995.1 Candidatus Zipacnadia bacterium
AGGCAAGTGACGACACCGGAGGCTCGCTCGGCGGCCGTCTGTCGGGCGCTGGAGCTGGATCCCGAGGCGGGAGCATTGCTAGCCCTGGAGTTTCTGGGCACGGACCCGCCGCTGTTCTTCGGGCAGAGCGTGGTGGAGAAACTGGGCGATGTGATGGGAGAGGCACCGGGCTTCGATGTGTCGCAGCCGTTTGCCGCAGCGGTCAATCAGGAGGCGGCGGCGAAGGTGGCCAAGAGATACCAGCTCAAGAGATGACCGCGAACCGAGCAGGATTCAGCGGCGACGGGAACCAATTGGCGGGGACCGGAGTTTGCCGGCGGGACGGCAGGTCGCCGCGTGCAAATCGCGCAGATCACGTACAGCTATAAGCCGATTACGGGGGGTGCGGACGTTTACGCCGAGTTGCTCCGGCGGGCGTGCGAGGAGGCGGGACACGAGGTCACCGTTTACCAGCGCCCCCGGCAGGATGTGCCAGACGACAGGCACGTGCGCTTCCTGGATACGCCCTGGAGGCGACTGTGCGGCAGCAAAGGGGAGTTCTGGACGCTGCCCTTCGGCTTGCGCCGCGTCCGACAGGAGCTTGCCGCCCAGGACGTGCTGATCGTACATTACCCCCACTACCATCGCTTCGTGGAGTGGCACCCGGCCACGATCCTGCTGTCTCACGGTGTGTTTTGGGACGACCGTCCGGGGGCGCTGCGCAGTCGGCTGAAGCGCTCCCTGGCGCGTCGGGCCTACCGCAAGGCCAGAGCAGTGGTCGCGAACGATACATTCTATCTCAGAGAGATGGGCGAGGACGTTCACCCCGGCGCGGAGCCCTTCTCAGAGGTTGTTCCCGGCCGCTTCTTTGTGCCCAACGCGGTGGACATTGAGCGATTCGACCGGACGGAGCCTCATCCTCGTCTGACGAACCTCCAGGCCATCGTTGTGCCGCGGAACTTATACTACTGCCGCGGGGTGCATCTGGCGATTGAAGCCTTTGCACTGTGTGCCCATCAGCTCGGGGAGGCCCGGCTGGTGGTCGTGGGCGCTGATTCGCAGCCCAAGTATCGCCGGCAGTGCGAGGACGCGGTGCGGGCAGGCGGGCTGAGTGACCGCGTGGTCTTCCTGGGGGCGATTCCGTGGGCCGAGATGCCGCAGGTGTACTCCGGCGCCGAGCTGACGCTGATTCCGACATTGTGCGGCGAGGGGACCTCGCTGGCCGCCCTGGAATCCATGGCCTGCGGCGTGGCTACGCTGAGCACGAATGTGGCCGGGCTGGCGGACCTGCCCACGAAGCAGTGTCAGCCGACCGCGGCGGCTATGGCACGCGCGCTGGTCACGCTGTGGCCCCGGCGACTGGAGGTCGGAGCGGCCCAGCGGAAGGCGGTCCGCGAGACCTACCATTTGAGCAAGTGGGGCAAGGCGTGGCTGGGTGTCATTGAGGGGGTCGCCCGGGCCGGCTAGGAGTGGCTTCTTGACGTTGCCCACCAACGACAATCGCGCCTGAAGACGCTCCTGCAAGAGGTGTGAAACCGCTTCTAGTGTTCTCCCTGTCGGGTTAAGAAGGTCCCCTGTGCAGGCCGAGGAAGGCAGTATTGGCCGGGGGTGCGAACCGCGGGGATGCACCTTCCGCGGTGTAGAATCCAGGGTTCCGGGTGAAAGAGAGGTTTTGAGCCGATGAATCTGATCGTGATCATGCTGGACAGCTTTCGACAGGACCATGTTGGCGTCTACCACCAGGGGACGGGGCCCTTCGCTCACATTCCACCGTGCAAGACGCCGAACCTGGACCGGTTCGCCGAGAGCGCGATCGTGTTCGACAATGCGTACCCCGACGGTCTGCCGACGATTCCGGTGCGCACCTGTCTGATGACGGGTCAGCGCACGCTGTCTTTCCGCCCGTGGCAGCCGCTGACGCGGGAGGACGTCTCGGTCGCCGACTTCCTGCGGGGGGAGGACTACGTCTGCGGGCTGATCTCGGATTGCTACCACTACCGGGCGCCGGGGATGAACTTCCACCGCAGCTTCAACTGCTATCGGTGGGTGCGCGGCCAGGAGTACGACTGCTATGTGTCCTCGCCGTCGAAGCGCAAGATCGAGGACTACGTAAACGACAACTACCCGCCGATGTGGCGCGCGCGCATCGAGCAGTTTCTGGCGAACACGGACGATTTCACCACCGAGGAAGACTGGTTCCCGGCCAAGGTGACGGCCGAGGCAGTGGAATGGCTGAAGGCTAATCGCTGCCACAAGAACGTGTTTCTCTGGGTGGATGACTTCGAGCCGCACGAGCCCTGGGACCCGCCGAAGCGGTTTAACGTGTACACGGACCCCAACTACCGGGGCAAGCGCCTGATCATGCCCATGGGCGGCCCGGCGAAGGATTGGGCGACTGAGGAGGAGATCAAGCAGATCCAGGGCCTGTACGCGGGGGAGGCCTCGTTCGTGGACCACTGCCTCGGGCCGCTGTTCGCGACCCTGGAGAGCGAAGGCTACTACGAGGACAGCGTGATCTTCGTCGTCGCGGACCACGGCCACCCGTTGTGTGACCACGGGAAGTTCCTCAAGGGCCCGGACCGAATGTACAATGAACTGCTGCGAGTGCCGTTTATGGTTCGCCTGCCCGGGGGCAAGAACGGCGGCCTGCGCACCCAGGCACTGGTGCAGTTTCAGGACGTGTTACCGAGTCTTCTCGACGTCATGGGCCTGGGGAACAACATCTCCTCCATGCACGGGAAGAGCTTCCGTAGCGTCCTCGAAGGGGATGCCGAGCACTTCCACGAGGCCATCATCACCGGGTTCAAGGAGGGTGGCGACCGCTGCATGCGCGACGAGACGTGGAGCTACATTTCGCGGCCCGGCGATGAGCCTGATGAGCTGTACCATTTGCTGGACGATCCGCGGGAGACCAAGAACCTGATTGACGAGCACCCCGAGGAGGCGACGCGGCTGGCCTCACAGTTCGGCAGCTACTTCCGGCGGAAAGGGAGCGGGCCGATCTCGGTCAAGGGCGTGCAGGGGAAGTACGAGATGGCGTCGGGGAGCGTGGAATAGGGACGGGAGCCAGTGGAGGCACACAGGGGGGATACGAGCCCAGAGGCGGAGGCCGTGATGATCGCGCGGCTGCGGGCACACGGCGGGAGGTCAAGATGGACGGACGGGGTCGCGTCTTGAGCTTCGTTCTGGCCGCCACGGGTTACCTGGCGATCGGGGCCTGGGCGCAGGCGGAGGCGCCCCAATCGGGAGGGACCGTCATGGCCGGTAAGTCACGTATCGGTGTGGTGCAACCGGAGCGGCCGGCAGCGCTCTTTGCGCGGTTGGCGAAGGAGGACGAAAAGACCTGGGCCGACTACGCCGACCGGCTGAATCCGCACCACGACAGCTTCGACATCAGCTTCAAGCGGATAGCGCTGGACGTGTACATTCGGCATCTCTGTGGGCTGCTGCGGTACGCGGGCCGTATGGGTTGCGACATGGTTCTGCTGCCCGAGTGCTGTCTGCCCATCGGCGATCCAAAGCCGGGGAGCGATCAGGCGATCGCCAACTTCAGGCAGTCGTGTCTGCTCGCCGAGAAGGCCTGGCGGCACAAGACTGCGCCCATTGCGCGCAAGTACGGGATGATCATCGCAAGCTGCTATTACCGGAGCGAGGGGGACAGACTGTATAACGACGCGGTGCTGATGGACGAACAGGGCAAGGTGGCCGGCATCTACCACAAGGTTCACCTGCCCTGTCCGCTGGACTGGGACGTCAGCGAGGCGGGGTTCTTCGCCGCGGGCGACGAGTACCCGGTATTCAACACTCGCGTGGGCAAGGTCGGCTTTCAGATTTGCTACGACATTGACTTCTCCGAGGGCGTTCGCATCCTGGCGCTGAAGGGGGCCGATCTGGTCCTGCACCCGACAGTGGGCTACAATTTCCCCGACGAGGAGGAGGTCGTCGCCGAGGCGCGGCTGCGGACGCGGGCGACCGACAATAGCGTGGCGCTGGCGTATGCGAATTTCGGGCCCACGCCGGGCCGGAGCGCGATCTACACGCCCAACGGCAACCAGGTCGCCTGCGCCGGGCGCGGCGTGGACAAGCTGGTCTACGCGGACCTGGACCTCAAGGCGCCGCGGATGCAGGAATGGGGCTCCGGGCGCAGCCACAACCACCGGGACCAACTGGCCCGCAAGCGGCGGCCGGACACGTACGGGTTGCTGGTGGCGCCGCGGCCTCCGCTGCTGCGGCGGTCGAAGGGCCCGGAGGGGCGGCTGTACGAGTACGGGGAGGAGGTCGGATTGCCCTGAGCTGCAGAATCGCGCCTCGGGGTCAACTCATCCGCAGGACGACGCCAATGGCACGGTCGGGGTGCTGGATGAGCTCCTCGCAGGCGGCGGGGGCCTCGTCAAGGGGGAAGCGATGGGTGATGAAGGCGTTGATGTTGAGCTTCCCCGATGCCGTGAGCAGCAGGATTTCCTCCAGATTGCGTTGGGTCGTCCAGCGGACGAAGACGGGCGGGTAATCCCGGCCGTGCTCGTAGGCGTGGTCCAGGAACCCGGGGCCGGTGCGCGCCGCGCTCAGGACATCCAGATTGCCCAGCGAGGCCGCGAATTGGTGGGTGATCTCAGCGCCGCCGACGATGACGATCCGGCCCATCTGATGGGTGTCGGGCGTGACCTTCATCATGGCGACGACCTGCTTAAAGGCCTCGGTGCCCTCGCCGCCAAAGGCGATAATGGCACAGTCCATCCCGTAGCCGCGGGTGAAGGTCTTGGCGACCTGCACCGGGTCCTGTTCCAGCGTGTTGACGACGCGGTCGGCGCCCGTCTCCTGAGCGACCTGGAGGCGCAGAGGGAGCCGGTCGAGCGCCATGACGTACGCCCCGCTGAGGCGGGCCAATTGGCTCGCGAACTGGCCGACCACGCCTAGCCCCACGACAACCACGAACTCGCTGAGCTGCAGACGGGCCCGGCGGATGGCGTGTAGCGCCGTGGCGCCCAAGTGGGCGGAGGCGGCTTCATCGTACGAGACGCCGTCCGGGATGGGCACGCAGAGGTTCACGGGAATGCGGGAATGTGTGGCGTGTAGCGAATCGCCGATGCCCATGCAGGCCAGCTTGTCGCCGATCTGGAAGCGCGTGACGCCCTCGCCGAGGGCGATGACGTCCCCGGCGTTCTGGTAGCCGAAGGGCCGCGGTGGAGCGTCGGTCGGATTGGCGCGGCGGGCCTTGACGCCGCCCAGCTCGGTGCCGGGGCTGATCATGGAGGAATGGACCTTGATCAGCACCTCGCCGGGCTGAGGCTCGGGAATCGGCTGCTCCAAGACTGAGATGACGCCTTTGCCGTCCAGTGCGACGACCTTGCGTGTGGGCATGGAGGGGCCTCCTAGGGGTGGTGGTTACCACGGAGACACGGAGAGCACGGAGAAGGATAAGGAATAAGGTGCAGGAATGACGGGCGGGGTGCTGTGCATTCGGGACCTCCTGGGGGTGGTGGTCACCACGGAGACACGGAGAGCACGGAGAAGGATAAGGAATAAGGTGCAGGAATGGCGGGCGGAGTGCTGTGCATTCGGGACCTCCTGGGTGTGGTGGTTACCACGGAGACACGGAGAGCACGGAGAAGGATAAGGAATAAGGTGCAGGAATGGCGGGCGGGGTGCTGTGCATTCGGGACCTCCTGGGTGTGGTAGTCACCACGGAGACACGGAGAGCACGGAGAAGGAAAGGAATAAGGTGCAGCGATGGGGGGCCGAGTGCTGCGCATTCGGCCGCTCCCCCTGGCAGCCTGATCGGTGCTTCAGGGCCGTTAGATATCGGACAGTAATGCCGACAGACGCGCCTCCCAGATGATGTTGCCCAGGCTCTTCGTGAGCTCATGCATTCGCAGATCCATCTTGACAAAGGTTGCGCCGTCGAGTGGTTTGCCGCTCTCAAGCTGGGCGCGGAATTGCGATGTCTCACGACGAAAGGCTTGCAGGCGCTTTTCGATCTCCGCACGGGTCTGGGCGGACCTCTCTTTGTTCCTGGTTGCTTCGAGGTCAGCGATCATGGCTTGAAGCTTCTTCAGGCTCGCCTGGGCCAGGGCGCGATAGGAGGTGTTGGAGAAGCCCTCGGCGCTGAAGATTCGCAGGGGGCCCGAGCGGTCGCCTTGGCGGAACTCGTCGCCGAGAGCCGCGATCTGCTCCGCGGTCGGCGAGAGCACGAGATGGCCGAACCGCTCCGGGTCGTGGAAGTTCGCCTTGGTCTGGGACCAGTTGCTCCACTCGCGGTTGCCGCCGATCAGCCGGTCGCGGCAGACGTTGAGGCCGACGACCATGCCGCTGCGGGGCTTCAGGTCGTAATCCTTCCAGGGAAAGGCAAACTCGACGGTCCACGAGTCCGCGTCGAGGTGGGTAGCCACCTGCGCCGTGCTGTTCCAGGCGGTGTTGTTTCCCTTGGAGTCCCAGAGGGAGCCGGCCGCGTTCGCCGCGAACTGATAGTAGTTCTTGTGATCGTGGCGGGGGTCAATGAAGACCTCGATGGCCTCCTGGCTGAAGATGGCGTGGGCGTCGCGAGGTGAGGCAATGGGCGTCAGCTTGGCGCGCAAGGGCTCGTCGCATTGCACCGCCACGTACAGGCTTCGCCGGTCGTAGAGGAACCTCACGGAGGTCTGCACCCGCATGAGCTCCGGCTTGTCGTAGCGCGTGAAACCGCTCACGACGGGCGCTTTTTGCCAGTCGGGCTCGTTGAGCAGGCCATCAATCTTGAGGGTGCCCTCGGCCTGCGGGCAGGGATAAACATAGATCGGGTAATCATCGGCCGCCAGCCCCGTCGCGGCGGCCAGCGTTACCAGCAGCCCAAGCATCGCAAGCGTTCGCACGGCGGCCCACCTCACTGTACGTTTAGCGTTACCGCGCTGGCGCGGTTGGTGAACAGGTCAATGGCCTGGATCTTCCACTTGCCGGCGGGATCGTTGTACGCGATGGGTAGCGTGGCTGTGGCGCCCGGCCGCCCCACCAGGACGTTCTGGTTCAGCCATTCGGCGAGCTGGCCGTTGGGCATAGTGGCCCGGAGGCGCACGGCGTACAGGCCCTGCGCCTGGGGCGCGCTCAGTTGGGCGGTTACCAGGCTGCCCCGCCGGGCCGAGGACGGCTTTAGAGTGAGCTTTGGCGGCCGAGCGGCCTGCGGGGTCAGGACGAAGAAGCTCGCGCGGCAGGGGATGATCTCAGTCTTGAAGCTCTTCCCCTTCTTTAGAGCCTTCCGGTTCCGGAGGTCATACACCTGGACGCTGCGGCTCAGGGAGACCGTGGCGGGCTCCTTCTCGCCGCTCTCGCGGAACAGAGCCATGATCTCGATGCCGCCATCTTGCCAGCGCACGACCTGGATGTTGCGCAGCCGCTGCCCGCGGGCGTCCTGCAGCTTCACCGTCGGCTGCACGCCGGCCGAGGCGAAGAGGGCGCCGATGAAGGCGGCGATTTCCGGCGGCGTATCTTCGCCGGCCAGCGAGGGGAAGGTGTTCATCCCGAAGTTGAGCAAGATGGCCTGCCCCTTACCGACCTTGTTGACGATCACCGCGGGCACTTCGCCCGCCTTCCCGAGCGGTTGGCCGGTCGTCAGCTCGAGGCCCGGGTCGGCCTTGGCGTCGTCGAAGCTGAAGGCCACCTTGGTGTTGCCCAGCTTGCCCTCGACGCGGACAGGAGTGGTCGCGGCCTCCTTGTTCGCCACGCGCTTGACACCGAACAGCTTGTCCAGCGCCCCGGCTTGGAGGGGCTTGCAGTGCCCGTCGTACAGGCCCGGGCGGACGTCGGCGATGACGGTGCCGCCGTTACGGGCGAACTGCTCGATGACGGCGGCCTCGCGCGGCCCGATGGCCTCGGTCTGGGGCAGGATGAGTACTTTGAACTTACCGGCGTCGAACTCGCCCAGCCGGAGCATTCGGTCCGTGACGTAGCGGAATTGCAGACCGCTGTCCCAGATGGCGCGGTACCACGAGGTGTGGTCGCCCTCGAAGCTGCCGTAGGACGGGCCGGCTTCGATCTTGTTGGTGTAGGCGGAGGGCATGGAGTAGAGCAAGGCGATGCCGTCGTCGAGCATCTGGGAGTGGAGCAGGAGATCGCCCAGCCCGTCGCGGACGATCTGGGTGTCGCGTAGGATCTCCTTGACGGCCGGGAAGGGGGCCAGATGCGGCGCGAGCCAGCCGTTGAACCGGCCGATGTTGTCCCAGCGCCACCACCAGACGGCATCCATCCCGCGCGTGACCATGCGCCAATATTTGGAGAGGAGCGAATCGGCGTCCTTGGTATAGCCCATCCAGTTGGCTCGCGGGAACTCGCGGGGGGCGATGGAGCGAATGATCTCATCGCCGGCTCCCGGGTAGGGGGACCAGAAGCCGTTTTCGCGCACAATGAGGTCGAAGTCGTCGCCGGCCCGGAAGCGGCCGGCGCCCTCAAAACCCGTTTTCGCTTCCGGATCAATGGCCTTATACGCCGCGGCGAACTTTTGGCAGAACTGCACGAAGTTGTAGCATTGGAAGGCCTGGCGATCGTACCAGCGAGGGTAGTTCTTATCGCGGAGGGCCTGGGCTTCGCGGTCATCGTCGGGCTTGCTGAGTGTGACCTCGTCGAAGGACTTGAACCGTGTGCCCCAGGAGGCGTTGAGGGCGGAAATAGTCCGGTACTCGCCCTGCAGGTACTTGCGGTAAGCTCGGAGGCAGTGGGGGCTGACGCAGGAGCCGCGCGTGACGGTCTCGTCGCCCAGGGAGTAGACGAAGACGCCGTGCTGCCGTGCGGGGAGATACTTCTCCGCGTGCTGCTGAACGTACTCGGCGACTTTGGCTTCATCGTTCCAGCACATCGGCTTCATGATCCCGTGCTCGTCGTGCGGGCTCATGATCCTCGTCGTGTAGGGGACCCAGGAGATGTTGTTGGCGGCAAGCTCGATGCGTGGGCTGCCGCCGCCGAGCTGGATGGTCGTGCCGGTTTTGGCCAGGCTCTCCTCGGCGTACTCGCGCAGGGGCCCGCGCGGCGCATCCCAGATGAGGAAGTTGTGCCGGCCGCGGTGGCGCTTGGTGACGCGGAAGTAGCTATAGGCGGCCGCGACCTCGTCCGGGCCCTGCCGTAGTGCCGCCTCGACCCGCAGCAACATGGGCATCCATTGGGCGAGCGGGAAGCTGAAGGCGACTTCGGCCTGGGGAGCGGGGAAATCTCGGCGGACGAGCTCGCGCCCGCGGGGGTCCATCAGCCGGACGCGGAGGCTCTCGTTGGCGGTCGGTAGGCCCGCCAGCTTCGCGACGCCGGCCACTTTCTGGTTCACCTCGCCCCAGTCGCGCTGCAGTTCGACGGCCTCGACCAGACGATTGGAGGTCACCGTGATCGGCACCGTGGCCCAGGCCTCGATGCCCCGCTCGCTCTTGGCGCGCACGTCGACGTGGTACAGGCCGGCGCGGACGAGGGGGATTGTGCGGCGGAGAGTGCCCTGCAGCGATGCGGCACGGCCGGCGCCGAGGTCGGTTCTCAGGTTATCAAAGCGGCGCAGCGTGATCTCCAGATCGAGCTTCTTCACGGCCGGCGGTCTGTTCCAGCGCACCGTAACGGCTTCGACGGGCAAGGCGCTGCGCGGGATCTGCGCTTGCGCGAGCGTGACGCCCAATTGCACCTGTGGGACCTTGCCGGCGGCCCAGAGCACCGCGCGGCCCAGGCGCTCTTGCCAGTAGTCGTACTTGACCTCCCAGCCGACCTCGTACGGCGTGTCAGGCCGGTTGGGCAGGCGGACGCCGCGGCCCTTCTTGAGCCGGAAGGCCTCCCCCACGGGGCCCTCGGCCAGAAACGGCGGCAGCGGCTTGATCTGCTTCTCCGGCTTGAGTGCGCGCTTGTCGTTGGTGCCGATCAGGACGATGCCGGCGCCGTCCACCACGCGGCGGTACATGGCGTACTGGGCTTCCACCGGCATGCGCTCCGGGGGGATGGCGTGCAGTACGTAGCAGTCGTAGGGGTTTTTGAGCAGACGCATCATGCGCCGCACGCCCGCCTCGCCACCGTGCCACTGCGATTCGGGCGTGTCTACGATGCGGGTCCAGTAGATCGCGTCGGCCTCGATGTCGAACCGCTGCATGAGCTCGACCATCTCGCGGGCGTTGGTGTCGCGGCCGTTGGAGATGTACAGAACGCGGATCTTGCCCAGCGCATAGGGTTGAGCCCAGTCCGTGTGCGGCGTCTCGAATTCAAGCGACAGTGCATGGTCGTCGTCCAGCTCATCCGCTACTGCCGTCAGCGGGCAGGCCGCCGCCAGCAGTGCGAGAGCGATCA
>JALGUG010000173.1 GCA_029820995.1 Candidatus Zipacnadia bacterium
ACAGAACGCCTGGCTGGCCGGCGAGATGGCGCGGATAATCAAGAAGGCCGACCGGCCGATCGAATTCTCGATGTACAGCGGCTACCAGTCGGACCGCACCAGGCGCCACTACGGAGTGGACTGGGCGCTGCTGCGGCCGCATCTGCAGCTCGGCATTGCGGGCTACGGCGGCAACCGCGAGGCGATCCGGGCCACGCGGAGGGCACTGGGCGAGGTGCCCTTCATGGGCGGAGAGATGTTCTATCTGTCGCCGAACTCGGACAGCCGAGCGACACCGCGCGTCGAACAGTGGCGGAACCGCGTGCTGCGGCAGTTTGTCGGGGTCGGCTGCCTGATCTGGTATCTGCCGGTCATGGAGGGTGGGGCCTTCTACGCGACGAGCGAGGCGGCGGCGATCATCGCTCAGTACGAGGAGATCTTCACGGCGAACCAGCGCTGCGAGGACAAGGTGCGCGTGAGCGAACTGAAGCCGGAGGAATGGCAGGCGCTGGAGGCGGAGGGGCGGCGGCTCATCTTACTGTACAACTTCGCTGAGGAGGAGCGGCAAGTCACGGTCGAGAACGACGGCCTCCCCGAAGAGGTGACGTACCGGGAATACGGCTCCGACGAGGCCCGGCAGGTGCGCCCGGCGAAGATGGAGCTCGTGATTCCGCCCAATGGCACCAAGGTACTGCTCTTGTTGGCGGGGAAGTGAGTGGGGGCCGAGTTTGGCGGTTACGCGCAGGGTCATCTGCCGGGCCGCACTGTAGGTGAAACAGGGAAAGATGCGAAGATTCGCTGATTTGACGAGCCCCCAATTGGGCGAACTGGCGCAGCAGAATGCGCTGGTGCTGCTGCCCGTGGGGCAGGTGGAAGAGCACGGGCGGCACCTGCCGACCGGCGCGGACCTGTTCATCGCCGAGGCGGTGGTGGAGAGGGTCGCGGACAAGCTGGAGGGCGAGATCCCGACCGTGGTCTTGCCGGCGATCTGGGCGGGCTACTCGGGGCGCGAGCTGCTACGCTGGCCGGGTACGATTCGGATCGGCACGCGGGTGATCATTGACCTGGTGCATGACCTCTTGATCTCGCTGATCGAATCGGGCTTCGGCAAGATCGTGCTGGTCAATGCGCACGGGCATCACCCGGCGTTGCTGCAGACCGCGGTTCGGGAGGTGGCAGACGAGACCGACGTGTATGCAGCCGTGCTCGAAGTGGCGAGCCTGGCGCGAGAGGTCTTTCAGCGCATACGCAAGTCTGAGCCCGGCGGGGCGATCCACGGCGGCGAGTTTGAAACCTCCGTGATGTTGTATCTGGGGCATAATGTTGATATGTCGCAGGCGACCGATGAGGACCACTTTCGGCGCGGCTCGGCAGTGATCCCGGGGGACGGATTTGCGGGCGGGAAGCCGGGGTTTTGGTCCACCTGGGGCATCCAGCGTAGTCGGACGGGCATCTACGGCAGCCCCACGCTGGCCTCGAAAGAGACCGGGGAGATCGTGTTCCGGGCGATGGTCGAGCGGGCCGTTGAGTTCTTGCGCGAGTACTATAAGCACGAGCGGGAGGACCAGGCGTGACCGAGGACGTGCTCATCGGGATTGACCTGGGCACCACCGGCTGCCGCGCGGCGTTGTGGTCGTCGGACGGTGTTCTGGTCGCCGAGCATTACGTCGAGTCGAGTTTGCGCCAGACGCACCTGGGGGCGGCCGAGCAGGATGCCGAGGGCTGGTGGCGGCAGACGCTGCTGTGTCTGCGGGAGTGTCTGCAGCAAGCCCCGGCAGCCCGAGAGCTGTGCCGCGGCGTTGCCGTCAGCGCGCAGGGGCATTCGTGGGTGCCGGTGGACGCCGAGGAGAGGCCGCTACGGGCGGCGTTCACGTGGCTGGACACCCGCGCCCAAGGGCAGGCGGAGCGAGTCACCGAGCAGATCGGGGCGGCGCGTCTGGGTGAGATTGCGGGAAAGGTCGCCGGACCGTGGCACATGCTGCCGCAGCTTCTGTGGCTGCGCGACCATGATCCCGAACTGGTCAATCGTGCCGGCCGCTACTCGATGGCGCTGGACTTCGTGACCAAGCGGCTGTGCGGCCGAGCGGCGGCCGACTACACGATAGGCGCGGGCACGCTGCTGCTGGACATTGTGCGGCGGCAGTGGTCCGCGGACCTGCTGGCGGAGTTCGACATCAGCGCCGAACGGCTGCCCGAGCTCCAGCCGGCAGGCACCGTGGCGGGAAAGCTGGAGGAGGACCTGGCGCGCGAGCTGGAGCTGCCGGCAGGGCTGCCGGTCGTGGTCGGGGCCCAGGATCAGAAGTGCGCGGCGTTGGCTGCCGGAGTGGGGCCCAGCATCGCCACAGTATCGCTCGGCACCGCCACGGCGATCACGCTGCTGGTGGACCGCCCGGCGTGTGATCCGGCCGCCGGGATTCCCTGCTTCCCATATCTGTTTGATGCGTCCTGGGCACTGGAGGCGCCGGTGGTTACAACGGGCGGAAGCCTGCGGTGGCTGCGGGACCTGTTCAACTTCGAGCGCCGGGCAGGGCTGACCTTTGAGCAGTTGGACGAGATGGCGGCCCGAAGCCCGCCGGGCGCGAACGGAGTGCACTTCTGCCCCTTTCTGGCAGGAGCGGGAGCGCCGCATTGGCGCCATGATGCGGAGGGGGCGTTCGTCGGCTTGAAGCTGAGCACCGGCGTGGACGACCTGGCCCGAGCGGTGCTGGAGGGCGTCGCTTTCGAGATCCGCAGCGCCATGGATGCAATGACGGGCGCCGACCTGCAGGGCGTGCGGCTGTTCGGTGGCGGCGCGCGGAGCGAGGTATGGCCGCAGATCATCGCCGATGTGGTGGGCTGCACGGTTGAGGTATCCGCCGAAGCGGAGATGTCCGCGCTGGGAGCGGCGATGTTGGCGGCGGGCGCGACGGTTTACGGGTCACTGCAAGAAGCTCAGCAGCGGATGGCTCAACCCGTGCGAGCCTATCCGTCGGACCGGGACCGGGCCGGTGAGTATGACGTGTTGTTCGCGCATTACTGCGGGCATCGCGAGAGGTTGTGGGGCGGCGATTGAGGTTGAAGGTGAGGGAGACCTGCATTGATCCGACCAATCATGGGGTATACTCTGGTGGCTGACCTAAAGAGGGGTGAAGAACGTTGGTGAAGGAACCGAGGAGAGCAGCACCAATCAGGATGCGAGAGGCGACGATGACGCGGACGGATTGGATTGTGGCGGGAATGGCACTGGCGTTCACGGTAGCGCTGGTGTTGCTCGTGCTTTCGGCGCCACCGGCCCAAGGCGCGGAGACCACGGACTACATGTTTGTGTTTGTGCAGCCCACAACCGACTACACTGCAAAGGACCTGCAAGAGACGTATGAAAAGGAAACCAAGAAGGACGCCAAGGGGATCATGATCAGCGGTGCCGGCAAAGCTCGGCCGGAGGTGGATCCCCAGATCCGTAAGCGGTTCGCCGAGCTGGGTTTCACGGTGGCGGGCGACAAGAGCGAGGTCGAAGAGAACAACGGCGTGTTGGTTCAAGCCCGCATTCTGGACGAGGTGACGGCGAGGAAACTTAACGCCGAGGGGGCCGCGACCGTGGTACTGGTGCCGATTGTGGGGTTCATCTCGGCGCTGGAGAAGCAGGCCCGCGTGAAGATGCGGCTCGATGTGAGGGACCTGCAGGGAGAGCTGCTGTGGCGCGGTGAGGAGACCAAGAAGTGGAAGTCCGGCTTCTTCGGAGGCCTGTTTACCAAGTCAAGCAAGCTCCGTCGCAAGGCGCGCGAGGCCGCGATCAAAGAGCTGGCCGAAAGGTACAAGACTTTCGCAGAGGCCAAGTAGCCGGGCAGAGCACGAGATAAGGTCGAACCTGCGGCCCTCGGCGCCACGCCGAGGGCCGGACGCTGGTCCGGTCAAGGCACACTACCAGTCGTCCCACAAGGCGCCGAGCAGCCCGCCGATGCCAAACAACCCGCGCCGTAGGAGAGTGTCGGTCGAGCGGCGGCGCCAGCGGTCGCTTTGCGTTTGGGCCACGCGCTGGGCCTCCAAGGCAGCGAGGGCCTCAGCGGCTTCATGGTGGTGGGGATCGAGGCGCAGGCAGGTCTGCCACTCCTGGCGCGCAAGGTCGGGAGTGCCGAGGTGCGCGTAGATGGTGCCCAGCGAGTAGTGGACCGGCGCGATATTCGGCTCCACCTTCAGGACCCCGTTCCAGAACTTCGCCGCGCCGCTGAGGTCGCCCGCTCCGGCGCACACGGCTCCCAGTGCAATCTTCGCCGACAGCTCCAGCTCGATGCTCGGGTTGGACCGCAGAACGTAGTGGAACTGCTCCCACGCGGCATTGGTGTCGCCCAGCGTGAGCAGGACGAGGCCGAGATCGTGGCGCGCATCGGCATCAGAGGGGTCGAGCCGGAGTGCGTGCTCATATGTAGCGCGGGCTTCACCGAATCGCTTGAGAATGGCCAGGACGTCGCCGTACTCGTTGACCAGGTGAGCGTTGTTAGGCTCCTGTTGGGCGGCTTCGGCGTAGGCGGCCGCCGCTTCCAGAAATTGACCGGCGGAGAACAGGTCGTCGGCGCGCTGGTGCAGCGGCGAGCGCTTCTCCTCGGCCACGGGTGCCTGCAGCAGTCGGCCACACAACAGGCAGGCGCGGGCCATGGGCGAGACGGGTCGCTTACAGCCCGGGCACAGGCGGCACTTCGGTTGCGGGGAGACCACGGTTGGGGCTATGGCGGCGCTGGGCGGCGTGGCCGAAGCGGCACCGACCAGAGTCGGGACGAAGGACACGCCGCGGGGAGCCGCAACTGCCGCGGTTGGGCTGCTGATCTGGCCGGCGAGAATCTGCTGAACGACATTCACGTGAGCGGGTCGTTGGTGCGGCTCGCGGCGCAGTGCGGACATGGCGAAGTTGTAGATCGGGTCCGAGACCGTAGGGGCCAGCTCGCGCAGGTCCTTGAGCTCCGGCTCAGTCTGCACCTCGGTCCGGGCGCCGATCTCAAGGTAGCCGAACCGCGACGCGGCATCCTTGCCGGCCGGCTCGGCTGCGGCGTAAGGCAACGCGCCGCTGACGAGCTGATACGCGACCGCCCCCAGAGCGTAGATGTCTCCCACGGCATCAATGACGCCCTGCTGTCGGCGCTCGGGCGGCTGGCAAGCCGCGGCGTTCAGATCGTAGGTCGGTGAACTTCCGACCATCAGGTACGCCAGCCGAGCGATCCCGAAGTCGGACAGCTTCACCAGGCCGCCGGCGATCAGGAAGATATTCTCCGGCTTGACGCTGCCGTGCGGGATGTTGCGTTGGTGGCCGTATTCCAAGCCCATGGTGGCTTGCCGCAGAACGCTCAAGGCGAGCGCATTGTCCAGGGGGCCATACAGGTCCAAGTAGGCGCGCATGTTGTAGCCTGAAATCAGCTCGGAAACCAGGAACAGCTTCTGGCCCACCATGCCGGCGGCCAGAATGTTCCCAATGCCGATGTGGGACAGGGCAATCAGGACCTGGACGTACTCCTGAAGCTGCCCCAGCGCGGGGCCCTCGGGCAAGTTGCCATGCAGCTCTTTAAGAGCGACGAGGGACCCCGTGGCACGTTCACGGGCGCGGAAGGTAACACCGTGCGGCCCCCGGCCGAGCTCCTCGAGGATCTCGTAGGGCGATTCGTCTTGGTCGGTGCTGTCAGATGGAGCGGGCGCTTGATCGGGTGGCATCGCAAGGTATTCTCCGAGAGGCTAGACTTCGGGCGGGGGCGGAGCAATCGGCTCCGGTTCGTGCGGCGAGGCCGGTCGGGCGCGGGTTCGCGCCCAGAGGCGAAGCGCCGCGATGCGCTCGTGCATTGTCCGGGACAGTGGTACGGTCTTGTGGATGTTGTTGAGGATGAACTCGGTCGTCAAGTCGGAGTCGGCGTCGAAGGCATCGTACAGGCCGCCGATGACGGCCTGCTCGATCTCGGCCCCGGAGAAGCCGGCGGCGGCTTGCGCCAGTGCGTCCAGGTCGAACTGCTGGGGGTCGCGACCTCGCCGGGCGATGTGAATCTGAAAGATCTCGCGGCGTTCCGCTGCACTGGGCAGGTCTACGAAGAAGATCTCGTCGAACCGGCCCTTCCGCATTAGCTCCGGAGGCAGCCGGCTCACGTCGTTTGCCGTGGCGATCACGAACACCGGCGAGGTTTTCTCCTGGAGCCAGGTGATGAAGTTGCCGAACACGCGCGCCGTGGTGCCGGCATCGCTCTGTGCCGAGCTCTGGGTTCCGGCGAAACCCTTCTCCAGCTCGTCGAGCCACAGGATGCAGGGGGCGATCGATTCGGACATCTTGGTGGCTTTGCGCATGTTCTGCTCCGAGGAGCCAACCAGGCCGCTGAACACACTGCCGACATCGAGACGCAGCAGCGGCAGGTTCCACAGAGCGGACACGGCTTTGGCGCAGAGGCTCTTGCCGCACCCCTGGACGCCGATGAGCAGAATGCCCTTGGGTTCGGGCAGCCCAAACTTGCGCGCTTTCTCGCTGAAGGCCTTGCCGCGTTTCCGGAGCCATTCTTTCAGGCTTGTCAGCCCGCCCACACCGGCGAATTCCTCCTGGGCCTCGTAGTATTCCAGGATTCCCGACTTGCGGATGATCTGTTGCTTCTCACCGAGAATGACCTGCACGTCCATGGCGTCCAGGCGGTTGTCGAGCACCAGGGCTTTGGCGAAGGCGCTCTGGGCTTCCGCAGCAGTCAAGCCTTGAGCGGCCTTGACGATCTGCTCCTTGTGGGGATCATCGAGATCCACCACCACGTTTGGATTGTTGGAAACCTGCCGGATGACACCCTCGAGAAGCTGGGCCAGCTCCGCGAAAGTGGGCAGATCGAAATCCAGGACTGTGATGTCCTTCTCGAGGTGAGGCGGAATCTTGAGCACCGGCGAGAGAAGCACCAGTGTCTTGTAGCTGGTCTTCAGAGCCTGGCCGGCATCGCGGAGGCGCCGAACAACGACGGGATCGTCCAGGAAGTCGTCAAAATCCTTCAGGACGTAGATGGCCGCCTCTTGGGCTGAGATAATGTGATCAAGACACTGTAGGGGCGTGTTCTGGTCGGGGTTGCTCTGCGCTTGCTGGGGCCCGAAGCCGGTGGTCGCAGTCCAGACGAACAGGAGCTTGTGTTGCCGCTCGGCCACCTCGGCGATGGCCTGCTGCACGCGGCTCTCCTCCCAGGACACGACGTAGATGATGGGATAGCGGGCGCGGGCCAAGATGTCGAATTCTTGAGCGGCGGCAGGCATGCAGCACCTCGAAGATGCTTCGGTACACCACATGATACCCCATTTCCGCGCTCACTGCCAGAGCATACTGGGTCAAAGCCGGCCAGCCGATGCGCCGGCACAGAAGCGGGCGAGCGGCCCGCGCCGCGGGCTCTGCGGGGGATGCCCGAGGCACCGCTGGACCCCGGTCGGAGACGTGCGGCCGGTGTAGGCTGTTCCCGTTACAGAACAGACCGAGCAGGTCTCGCCGGGGGCCGCAGGAAACACTAGTAGCACCCCGGGAATGCCAACCACAAAGGACGGTCGGGAGCGAATGCGCTGGTACGAGAGTGTGAGACAAGTCAGACTGGGCGTTGGTGGAGGAGGGCGGCAAATGCAACGGACGGTCGCCGTGTTGTGTCTGGCAGTGCTGGCGGGGACCGTGTGGGCCGCGGAAGACCTTGAGCCGCCGCTGTCGTTCTACGCCTCGTTCGATGGGACGCTCGACGCAGTGGGACTGGGCAACGGCCGGCCCATAAAGGTCGAAGGGCCGGTTGAGTACCGGCCGGGGAAGACCGGCGAGGCGCTGCTATGTGGCGACGGTGCAGCATCCGTGTTCTATGCGACGGCGGGCAACTTGCGACGCGCGGCCGGGACCGTGGAGATGTGGGTTTGTCCGCTGGACTGGACCGGCGAGAAGGACACGTTCCACGTATTCCTGGAAGCGAAGGACCCGGGCTGGCTTCTGCTCTATCGGTACTACCAGGGCGGCATTCTGATGCTGACGGGCACTGACTCGCGCTCGTACCGGGCGGCCGCGGGCCCACGCTTCAGGTGGCGGCCCGGAGAATGGCACCACATCGCGGGCACATGGCGCGCCACCAGTCTGGAAGTGTATGTTGACGGGAAGCGGGGCGGGTCCATCCCCAGTCCGCTGCTGCCGAAGCGACTGGCAGAGACGTTTCGAGTGGGCGACCACCCCTGGCACGTGCCGCGCGAGCAGCACACACTCGTTGATGAAGTGAAGCTGTACGCGGCGCCCCTGGACGCCGAGTGCATCGCTCGCGCTGCTCGGGGCGAGGCAATCGGGTACAAGCCTCGGGTTCTGGTGCAGTTGGCGCCCGATCCCGATAGGGCCACGCTGGGGGTCGTGTTGGACGCGGCCGGGGTAGTGGGACACGTGGGCACGGGGCGGGCCGCCCGCGTCGAGCTGACGCGGAAACAGAGCGACGAGGTGCTGGTGGGAGCCGAGGTCCGGAGTTTCCAGGACGATGTCGGGCGCGCTGACCTGCCTATCGGGGGGCTGGTCGAGGGCCGGTACGAGGTGCGCGTTGCTGTGCGGGACGCCAAGGGCACCGTCGTGGCGCGAAGCACGACGCCCTTTGTCAAGCCCGGCCCGCCGGTGTGGAGGGGTAACACGCTCGGCATGGAGGACGAGGTGCTGCCGCCCTGGACGGCGCTGAGAGCGGACCCGAACGGGCCGAAGCTGACCTGCTGGGGCCGCGAATATGCCTTCGACACCTTCCTGGCCGCCGTGCGTTCCGGAGGCGCTAACTTGCTGGCAGAGCCGGTACGGCTGGAGGCAGTCATCAATGGACAGGTGATCGCTCTGACCGGCCCGGCGTGCCGTGTCGAGCAAGCCTCCGACACAAGGGCCCGGCTGACCGGTCGGGCTGCCGGGCAGGGCATCACTGCCGTGGTGCGTCACGAGGTCGAGTACGACGGGTACACGTGGACGGACCTGACGATCGAGCCCAAGGGCGAGCCGAAGGTGGAGGAGCTTCGACTGGTGTGGACCATGCCGGCCGACCAAGCAACGCTGATACACGCGGATGCGGGCCGATGGATCGCCAATCGGGCGGGCCGGTTGAGCCCGGAAGGATGGACATCGGGCTTCGTCCACTTCTTCTGGCTGGGCAACGAGGAGCGCGGCCTGTCCTGGTACGCCGAGTCCCAGCAGTACTGGCGCCCCTCGAAGGACAAGCCCGCCGTTGAGATCGTGCGCAAGGACGACACGACGCGAGTGACCGTGCGGCTAATCGCGGACCCGGTCAGCCTCACCTCCAAGCTGCAGTACGGCTTCGGCATGATGGCAACGCCGGTACGTCCCCGGCCCAGCGACGCCAGAGGCTGGCGGATGGCGCCCGGCGTGCGTCCGACCTTCGAGATCATCTGGCCGAACGGGAACATGAAGTATTACGGGTATCCGGAGCCGGAGAAGCCGGCGGAGTTCACTGAACGGGTCAAGGCAGCCCACGCCAAAGGGTGCCTGATCGTGCCCTATGTGAACCTCAACTACATCTCAGCCGGCGTGCCGGAGTGGCAGTACTACGGTCGGCGCTGGGCCGACCCGGCCCGCGCGGTCACGCCGAGCGATGTGGCGGCCATGGGACACCCGTCCATGGGCACGTGCCCCGCCATTCGCGACTGGCAGGACTTCATCCTGTACCGGATTAACGAAATGATCGAGCGGTACGAGGTGGACGGCATCTACATTGATTGCTGGAACCCATACCCGTGCAAGGTAGGCAATTGCGGCTGGCAGGACGAGGACGGCAAGGTCCACGCGACCAGGCCGATCCGCGCCTACCGCCGCATCCTCAAACGGGTCTATACGCTGTTCCGGAAGAGGCGCCCTCACCCGCTGCTGATGGTGCACATGTCCTCGCAGGTGGACATTCCAATGCTGTCGTTTACCGACACGATCCTGGACGGGGAGCAGTTCCGCTCAAGCAATTTGAAGGATGACTACGTGGACGTCCTGCCCCCCGATATGTTCCGAGCCGAGTTCATGGGCCGCAATTGGGGGCCGGTGGCCTTCTTCCTGCCCGAGTTTCGCAAGCCGTATAAGGAAATCGGCACACCGAACCTGGCCGCGTACCTGATGCTCCACGATGTGAACGCCTGGCCGATTTGGTCAGACGCCATGCAGTGGAATCGGCTGTACGAGGCCGTTGATGCCTTCGGCCTCGCCAAGGCCCAGTTCCACCCGTACTGGGGCGATCCCGTGGCCCAAAGCGACGAGAACATCCTGGTTTCCGCCTACACAGTTCCGGGCAAGGCCATGCTGGTCATCATGAATCTGGGCGAGGCCACACCGGCCCGCGTGGCTCTGAAGAGCGACCGACTGGGTGTGTCAGCTCCCATCGAAGCCAGAGATATCCTCCGGGAGGAGGCGATCCGTGCGGAGGGGACGACGCTGATCGTGCCGCTCGAACGGCGGCAAGGCCG
>JALGUG010000473.1 GCA_029820995.1 Candidatus Zipacnadia bacterium
GCTCGCGATGTGGCGCGAGAAGTTCACACAGTAACAGCCGACGTCCATCAGGCCGCCACCGCGCAGCGGCGCGCTGAGGCGAATGTTACTCGGGTCCTTCAAGCCGTACGAGAACACCGAATGGATGGTCCGCAGCTCCCCGACCCGACCGTCAACCACTGCCTGCCGCAGCCAGTCGGTCTGGGGATGACAACGGTACATGAAGGCCTCCATCAGCTTGACCCCGCTCACCGCCGCGGCCGCGAACATCTCCTCGCATTCCTCCACCGTAACCGCCAGGGGCTTCTCGCACAGCACGTGCTTGCTCGCCTGTGCCGCGCGCACCGTCCACTCGCAATGCAACGCGTTGGGCAGCGAGTTGTACACGATCTCAACCTCGTCGTCGGCCAGCAGGGCGCCGTACTTGGCGTAAGCAGTGCCGCCGAACTGAGCGGCGAACTCCTCCGCTCTCGCTTGCGTACGGCTACCCACGGCCACCAGCTCCGCGTTTCGGGCCTCGCTTATCGCCTTCGCCAGCGTCCTGGCGATCATGCCCGTGCCGATGATACCCCACTTTAGCTTTCGTTCGCTCATCTGGCATTCACCTCATGAGTACGTCCGTGTCGAGGTCGCTCAGTCCATCAGGAAGACTACCTTGCCACAGCGCCCCTCGTCCGCTGTGCGGAGAGCTTCGGGCGCATCGTCGAGGCCAAAGCGATGGGTCACCGCGGGTTCGAACGTCAGGCCGCTGCTCGCCAGAAAGCGCGCCAGATCCCAGCTCCAGCCGAGCGGGAACACAACCGAGCCGATCAATGTCACCGCCCGGCCGTGGATCACCGCCCGGCCGTGGATGTCGCCGGGGTTAATGACCTCCTCACTGCTGCCCACGCCCACAATGGCCGCCTTGCCCTCCCGGCGCAGCGACGGTATGACGCACCTGCGCGCCGTGGCGCTGCCCGAGGTCTCAATAACGTAGTCCACGCCGTTTGTGCCGCTGAACTCGCGCGCCGCGGCCACGGCTTCCTCGCCGCGGGCACCGATTGCCTCGTCGGCGCCGCATTCACGCGCGATGTTAACACGTTCCGCGATCACATCACGTTCCGCGATCACATCCAAGCCGATCACCCGCAAGCCCATGGCCTTGGCTACCAGCACGCAGCTCAGGCCGACCGGTCCCAGTCCGTAGACTGCCAGCGATTCGTGCGCTACAACGCCCAGGCGCCTTAGCGCGCCGAAGGCCGTCCCTCCGACGCAAGCCATGAAAGCGCCATCAATGAAGCTGACCGACCCGGGCAGCGGAATGCAGTTGCGCTCCGGAGCGACCACATGCTCCGCAAATGATCCGGGGACCGCCACTCCAAACACCCGGTCCTGCGAGCAGGCCACCGGGTCGCCCCGCGCGCAGGCCGGGCACGCACCACAGCCCCAATGGTGGTGCACGGACACGCGGTCGCCGACCTGAAGGGCCACGATGCCCGGGCCGAGAGCCTCAACCACTCCGCACGGCTCATGTCCGCGGATCTGGTCTGTAGCTTGCTCCGCGCGGTAGACGTGCAGGTCACTGCCACAGATGCCCGAGGCTCGCAGGCGGATCAGCACCTCACCGTGCCCCGGCTCCCCGACGGGGAACTCCCGCACCTCGCACCCCCGCTTGCCGAGGAATACCACGCCCTTCATGGCGACACCCTTTCCAGCCGAACTCATGCTTGCCCCGCGCCGCCCGAGACCGCGGCGCTCTCAACCAGGAAGACCTCTGCCGCCGAGGCTCCCGCACCTCGTCGCTTCGGTCCTTCCGTCCGAGTGCCGGATGGTCCTGCACAGCCTCACGGAGGGAATCGCCGCAGTCACGGGAATAAGGAGGCAAGACGCGGCCGGGCGGGTACTCGGCCGCGCTTACTGAGGTCCGGGGTCATGGCAGAAACGCAGCGAAGACAGCAGATGCGCCCCGGAACCGGGTCGGCGCGTCCGCCGTTGGGCTGGCGCGGCCTGCTGGTCGGCTCCTTGGGTGCGCTGGCCATTGGAGCAGGCTGTCCCTATGCCTCACTGGTCCTGCGCGGCTCTTACATGGACCTCGACTTCTCCACGCCCGGGGCGATCTTCCTGCTGTTCGTGCTGACTGCGATCATCAACGGCATCCTGGCGCGCTTGAAGCCGCGATGGGCGCTGACGCCCCAGGAATGCATCGTCGTGTACATCATGATGATCCTGGCCTCGGCGATCCCGATTATGGGGCTCAGCGGCCAGCTCCTCCCGATGATCGCGGCGCCGACGTACTATGCCAGCCCCGAGAACAAATGGAGCGAATTGATCTTGCCGCACCTCAATCCCTGGCTGCGACCGGAGGGCGAGCGACTGATCACATACTTCTTCGAAGGCTCGCCCAGCGGAGCGCAAGTGCCCTGGCACATCTGGGTCCGCCCGCTGGTGGCCTGGCTGCCCTTTCTGCTCTGCGTGCATTTCGTCATGATCGGGCTGATGGTCATTGCGCGCAAGCAGTGGGTCGAAAACGAGCGGCTCGTCTACCCTTTGACCCAACTGCCGCTCGAGATGGTGGCGGCGGCTCCACAGGGACGACTGGCGTCGCTCTATCGCGACCCGATTATGTGGTGTGGCTTCGCCGTTCCCTTTGTCATGAGCGCCATGACCGGGCTGCATCACTACTTCTCCCAGGTCCCAGCGCCCCGGATGGCGTTCTCTTACTCCCTCTTTCGGCACACGGCCACCCTAACGCTACGCGCAAGCTGGCCCATGGTCGGCTTCTTTTACCTTGTCGAGCAGCAAACCAGCTTCAGCTTGTGGTTCTTCAATCTCTTGTTCTTTGTCATCCGCGGTTGGATGAACATTCTCCAGCTTCAGATGACCGAGAGCCTGGGCATCTACGGCGCGTTCTTTGTCATCCGCGGTTGGATGAACATTCTCCAGCTTCAGATGACCGAGAGCCTGGGCATCTACGGCGCGCAAAATCCCGTCTTTGCCCACATCGGCATGGGCGCCTTTATCGCCCTGATTGTGACTGGCACCGGAGTGGCCCGGCCGCACTTGCGTAACGTCTGGCGGAAGGCGATATTCGCCGACCCGCGAGTCAGCGACGCCCCGGAGATCCTCTCTTACCGGGCCGCGTTCTGGGGCACCGTGTTCGGGCTCGTGCTCATGGCGACGTGGCTCAACTGGTCGGGAATCCCTCTGTGGCTGGTGATTCCCTTGTTGGCCGCGGTCGTCATTCTGTTTGTCGGTCTGACGCGGATCGTCTGTGAGAGCGGCATGGCGGAGGCCGTTGCACCGACCATCGCGCCCGGAGTTGTAGTCTCCGCCTTCGGCGCGCGAGCCTTCGGCACTCCGGGCTTGGTCGCCCTGTCCCTCACGTACGTTTGGGGCTCCGACATGCGCACCTTTGTGATGGCCTCGGCAGCCAATAGCCTGAAG
>JALGUG010000174.1 GCA_029820995.1 Candidatus Zipacnadia bacterium
TGGCTGAGGTTGTGGAGTCACTTCTGGACTTGGGTGTGCAACTGAGCGTAATGCGGTGACGTGGAGGGGCCGTGATGGGGTAGGGGCCCCATCCGGCCCGCCTTCAGGCGCGACTCCGGTTGGTGGCTGAGGTTATCGAGTCACTTCTGGACTTGGGTGTGCAACTGAGCGTAATGCGGTGACGTGGAGGGGCCGCGATGGGGCAGGGGCCCCATCCGGCCCACAAACTTCGGTCTGAGCTGACGTGAATGTGCGGAACCGAGCACTATTCCGGCGCCAGCCGTCGCAAGCTGTGGCCGAAGGGCGGGCCGGCAACCCCGCGTTCAGTGATGATCCCGGCGATCAGCCGGGCCGGCGTGACGTCAAAGGCCGGGTTGTAAATGCCCACGCCCTGCGGCGTCACCGGCCGCGCGGCGAAGTGGCCCAGGAGACGGACCTCCTCCACGTTGCGCTCCTCGATCGGTATGTCGTCCCCCGAGGCCAACGAGAAGTCCACGGTGGAATACGGCGCCGCCACGTAGAAGGGGATCTCGTGCTGGTGGCACAGCGAGGCCACCGTGTAGGTGCCGATCTTATTGGCGGTGTCTCCGTTGGCGGCGATGCGGTCCGCCCCCACGACGGCGCAGTTGACCTGGCCCTGCTGCATCACATAGCCGGCCATGTCGTCGCAAATGAGGGTGGCCGGGATCCCCTCCTGAACCAGCTCCCACGCCGTCAAGCGCGCGCCCTGCAGCAGAGGACGCGTCTCGTCCACCCAGACGTGGATGCCCTTTCCCGCCTCGTGCGCCGCACGAATGACCCCCAGCGCGGTGCCGTAGCCCGCAGTCGCCAGCGCGCCCGCATTGCAGTGCGTCAGAATGCTCCAGCCCGGCCGAATCAGTTCAGCGCCGTGTCGACCGATGGCCCGGCAGCGGGTCAAGTCGTCCGCCGTGATGGCGTGCGCCTCCTCTACGAGCGCCCGGACCAGCTCGGCAGCCGAGGCCAATCCAGACTGCGAGGCGACCGCCATCATCCGCTCCAGTGCCCAGAACAGGTTCACCGCCGTGGGACGAGTGGCCCCCAGCACCTCACGCGCAGCCGCCAGCTCGCTGCGCAAGGCGCCCACGTCGGGAGCGCTCGAGCGTGCTGCTACGAGCGCCAGCCCATACGCGGCCGCACAGCCGATGGCCGGAGCCCCGCGCACGCGCAGAACCTTGATCGCCTCGGCCACTTGCTCCAGGGTAGTGCAGTCAACGAACGTCGTCTCGTTGGGCAGCCTCGTCTGATCCAGCAGCCGTAGCGCCGGCCCGTCCTCCAGCTCGACCCATTCCAACGTCGGCGGCATCTTGCTCACGACCGGTTCCCTTCCTGCCCCGTCGCCAGGAACATGCTCCCCTACTTCTCCACCTCCGGCGGCAGAGGCGGAATAAGTGGCTCCAGTTGACCGATCAGGTGCGGGATGTCAGTTGTTGCCACGGTCCAGATACGATCCTGCTCGATCTCGCCGTACTTGTGAGCCAGGACGTTACGTTGTCCGATAATGGCGCGCCACGGGACCTCCGGGTGCGCGGCCCGGAACTCGGCCGACACCCGCGCCGCCGCTTCGCCGGTGATCTCCATTGCCCGCTCGACGGCCATCTGCCTCATCCGGTCGCCTTGATAATGATCTCGGCTGACGCCGGCCGCGAACTGACGCACTCTCCGAGCAGCATCCAGCATGTCCTACAGGTACGCCGCGTCGCGCTCCTCAGGACGCATAAATAACCTCCGCACCTCGCAGGATCGCGTGCCGCCGGAACGGATTGCGAAGCCCGGCCTTCTCCACGAAGTGCACTTTGCGGCCCAAGGTCTCCCCCAGTTGCTCTTCCATCTCGACCAGGTCCAACAGGCTCCAGCCGGCATCCGCCTCGAACTCCACCAGCACGTCCACGTCGCTGTCCGGGCCGAAGTCGTCCCGCAGAACCGACCCGAACAACGACAGCTTGCGGATCTTGTTCCGCCGGCAGAAATCCGCAATCTTGTCCTCGGGAATGGAGATGTTCCTGTTCATGCGCGTGTACCTTCCTGCCCCGTCGCCAGCAACATGATCTTCTCTTGCGTCGCCTCGGCCCGGGCAAGCTCCCCGGCCAGCCGCCCCTCGTGCATCACCAGAATCCGGTCGCTCATCTCCAGAATCTCCGGCAGCTCGGAGGAAATCATGATCACGCCCGCCCCGCCGGCGGCCACATTGCGCATAATCTGGTGAATCTCGGCCTTGCTGGCCACGTCAATCCCCCGCGTCGGTTCATCGAAGATCATCACCTTCGATCGCGTGAACAGCCACTTGGCCAGCACGACCTTCTGCTGATTGCCGCCGCTGAGATTGCGCACGATCTGGCGGACCGAGGGCGTGCGAATGTCCAGGTCCTCGACGAACTTTTCGGCGGCGCGCCGCTCCTCGCGCCCCCGCAGGAAGCCGAGGCGGGACACTGCGTTTAGATGCGAGAGCGTGATATTCTCGGACACGGCCATGCTCAGCACCAGGCCCTGCAGCTTCCGGTCCTCCGTGACAAAGCCCAGCCCCCGGCGGATCGCCTGCGACGGCGAGTTGATGCGCACCGGCTGCCCGTAGAGGTAGACCTGGCCGGCATCGGCGCGGTCGGCGCCGAACAGCAGCCGCGCCAGCTCCGTTCGACCGGCTCCCACCAGGCCCGCCAGGCCCAGAATCTCTCCGCCGCGCAAAGCGAAGCTCACGTCGCGGACCGCTTTCCCCCGCGTCAAGCCTTCCACGCGCAGCAGCTCCTGGCCGAAGGCCGGCAGAACCTCGTACCTCGTATCCGTCAGCTCACGCCCCACCATCATCCTAACGATGTCAGCCGCCGTCAGGTCCGCCACTGCCTCGGTCGCGATGTGCCGGCCGTCGCGCAGCACCGTCACGCGGTCCGCGATCTCGAAGATCTCCTCCAGACGGTGGGAGATATAGATCACGCTCACCCCTGCGGCCTTCAGGCGCCGAATCTGCGCGAACAGCAACTGCAGCTCGGGCTCGGTGAGCGTCGCCGACGGCTCGTCCATCACCAGAACGCGGGCGTCCACCGAGAGCGCCTTGGCGATCTCGACCATCTGCTGCTCAGCCACCGACAGGGTCCGCACCTGCGCGCGCGACGAAAACTCCGCGCCCAGCCGGTCCAGCAGAGCATCCGCCTCCGCGTACATCCGCCGCCAGTCTATCAACCCCGGACCGCGGGTCGGCTCTCGGCCCAGGAAGATGTTCTCAGCCACCGAGAGATAGGGGACGAGATTGAACTCCTGGTAGATGGTGCTGATCCCGGCGGCCATGGCGTCCTGGGGGCTGTCAATGCGCAGCGGCGATCCCTGTAGCTCAACCGTGCCCGCGTCTCGCGTGACGGCGCCCGACAGGACCTTCATCAGCGTGGATTTGCCGGCGCCGTTTTCGCCCACGAGGGCGTGGACTTCTCCCTCCCGCAGATCAAAGCTGACGTCGTCCAGCGCGCGTACGCCCGGGTAGTCCTTCGTGATGCCCGACATGCGGAGCACGACCGGTTGTGCCGTCCGGGTGTCCTGTGCCACGCCAATCCTGCCTGCCGTCGCGGTCCTCGGCTCGGACCACTACCTCGCAACAGCCGACGGCTCTTTCTCCGTACGCCAACGCACGCCCTGCCGAAATCCGCCCGCACGCTAGGGCGCGACCTCGAAGGTCGGACCCCACTGGACGAAGGCGCCGCGGCGGCCGTTGCCGGTCGGGACCAGTGCCTCGGCCACAAGACGGTAGACGCCGGGCCCGAGGCGAATCGTGCCGGAGGCCGAGCCCTGGCGCGCTTCCCAACCGCTCCGGCGGCTCGCCGGCCAGCCGCGAGCGTGGTACACGCGCAACCGGTAGGTCAGGTCGGGCGGCGGGCCCCCGCTGCCCGGCCAGGCCATGGACACTGCGCATTCCCGGACGCCGCCGCGTGCTGCGCCCGGCTTGGCCTGGAAGGCAAAGCGCGGCTCCTGGAGCGCGAACCTCGACGGCCTTCGCGTCGCGCCCTCCGACAGCACGGGGAGGTACTTCTCTGCAAAAGCCGGCGTGTAGTTGAACACGACGAAGCCGTCGCCGCCCAGTTCCCGGGAGAGCTCAATCTGCCGCAGAAGCTGCGTGGGCCCGTCGTAGTCCACACTGTCGGCAAAGGGGCCCAGGCCCACGCACAACGGCACGCGCCCGCCGACCCACTGCACCTGCCGCCGGACCCACTCGGCCAACTTCACGTCGTCGGCCGTATAGTCCATTGGGCACACGTAATCCACATAGCCCCGCTTGATCCATTCCACCCAGTCCTGTCCGAAGGTCCTCCGGTGGCGTTCCCAGTTCAGGAACACGGCCGCCGAGATGATGATGTCCGGACGCGCCTGGCGCACGGCCCGCACAATCTCGCCCACCAGGCTGGTGAGCTGAGTTCGGCGAAAGTCCTGGTACCGCTCAGCCAGTGCCCCCTGCGTCACGTCCTCCGGCCAGTGTGCCACCTTCCGCCCGAGCTGGGCCTCGAACTGCTGCCGGCAGGCCCAACAGAAGCAGCAGTTCTTGCCCGGGTACCGGAAGTAATCGAACTGCAGGCCGGCGATGTCGTAGTTGCTCGCCAGCTCGACGGCCGCGTTGATCTCGAGCTGCCGGTTCAGCGAGTTGGAGGGGCACAGCCACCGCTCAAGCTTGCCGCTGGCGGTCTTCATCAGCCGCGACTGCCGCTCATACGCGGCCCGCGTCTCGGCCGAGGTGTCCAGCAGCATCAGGTTGATCATCCGCGCATGTACCGCGATCCCGTGGCGCTCGCCGGCGGTGACGGCCTCGGCGAGGTAATCCCCGTGCTCTCGGCAGGTCGGGTGCACTGGAAGCAGGCGGCTCTCGTAATACGCAGTGCCTGCGGTCATAACCCAGGGATAGACCGCGTTGAAGTTGTGCTGCGCCAGCAGTGCGCAGGATTGCTCCCACGTCGGCACGCCGTAGTAGCTGAACCACACGCCGCGCAGCTCTCCGGGCTTGGAGGGCACAGCCGCATACAGGGCGCGGTAGGCGTGGCTCAGCGCCTGCTCGCGAGCGGCGACCGCCCGCTCAAACTTCCCTCGAGCGGCGAATGCGGCTGCCGAGGCCTCAAGCTGCCGCGCCACCTCTACGGCGTCGAGCGACCGCCCCAGCGGCTCGCCGAATCTCTCGCGGCGAGTCAGGTCGGCGGCTAGGGCCTCAAGGTCCTTGTACTGCGCGATGGCACCCAGTCGAGGACCCGCGGCCCACAGCTCCCGCCAGATCTCCGGCCGGAAATGGCCGATGATCGCCCGCAGGCACCGGGCCTTGGCCATCGTGTCGCCGGGCAGCAAGACGTGGGAGAAGTACGCGCCATGCTCGTTGATCGTGACAGCCGGGAGGCCTGTGCTCTCCCCGGCCGTGGTACGCCATTCGCCGAGCACACGCGTGCCGGTCAGGGGGGTAACCCGCTGCGCGGTCCACGAGCGCTGGTCGAAGCCCGCGGGCAAGCTGGTGACTCCCGCCGAGTTGCTCAACGCGATGCTGCCCAGCGCCCCATCCTCCGCTGTCCACACCCCTGCCACCCGGATGCCCAGCAGTCGCAACACCGCCGGCGGCGCCACATAGAACACGATCAGCTTGCCGCCGCGCGAGGCGAACTCCAACAGCTTTGCGACCTCGCCCTCCGAAGGCGCTCGATTGTACGGCAGGATCGCTAGGCGGCAGTCGCCCAGCCCCTGTTTCTCCACGACCGTGTCGGCCGTCGTGGCGTACGGGATGCGCGCTACCTTCAGAACAGCGATCACATTGTTCGCGTATTCGGCGGCCTCTTTGGCGGAGGCTCCGCCCTCGCCGAGCAGGTCTCCCTTGACGACGGCAACCGGCGCCGACAGCCCCACCGTCGTCCCCAGGGCCGCCAGTGCGAAAGCAACACGGGAGGAGAAGAGACGTTTCACCATGCGATACTCGGGCCCGCGCGACCGGTCGTCCGGGGGCTAATCCCTCTACCGCGCGCGGGGCCGCTGCTGCCCGCTAGCCGGCCGACCGTTCCCACAGGGGCCGCTCGGGGAACTGAACGGGAGCGGGGGGCTGCGTAAACACGACCCGCCCCTCCGAACCGAGCGCGCGTCGCCACCTGAACTGATAGCCCGGCGCCTCGCACGAGATGACCACTTCCTCGGCGCTGCCGCGCAAGGTCAGTGGCAGGCCCCGGTACGCCACATTCTGCACCTCAACCCACGGCAGTTGCACAGGCAGCCGTGGCGCCACTTCCAGCCCCCTGCTGGTGGCTTCCACGCCCAGCAAGCCGTACAGCAGCCAGCAGGGGACCAGGCTGCTCTCGGGAAAGGGCACGTCCACTCCTACCGCGCCCGGCAGGATCTCCTGTGGATGCTCCCCGCGGTACAGCGGTGGCCCTCCGCACAGATGGTCCGGCAGCCGCCACCGGGCGACGATCTCTTGCCAGCGACGCCAGGCATTGTCCGGCCCCAGATACCGGCATCGGGCCATCAGATCGAAGAAGCTGGTGTATAGGATTGCGCCCCCGTCCTGACACTGGTCTCCGAACGCCGTGCCGTGCCAGCCGAAGTGCCACCACGGCTCCTGTGGCACGTCGTCCAGCTTTCCTCGGTCCGGATCCCACCGCGGATTGTGCAGCGTGGTCGCTCGCGGCGCAAAGATCCAGGCCGTGTACGTGTCTGCCTTGCCGGTGCTGGTCGGCTGCCTTTCCATCCAGTCGTAGATGCGGCGCACCTGTTGCGCGTCCGACAGCCCGTAGGCCATTGCCTCCAGATTGACGAACGTGAACCCGTAATCGTGCCGCTTGCCGTCCAGGTCCACACAGCCAATGTACCGCCCCGCTGCTTCGTCCCAGAACGTGCGGTTGTAGGCCCGGCGCGCTTCGCGAGCGAGCCGGCGGTAGAACTCTGGTCCGCGCGCGGCAGCCTCCGTCTCGGCTCCGCCGCCTTGCGCCAGCAGCTCCTCGATCTGCGCCATCGCCTCCAGTGAGGCATACCAGACCACATTGGCGTACGCGTCCAAGTGCCCGAAGGGCAAGATGTCCCAGTAGTTGTCGCCAACCGCCTGGTGCCGCCCGGTCACATCCTTGCTGGCGGTGACAATCAGCCCCTCTTGGCCGTGCAGCGTGTTGAGCTGGTACTTCATGGCCCGCCGCAGACGCTCCGCCTGTCCGCGCAGGAACTCGAGGTCACCGGTCCACGCCGCATAGCGCCGGCAGGCCAGGATGAACCGCGCGTTCGTATCGAAATGCCTCGTGTCGTACTTGCTGTTGTCCGGGAAAGGCCAGCCCGCTTTCGCGCCCCAGGTGTGGACATAGCCCTCTTCGCTGATCGGGTACTCCTGCAGTGTTTTCCGTATCGCGTCCAAATGGCGGCCGCCGTGCCAGCACCGCCCCAACGCATTCCACTCGTGCCATGCCGCCGGCCCCCAGACCGGCGCCCAACTGAACGCTCGCTCATAGAAAAACAGGTTCGCATCCTCGCCCTCAGCCCGGTCCGGCAATCTGAATCGAGGCCAATCCTTCGGCAAGGTATCCTCACGGGGCCGCACCTCGATGCTCACCTGGTTGGTCAGTGCGCCGGCCTCGGCTTGCGGAGCGCTCCCCCAGCGCAGCGTCGTCTCTTTGTCTCCGAGCTGCCATGCCAGCGACAACCCGCGCCCGCCAAATCGCAGATCGCAGCTCCCGGTCCCGTCCGCCTCAATCCAGTTGCAGCCCGAAAAGTTCAGCTCGTAGCGTCCCCCTCGCTCCTTCCACCGCTTCAGTTGCTGCACCGCCATGTACCGCATGTTGTCGGTGAAGAACCGCGAGAACGGTACGCTCTGCGCGGAGATGTCGTAACCCGTGTTGTCCCACGGGCCCGTCATGACCAGCGTCCCCGAGCGGGCCGACTCGCCTTCGAGAGGTCGCGTGCTCGCCGCCATCTTCAGGCGGCGCCCGTCCAGCTCAATCTGCACCTCGGCCTTGGCCACGGCACGTCGGCCGTGGACCCTCAGGCTGCGCTCCCGGTTGGCAACAGGCCGGCCGTCAGCGTAGCCCCGGCCCTGCCCATACTTCCGCTTGTCACTGCTCCACCAGCCGATCATGCCTGTGGGCTCAGACATCTCGACGTAGTACACACCGGGCCCCTGTGGCACGAAGGACAACTCCTGCCAGGAGTTATCGCGCACCTGTTCCAGCCGTCGCTGTGCAATCCGAGCTCCGCGTGGCCCTCCGCGACGCAGCGTGAGCGTTGCCGCCGACTCGCTCGTGTACCAGGTCGGCACACAGATCTCCAGGCGCGTCACGAGCCCGCGCTTCACCTCAAAGGACTGCCCCAGCGTGTGGCCGGCCGTCAGGAGCTCCGGCAATCCCGACTGCTTGACCTCGAGCTCCTCCGGCACCTCGGCCTGCAGCCCGCGGAAATCCAGCCTGGTGTCGCCGCGCACCACGAGCGTTTGCGGCGTCTCGACGAAGCCCTCGAAGCCCATGTCGGTCACCCAGCTCGGCCCATACCGTCCCCTCCCGGCGGCGTCCATCTCCAGCGAGGTGATCCGGCTCCCCGTGCAGCGAACCCGGAAATAGCCGTTCTCCAGTAGCTCGCCGGCTCCCGATTCCAAGGCGCCGAGCACGAGGATCGCCGCCCCCCAGACTATGACGGCTCCGATCGCCTTCATCTGCATAAGTTGAGCGGTCCCCTAGTCAGTCAATTGTCGCAGGCTGTCCAGCACGATGGCCGCGGCCTTGGGACCGACGGACATCGAGGCTTCATACTTGTACTTCTCGTTCTTGAAGTAGTCCTCGGGCAAGATATAGCCGAGCTCGTCGTTGGCCAGGCCGAGGAAGAACTTGTAGCGTCCGTGAACGAGCTTCTTGGCGGCGAGGCCCACCGCTGGCAGAGCCTCGCCGGGGCAAGTGAGAAACTTCGCGCGCCCGATCTGCAAGTAGTAAAGGTCCGTCGTGACCGAGTTGGCGACGGGCATTGCGGGGATCACGCCGGTCGCCGCCGCCAGCTTGAACTTGACGTTGCTGATGCCCAGCTTCACGCGCGCATGCTTGAGCTTCAGAGGCTGGTTCGCCAGCCACTCGCGCTGGCCCAGGGCCTCCAGCGCCGCCCGAGCGACCGCCCGGCCGATGCGCTCAGCCTCCGCAAAGGTGTGCCGGCCCTCGTTGTCGGCCGTGACCATGCCGCCCAGGGCGCCCTGGAAGTACAGGCACTTGCCGCCCCCGGCCTGCTCGACTCCCGCCCGCAGGTAATGAGCGAAGTCGGAGCTGATGAGATGATTGTCGCCCCAGAGCACCTCCGGATGGCAGGCCCAGTTGACCAACGTCGCGACGATCGGGCCCTCAGGCCGCCGGAGCTGCATGATCGAAATCTCGTCGTCAATCTCACCCTTCGCGCGAATGTTGACGCTGGTCTTGGGAGGCGACTTGGCATAAGCGAAGCGGACCGCGACGGGCCCCAGATCGCCCACGGCCTCGTTGATGGCCTCGGCAATGCGCGGCCGCAGGAACTTCATGTACTCCTTGTCCACGCCGGTCCGGAAGACCGTCCGCCCCCAGAGGCCGATGGTATCCGGGCCGGAGTGAGTGTGAGTGGCGCTGATGATGACGTTATCGGCCGGGACGCCCTTGACAAGCTTGCGGACCTTCGCCACGTCGGGCTGCAGGAACCCGATTAGGTCCACTGCGCAGAGCGCAACCGTCGTCTTGCCGCTGCGCAGAACCAGGGCGCGCGCAAACAGCGGGTCGTGAACTCCGGTGGCGACGCGGTCATTGTCCAGACCGGCCAGAAACTGCCCGGGCTCAGGGGGAGTGATCTCGCGGATGCCGATGCCGGCCAGCAGCGGCGTCGGGCGTTTGCGTTGGGCGAAGGCCGAAGGGGCGAGTAGTACCACGGCACTTAGAATGGCGAACGCGATGAGCCTCCGATCAGACACGGGCACCTCCCACGTCATGTACGACGCGGAGGATTGTAGCACAAAGCCACAGAGGCGACAAGGAACAGGGGAAACGGGCGCAAATCGTTGAGGTGGAGCTCCTCGGCCCGGACCGGCTAGTATGTCTCCTTCAAGCCGTCTTTTTCCGGGTCCACGTACCGGGCGAACCACTCGTCCATCTCGCCCTTCAGCTCCCGAATTCGCCCCGCCTGTGCCGGATCCTCGGCCAGGTTCTCGCGCTCGTCGGGATCGTTG
>JALGUG010000474.1 GCA_029820995.1 Candidatus Zipacnadia bacterium
CGCACGCCGCCCCGTCGGTGGCTTTCCGCCACTGCCAGGCAGATCTCCGTCGCGTGGTGTGCCACCTCCACCTGCCCCAGACTCGGCCGCCCCGTCTCATATGCTTCCACCAGGTCCTCCAGACAGGACACCACCGAGCTGGTCGGCTCCTTCACCGGGAACTCCGCCGGGCGGAAGTACGTCCACTTGTCGGCGATCAGCTCCGGCTTGCGCCAGGTCCAATCGGCGCCGTTGTTCAGCCCCTTGATCATCCCTCCTGAGCCAATGACTTCATAATCGTGATTGCCCGCTGGAATCGTGAAGCCTTCCGTCCCGCCCTCGAACTCAATGTGATAAATCGCCGCAGGGTCGTGGTCCAGCCGGTTGTTCTCGATCTTCGTGTCCCGCGGCCGCAGCTCCCCTCGCACCGCGATCGCCCGCGGATCGCCCAGCAAGTACATGATCGTGTCCACGGAATGAATATGCCCGTGCAGCAGGCTCCCGCCCGCATATTGAATCGCCACGCGCGGCTCACCGATCTCCCCCTTCACGATCAGCTCCCGCGCCCACTGGTACCGCACGTCGAAGCGTCGCAGCACGCCGGTGTTGAACACGGTCCCGTGCTCCAGCACCGCATCCCGCACTGCGTCGGCCTCCCGCATCGAGCAGGCCATCGCCTTCTCCAGGTACAGCATCGGCACGCCCGCCTCGGCCACCTTCACCCCCATCTCGGCGTGCAGCTCTCCCCTTGTGCACACCGCCACCAGATCCGGCTCCTCTTGCGCGATCATCTCCAGATAGTCTTCATACAGCGCCCTTACGCCCCACCGCTCCTGGAACGCCTCCCGCTTCGCCGGATCAATGTCCGCACCCGCCACCAGCTCCAGCCGCTCGCTGGCCCGGCACGAGTCGGCAATCGAGTACGGCAGCACAAACGATGGGTATCCGACCACTTCGTCGGAGATCGTGCTCCCCATCCGCCCTAGTCCCACGATCGCAGCCCGGTACTTCTTCACGGTGATCCTCTCCCTTGAGGCAGCCTGTCTGCAGCGCGCCGGAGGGTTCGCCGGGCCGGCGGCGAAAACATCTTGCGTTGCCTATTTCGGCGTGAGGTGAGGCGTATGAGAAGCCTCTGGTCGTGCCTGACGCTCCTGGTCCTGCCCGCTGGACCAATCCTCGGCGCGGAAGTGTCCCGACTCAAACAACAGGGCGCCTCAACCATCTACGGCACAGACGCCTTCTCGATATCCGTCCACAATTCGGGCCGCCTCAATGACCTCAAGGTCGGCGAAACTGTCCTGTTTCCTCTGATTGCGCTATACACCACTCCCATCACCTTCGACACGGGTAAGGGCCTCCGCGTCGTTCAGGGCGAGAGCCCGCCCGGCGGCCTCAGCCCGCGGCCGCCTCAAGTCTCCCAGGAGCTCAAGAACGGCAGCGCACGCCTGGAGTTCCGCGGCGACATCGCCCACCAGAAGATCCACGACGCCCGGCCTCTGTGCCAATTCACGGAGACCATTCTCATCCGCCCCGAGGGCCGGGTAGACCTCCACTGGAACTTCCGCTGGACCGACATGGTCGTGTGGTCAAACATGACGCTGCAGGTCCTCGTGAAGGAGGAGGCCGTCCTGGGCAAACGGTTCTGGTGGACCGACGGGGTCTACCCGCGCGTCGGCCGGTTTGAGGACATCGCCAGCTACGCTCGTCTACCCAACGGTCGAGGCCGGCCGCAGGAAGTCTGGTGCGACACCTCCGCCGGTGTGCTGAAAATCCTGTCCCGGACGAATGCCGACATGCGCATCACGCGCTGGAAGCCGCTCGCCTTCCCGCTGGGCTTCTCACCCGGCAAGGTCGGCTACCATCAACCGATGTTCCCCGGCGTCGAAGACTCGCTGGACCTCAGCCTAGACTCGCTGGACCTCAGCCTTATCCTGCCGCTTCCCGGCGGCTCCGGAGGTGCACAGACATGAAGCGTTCCTGTGTCGCCATTCTGGCGGCAGCATTTCTCGTGAGCGCTGCCGCCGCAAAGTGCACGGTCAGGGAGGTATCGGCCCCCGACGGGCCGCGGGTGCGGCTCGAGAATCACTTCGTACGCCTCACCTTCGCACCCACGAGCGGCGGAAGCTGCGTCGAGTTCATCTACAAGCCGACGAGCAAGAACCTCACCTCCCGTGACCCCGGTTGTCTCGTGGACCGCA
>JALGUG010000175.1 GCA_029820995.1 Candidatus Zipacnadia bacterium
GAATACGGCGAGCCGTGGCGTAAAGAGCCTGCGGACCAGGGCGACGGCATGCAGATTAGCGCACGCCTCCTGCCCGAAGACCTGCGGGGCCGGAAGCTGCAGAGCGAGCTGAAGCGTTTACTGTTCGCATCCGCCGACTTCCGCGAGTTCACACTGCTCCCGGCCGATGACGCCGGCCGGCCGCTTACGTGCGAGGCCTACCGAATCCGACGTCCCTCCGGCGACTACTACTACTTGGCGAACTGGGAGACGATCTCTCGCCTGGCGAGGCTGCATGTGCCCTCCCCGGTGGGGCGGACCGTCCTGAGCCCGCTTGAGCACGCCGTCTATGCTGAAGGCGACCCGGCCCGCGACGGCGTACTGCTCCATTTGCCCTCGCAGACCAGGACGCTGGTTCTGGTCCGCAAAGACAGCCAAGCCACCGGGACCACCTTACAGCCATGGACCGAGCAGGACGTCCGCGCACGGTTCCGGGAGGCCCTCGAGCGCGAACAGACCGAATTGGCGGCCATTGAGACCGAGTTGGCGGCTGCGCGCCGGGCTGCGGAGGAACTCCAGGTGTCCTTTGGCGGCCCCGTGACTCCAGCCGGAGAGTATCAGCCGGATGAGAAGACCGTCATGCTCCTCCATTTCAACGGCACGGTTGATATCCCACCTGTACGTCAAGCTGGACCGATTGCCTTCGTGGACGGCAAGTTCGGGACCCAGGCCCTTCATCTCGGCCCCGGCGCAATGCTGCGCTTCGCCTTACCCGACAACTTCGACCAGGACAGTGGCACCCTCGAGCTGTGGGCCCGGCCGGACTGGCCCACTGCGGATGGCAAGCGTCACACTCTGGTCGAGTTGAAGGGACCCGGCAACTGGAACCGGAATAGGCTGATACTATACAAGAACCTAAACCACGAGGTCGCCTTCGCACTCTACGACCGCACAACCAAGGCCCTGGCGGCCCGAGTCCCCATCAATATCTTCCGACAGCACCAATGGACGCACCTGTGTGCGACGTGGGACGCCCAGCGTGGGCTCGAGTTCTACGTGAACGGTCAGTTGAGGGCTGCAGCGAAGGGGCCTTTCGAGATCGAGAGGTTTGACGCCCTCACCGCGGGAAGTACCTGGTCTGCAGATCGTTTCTGGGAAGGAGCCCTGGAGGAACTCCGACTGTCACGGGGCGAACGCGAACCCGCCGAAGCCGCCCGCACGCCCCGGTAGCGTGTTGGGTTGACTAGTTACTCATCTCAACGCCGCAGGAAGGTGATAGCGGGGGTGCAGATATGCCGTCTGCTGAGCTGCATGTGGTCACAGGAGCCTTCGGCTACACCGGCAAGTATATCGCGCGGCGTCTTCTCGCCCGCGGCGAACAGGTGCGCACACTCACCGGCCACCCGGATCGCCCCCACCCCTTCGGAAGCCAAGTAAGTGTCGCTCCCTTCAACTTCGATCATCCCCGCCAACTCGCGGCCAGCCTGCGCGGAGCAGCCGTGCTGTACAATACCTACTGGATTCGGTTTCCCCATCGAGGGATCACCTTCGAGCAAGCCGTTGACAACACCAGAACTCTCCTCCGGGCCGCCGAAGAGGCGGGCGTCCGGCGCATTGTGCACCTTAGCATCACCAACCCCTCCGAAGATTCGTCGCTGCCGTACTTCCGAGGGAAGGCGCTCCTGGAACGGGACATCGCCCACTCGCGGCTGTCCTATGCCATTATCCGGCCCGCTGTCATCTTCGGCCGCGAAGACATCTTGATCAACAACATCGCCTGGCTGCTCCGGCGGCTTCCGGTCTTCGCCGTGTTCGGCTCGGGCGAGTACCGCCTGCAGCCGATTTTCGTGGAGGACCTCGCCGAGCTGGCCGTTGCCGCCGGAGCCGAGGATGAGAACGCTGTGCTGGACGCCGTCGGCCCCGAGACCTTCACGTTCAATGATCTGGTCCGACTGATCGCCAACCAAATCGGCAGCCGGGCAAAGCTCATTCACGTCCGCCCCGGACTGGCGCTGTTCCTGGCTCGGCTGGCGGGCTACATGGTCGGTGATGTGCTGATAACCCCGCATGAGGTCCAGGGGCTGATGTCCAACCTCCTGGTTTCCGACAGCCCGCCCGCCGGACAGACCCGGTTCAGCGAGTGGTTGGCGCAGAACGCCGCCCACGTGGGCGCCAAATACGCCTCGGAGCTGAAGCGGCACTACCGCTGAAGCTGCATTGTCTGGCTGTCACCCCCAGCCAACTGGCGTGCTCGGCCTCTGGCCGATGCGCAAAGGTCCCAAGCCTTCCAGTGGGGAATCATAAACAACGGCAGAGGCGCAGCTTGGCTGCGATGATGAGGAAAGGAGCGATCAGGATGAGAGGCCTGATGAGAGGACTAGGGTGTGCGTGTTTGACGGTCGGGCTCCTGGTCGGCGCAAGCGGACCCGTGTGCCCCCAGGAGAAGACTGCGGCCGACTACATCGCCGTCTTCGCCCAGGGCGGCGAGGAGGGCGCGGAGATGGAGGCTCAGTTCGCGGCCATCCAGGGGCTGGTCGCGCTGGGCCAAGACGCCGTGGAGCCCCTGCTTGCCGCACTCAAGCACGAAAACAAGCATGTCCGCGGGAACGCAGCCACGGCGCTGGGGCGGATCGGGGCCGTGGAGGCCGTCGAGCCACTGATCGCGGCTCTGGCCGACACTGATCCAGGCGTACGCGGCGCGGCAGCCGAGGCTCTCGGCAGAATCGGAGACGAGAGAGCCCTTCAGCCCTTGATCGCGCAGCTTGCCAAAGAGGACGAGATGGACCAGCGCGGCCCCGCCGTCGCCCTCGGAGCTATGAAGGCCCGGGCCGCGGTTCAGCCGTTGATCGGACTGCTGTCATCAGACAGTTGGGAAGTGCGCTGGCGCGCGGCCCTTGCCCTGGGACAGATCGGCGACCAGCAAGCCACAGCGGCGCTGAACCTCCGGCGGTGGGATGCGGACCCCGTGGTCTCGGCTTGCGTCGCCTGGGCGGTCGGGGCTATCGCCGGCCAGCCCAGCTTCACGCGCTTGGCCGGGAATCTGAGAAGCGCGGAGGCGCAGGTTGTCTGGGGCACCGCGTGGGCGCTCGGCGTCATCGGCACGCCGGAAGCGGTGAAGGTGCTGGCCGATGCGCTGACCTCCCCGAACGAGACGGCGCAAACGGCGAGCAAGACTGTGCTCTTGTGGCTCGGCACCCCCGAGGCCCGCGCCGCCCTGACCAAAGCGCCCGCTGAGCCGGAGCAGTGATTCGGGCCCGGGCACAATAACGCCCGTCCAGGAGCTGTGGTCCCATGAGACCGACGACTGCGATCGCGGCGGCACTAGTCTGCTCCCTGGCGACCGCTGCCGCTGAAACGAAGGTGACACTGGTGCCCCACGAGACCGACGCCCTGTTGGCCAATCCGGGCATGGGCTGGCAGACTTTCCACCACTTCGCCAACGAAGACGAGAACCTGGCCGGTCTGCCCAGTACCTCCGCCTACTTCCGGTTCTATTGGCGCGACGTCGAACCCGCAGAGGGACAGATCGACTTCGCCAAGTTCGACGACCTCCTGGCCCGTGCCCACCAGGCCGGACAGAAGCTCGCCTTCCGCCTCATGTGCGCCGGCACGACCAAGGATTACATGTATGTCCCCCGGTGGTTGAAGGACAAGGGCTGCCCCGGTTTCGAGTACCAAAGGAACGGCCCCAAGCACTGGGTGCCCGACATGGATTCTCCGATCTTCCAGCAGGCCCATTTCCGCCTGATCCGCGAACTGGGAAAGCGCTACGATGGTCATCCCGACCTGGACCTCCTGGACATCGGGTCCGTCGGACTGTGGGGCGAATGGCACATGAGCGGCACGGGTGTGGACCTTCCCACGCTGGAAACACGCCTCGCTATCATTGACCTGTACTGTGACGCCTTTCCCAAAACGCCCAAAGTCATGCTCATCGGTGACGAGCAAGGCATGAAACACGCCGTCGGCAAGGGCTGCGGCTGGCGCGCCGATTGCCTCGGCGACATGGGAGGCTTCTCCAAGACCTGGAACCACATGGAAGGCTTCTATCCCCAGCAAATCGCCAAGACCGGCGCAGCCCAGGCCTGGCAGGTTGCGCCGGTCGCCTTTGAGACCTGCTGGGATATGCGCAAGTGGAAACAAGAGGGCTGGGATATTGGTTACATCTTCGACTATGCTCTCAAGTACCACGTCAGTTACCTCAATAACAAGTCAGCCCCCATTCCACAGGGCACACGCCACGAGGTCGAACGCCTCCTCCGCAAGATCGGCTATCGTCTCGTCCTACGCCGCCTCGAACACCAGAAGAGTGCAGCCCCCGGTTCCTCCCTTCCCATCTCCATGGTCTGGGAGAACGTGGGCGTCGCGCCGCCTTACCGCGACTACTTCCTCGCCTTTCGCCTTATTGACATGGCCACCAAGAAGGCTTCCACTTTCGTGACCGATACCTCCATCAAGGGCTGGCTGCCCGGCAAGACCCCGATCACAGCCTCACTGAAGCTACCGCCCGATGCGCCCTCAACCCAGTATGAGCTGGCCCTTGCTATCGTTGATCCGGACACTAAGCAGCCCGCCATTCGTCTCGCCATCGAGGGCCGCGCCGAGGACGGTTGGTATCCTCTGAGCCGAATTGACGTGGGAAAGACCTGAAGCCCTCATCCTGCGCACACTCACCAGTACGAACAAGCGAGGTCCGCACAGTGACAGCGCGAGGTGTAATCCCACTTGTACTGCTCGGCCTGCTGGCAATCACACTTGCCCGCGCGCAGGATGCAGCCGCCCCCAGAGACGTAACCACGCGTACACTGGCCCAGCAGCAGGAACTGCGCCAACTCGAAACGCCGGGCGCGGTCTTCTTCGAAGAAGACTTCGAGGCGCCGGACTGCCTAGCCAAGTGGTACAACCGCATTGGCGAGAAGCACGGGCTGGTCCGCGTCGCTTCCGGCCCTGGGATCGCCCATTCAGGCGCAGGCGCCTTGGAGCTGCGCGCCCGAGACCGCAACGGCCAATCGTCCGCCGCCCTCGTGAGCTACTGGTTCCATCCGGGCTACGACACCGTCTACTTCCGGCGATATATCAAGTTCGCCGCGGATTACGATCAGGGCAACTTGAATCACGTCGGCGGATCCCTGTATGCCGTGGCCGGCGCCAACAAGTGGGCCCAGATGGGCCAGGCCGGCCTGCGCCCTGCGGGCAACGACCGGTTCGGCGCCTCCTTTGAGCCCTGGCGCAATTGGGGGCGGAACGATCCCCCCGGCATGCTGATGCTGTACACCTATTGGATGGACATGAAGCGCGATCGAGACGGGCACTTCTGGGGGAACATGTTCATGCCGGAGACACGGCTCCGGGTGTCGCTCAAACGGGGCGTCTGGTACTGCCTGGAGCATATGATCAAGGCGAACACGCCCGGCCAGACGGACGGCGAGATGGCCGCCTGGATCAATGGGCGGCTCTACATTCACCTCCAGGGCTTCCGCTGGCGCACCTCGCCCGACGTCAAGCTCAAACGCATCGGCCTGGGTCTCTACATCCACCAAAGCCGACGTCCCAACACCGTGTGGTACGACGACGTCGCGCTGTCCACGGGCTACATCGGTCCGCAGAAGAGTAATTCCAGGTAGGAACAGCCGGCCTCTGCGGCCAAGCGTCGGTCATGTCCCCGCCTTCGACCGATCACAACGACACGGCGTCCCCCCGCACTTGGGGCAACCTTGCCCATACTTGGCCGCCACCACCGCCTCCAGGTCCACCTCCGCGATCGAGGCCAGCGTAAACAGCCACGCCGCCACATCGGCGAACTCGCCCTCCAGCTCCTCCCGCCGACCACGCCGCAGCGCGCGCGACAGCTCACCGACCTCCTCGACGAACCACATGAAGGTCGCTTCCAGGCCCCGCCCGCTGTCCCTGTCGTAGTAGATCCGCTCGATGAGCCGCTGGAACTCTCGCACGGTCATGGTCGCTCTCTTCCTCCACTCTCCTCTGTGCTGGTTGCGTCCCGACAGAGCTTCTTCCCACGCAAGAGGTCCCCTCTTGTGCAGGAAGAAATGACTACCTCAGACGACATCAACTTTCCGCTGGAAAGGACTGTGCGGTCATGATCAGAATCGGAATTGTCGGCTCGGATAACTCGCACGCCGACCGCTTCTCCGAGATCTGCAACCTCGTCGGCGACCCCAAAGTCAAGGGCAAGACGGTCCGTGGCGCCAGGGTCACCCACCTCTTCGGCATCCCCGAGCACGCCGAGCGCACCAAAGAGGTCTCCACCAACAATAAGATCGAGCACGTCGTGGGCCGGCCCGAGGACATGATCGGCGAGATTGACGCCGCGATGGTCGTCTTCCGCCACGGTGGATTGCACTACAAGTTCGCCAAGCCCTTCATCGAGGCCGGCATCCCGACCTTCGTAGACAAGCCCTTCACCTGTAGCCTGAAGGACGCCCGTGCCATCATTGAACTGGCCAAGAAGAAACGAACGCCGATCACTTCGTACTCCACCTACCGCACCAGCAGCAACACCGCCAAGTTCGGGGCCGACCTGGCTAACATTGCCCCCGTAACCGCCGGCACCATCACCGGCCCGTGCGACATCAAGAGCGAGTACGGGGGCGTGTACTTTTACGGGATTCACGTGGTTGAGCTGATGCTCACGGTCTTTGGCTCCGGCGTCAAGAGCATCTCGGCGGCCGAGAACGCCGGCAACGTCATCGCGACCGTGAAGTACAAGAGGGACAAGATCATTGGCCTCAACCTGCTGGGGAAGGCCTCCTACGTCTTCCACCTCACGGCCTTCGGCAAGAACGGCTGGCGCGAGTTCCGCCCTCAGGGCGACAAGCTCTACACCGAGGGCCTTAAGGTCTTTCTGCAGATGGTCAAGACGGGCAAAAAGCCCCTCACCTACGCCCAGATGCTCGAGTCTATCCAGGTGCTCGCCGCCATTGACCGGTCCCTGAAGACCAAGGGGCGCGAAATACTCCTCGCGGACCTCAAGTAGCTACCGGTGCAGCTCGCGGCACGCGGCATCGTGGTGCCTCCGGCCCGCCGATGCCGTCAGGAATCTACCAGCGCACTGTCACTGGTGCTCCTCGTACGCCGCGATTTCATCCGGCTCCAGGGGCCGGAACATCTCCCGCAGCGTGGCCGCGGCGAGGCCCGGATGGCGTTTGACCAGCAGCACGGCCTTCTCGGTGGCCCGCGCAACGCTCTCCGTCTTGGTGCCGAACAGGAGCTGCGGCAGCAATGCGCCCCGAGCCGCGCCCATCACCACTAGGTCACGGCTCTGGGCCTCCCGCACCACGGTGCCCTGGAAATTCGTGCTGTGCACGACCTCCACGTCAATCCCCGCCTTCTGCATGTTCTCCACGCCCGCCGCCGGTTCGCCGTCGGGCGGAATGACATGCAGGTAGTGCGTATGGCCGCCAATGAGGGCCACCAGACCGGCCGCCAGGTCCATGCCCAGCCGGCCGTGCCGGCTGCCGGTCGTGGGACAGAGGATCTTGATCACCTGCCCCGCATCCCCGGCAACCCCCGGTAGCGGCTCCCCGGCCTTGAGCACGGCAATGTCGCAGTTGGCCCGCCGGATCGTCCGGTCCAGCGTGGTGCCCAGCACGCGCTGGCTGTCCCGGGTGTACCCGCGCCATCCCATCACCAGCAGATTCGCTTCCCACTGCTCAATCGTATCCAGGATGGCGTTGCTGATGTCCCGCCCCACCCGCACCACAGCCTCCACCGGCACGTCCCACCGCTTCCCCTCGGCCACTGCCAGGTCCAGCACCCGACGCGCCGACTCCACACCCGGCACCGCGGCATCCAGCGGCGTCGGCGCCGGCACCTGAACCACGGCCAGCGCAACCACCGAGCCCCCCTGCCGCTTAGCTGCGGCGCTTGCGATCGCCATCAGGTTCGGCACGTGGGCCGGGTTGGCTAGCGGGACGATTGCCGTATACTCCGGTCGCGCGTCGTGCACTTTGGCGAACACCACCTTCGACACCCTCGCCGCCCGCTCGCGCGGACGCGCATAAGCATAGTAGATGACCGCACCGATGAAGATCCACCCGAAGGCGTAGGCAAAGGACACCGGGTGATCTTTGAGCAGGTACACCGCCAGCACCATCAGCGTCAACACCGCCACGAACGCGGTGACCCGCGCCAGGGGGACGCGGAAGCCGCGATCGAGGTCCGGTCGCCGCCGGCGCAGCGCCAGCAGCGCGAGATCAACCTGGAGGAACAGGAAGATGAACATCAGGTCGGCCGCGGCGGCAACCTTCTCTATCGGGAGAGCCAAGGCCATGATGATGATGATCGCCGCCGACGCCATGATCGCGATGTGGGGCGTCTTGCGCCGCGCGTGAATGCGCGCGAACGCCGTGGGCAAGTTATGGTCGCGCCCCATAGCGTACGACACGCGCGAGGAGGAGTAGACGGTGGCGTTCAACGCCGAGACTGTGGAGAACAGGCCCCCGATAAGCAGCAGGGCGGCACCGATACCGGGCCCGCCGACCATGAACTGCCTCGCCGCCTCGACCACCCCGAGCTCCGGCTCGCGCAGATCGCGCAGCCACTGCCATGTTGCGATGCCGCCCTCGGTCCGGATGCCTCCAATGCACACGATCGCTACCAGCACGTAGATCGGCACCGTGAGCACCAGCGACAGGAACACCGCGCGCGGAATGTTCCGCTTGGGGTTGCGCACCTCCTCACCGCACTGGGCGATGATCTCGTAGCCTTCGAAGGCGATGAAGGTCAGCCCCATGGCCATTAGCACGCCGCCGCCCCCCATCGGCATGAAGGGCGTGAAGTTCGCCTTCCAGTCCGGCCGCGTAAATGTCGCCACCAGACCCGACGCGATGAACAGGCCCAAGACCGCCAGCTTCGCAATCGTGACGAACCCCTCCGCTGCCCCCGTTTCCGCGGCCCCTCGATAGTTGATGTACGTGAACAGCAGCACGACCGCGACCGCCGCCACTTTGCTTGCCACCTGGGCCGTCGCGGGCGAGAGCTCCGGAACCAAACCCACACTTGACAGTGTCTCCAACAGATACGAGCCGAACCCCAGCGAGTACAGGCTGCACGCCACCACGTGCGCGAACCAGCTCATCCACCCCGCGAGAAACCCATTGGGCCCCGGGAGCCCTTGTTTCACCCACAAGTACCCGCCCCCGGCCTCCGGGAAGCAACTGCCCAGCTCCGCGTACGACATCGCAGTCAGCGACGTAACCACGCCGTTCAGCACGAAGGCCACCGCCAGCGCCGGCCCGGCCTTGCCTGCCGCGATGCCCGTCAGCACAAAGATGCCGGCGCCGATCATGGCGCCGACTCCGATCATGGTGATGTGAAACAGGTTCATTGTCCGCGCCAGCGTCACCCTAGCAGGTGCATGCTCGTCCGCCTGCGGACTCTCTTGCTTGTCGGACACTGTGAGCTCTGGCCTCCATCCGCTATCGGTTTGCCGTGCCGCTCGGCTGGCGGTATCCATCGGCCCGTGTGCGACTCCACGTCCGCGATCCCAGTCTCTACAATATCTTGGCCAAGGCCTGCGACTTAGTGAGAACGCCTCTATTTCCACGGTCCGTTTCGCGATCTACCTATGTTCTCCCTACACCGCAAGGATGCGAAGCACGAGTGATCCGCCGAGGAGGCCTGACCTCGCCTGCTGCAGGAGCCTGCCTCACGGGTCAACTTCCCCGGTGCTGGTGCGGATGTGGCGGAAGCTGGATTGGGTCGCGGTGGAATGGAGCTGAGGTGGCAGCCAGCTATACGTCGCTGTGGCGCCGAGGCGCTGTGGCGACTGGGGTGGCCTCGTGGACAGGTGTGGCACTGTCGACGAAGCCCGCAGTGCTGCTCTTTGCTCTTGATGCACGGCTCAAGATGAGCCGTGCCACACGACACAAAGGCGCTTGAGATGTAGCACTGTGGCGTTTGCAGTGGCACTGTCGGCGAAGCCGGCAGCGCCTGTTGCTAGTGCTGAGGTCACTGCAGTTGCCTAACAGGCCGGAACCGCTATGGCACCGAGACTGAGGACCAGCGCGGCGCCACTGTCCCGGTGGTGGTGCGCATGTGGCGGAAGCTGGATTGCGTTGTGGTGGATTGGCACGGAGGTGCCAGCGAGGAATACGTTGGTGTGGTGCCGAGGCGCTGTGGC
>JALGUG010000176.1 GCA_029820995.1 Candidatus Zipacnadia bacterium
GTGGGCAGCGAACCGGGAACCCCGCACCTGCTGGACTGGGCCGTCCTTACCGTCCCAAGATCCTGTCCATGGCGGCCGAGGTGTTGTAGATGATCTGCTCGGGATAATGCGTGTACGGCGGGATCATCTCGGCGGTGACCCAGCCGTCGTACCCAACGTCCTTCAGGGCTTGCATCACCTCGGGCCAGTTGACGTCGCCCTCCAGCAGGTCGCAGAAGCCGTTGATGTCGCCCACACTGCGCCTGAAGTCCTTAAAGTGCACTCGCTTGATGCGTGGCCCAAGAATGCGGATCCACTGCTCCGGGAACCCCGTGTTCATCATGTTGCCCGTGTCCAGATACGCCCCCACGTGCGTGCTGCCAACCTCGTCCAGATACCGCGCCAGCTCCAACGGGCTCAGCAGGAACCAGTTCCAGACGTACTCGACCCCGATGTGCACGTCCAGCTTCTCGGCCAGCGGCGCCAGCTTCTTGAGCTCGGCTTGAGACCGCTCGTACACCACATCGTACGGGACGACCTTGCTGTCCGGGATGAAGCTGGCATACACGCAGCCCGGGATCAGCAGCACGCCGTCTACACCCAACTTGTTGGCCTGGCGGAGCAGGGCTTTCGACACCTGTCGGGCCTTGGCCCGCTCAGCCCGGTCGTCCGCGGTCAGTGAATAGCTCCAGTACAGCCCGCAAGCCAGCCCGGAGAGCTCAATTCCGACCTCCTCCGCCAGCGCGCGGACCTTCTTGATCTGCGCCGCACTGGAGTCCAGGCACACGAGTCCTTTCTTCTTCTCGGCGCCCTTCGCATCGTCTTCGTTGAGCGCGACCTCAATGCCCTCGAAGCCGGCGTCCTTGGCCAGCTCCATCCGTGCCCGCAGCGGCATGTCGCCGGGGAACGACCACTCGCTGATGCTCTTTTTCATCGTCAACCTCCCGGAGGTCATCGTCAGGTCTCAACCTGCACGCCTTCTCTTCCACGTCCGGTCGGGCTGTTCCTCCGCAGGCAGGCCCGGCGCGTGGCCGCAGAGAATACGCAGACAGCGTCACCACCGGCAAGCCCCGACGCGGGAGGCCCAAAATGACCACATTATCCCGGCGATCTTGCAGCTTCCCGGCGCCGGCTCGCTGGGCGGTGTGGGCCGGCACCCTCGCGGTGCTCTCGGCCCTGCCCCTGCGCCCACAAGACCGGCTTCCGCCTCCGCCCGAGTACACGCCGCCCTACAGCGTCGGCGAAGAGGACGAGAACGATATCTGGCTCGAAGCCGAAGGCAGCCCCGGTGATGACTGCCTGGTGTATGAGAACACCATTGGGCGTGTGCAGGCCGACCAGCAAGCCTACGCGGGCGGCGTCCTGGCCACGGAGCGGAAGACCTTGGCCCCGTGCGGCTACTGCTATGTGAAGTACGTGTTCCCCGTGAAGAAGCCGGGCAAGTACCTCTTGCGCATCGCCAATCAGTGGCATCTGGTGCCGATCTGGTGGGCTCTGGACCCCAAGTCCGACTCCGACTTCCGCCACGTGACACGGGACAAGGTCAAGCAGAGCAAGGCGAACTGGAAGCCCTGGGGCCAGCGCTGGGCGAACCTGGCCGTCGTGCATCTCGGCGTCGGACAGCACGCGCTGAAGATCAAAATCAACGAGCACCGCCAGGACCTGGACCCTAAGGTGAACCCGTGCTATAGCTTCTATATGGACGCCATTGCCCTGAAGTGGATCGGTCCCTAGCCGCTCGAGACTGGCGCCACATCAGGAGACTGCCATGCGGATTGCCTGCTGTCTAGTCATGGGTTTCATCTTGACCAGTTTCGTCGCCGCCCAGGAGGCGGGGAAGACGTTCGTGTTTCAGAACGACTATCTGCGCCTGGGCCTCACGCCGCAGGGCGCGGTTGCCGAGTTCACGGACCGGGCGGCGAACATCAACTATGCGCTACAGGGTCCGCCGCGCAGTCTGTTTCGGGTCCGCCGGACGAGCAAAACCTTCGACTGCACGAAGCTCACGCGGCACGGCGATACGCTCCGGGCCGAGTTCGGCGCCGCGGGCATTACGGCCACTATCAACGTCACGGTCAAGAAGCACTACTTAATGCTCGAACTCGCTGATCTGAGCACCGAGGATGTGAAGTGGTTCGCGCTGTCCAACCTGGGCGTAACAATCAAGGACCATCGGGGCCGCCTGCTCAACACCGTCCGCAATGACTCCTTCGCCGCAGTGTGCCAGGCGCTCAATCTGCAAACGGAATCCCGGCAGTCCGTGCTGCGCAACGGTACAGTTCTGGGAGGCTATGCCTGGCCGCAGTTCGGCCTGAAGGGAGCACGGCTCGCACTGGTCGGCTGCCCGGCCAAGGAGCGTCTCGCCGTCTTGGAGGAGATCGAGCTGGACAACCGCCTGCCACACCTGAAGCTCGAGGGTGTGTGGATGAAACGCTCGCCGGTGCTCAAGCGCTCGTACTTCCTCTGCGGCGGCCTGTCGGAAGCCAATGTGGAGCAGTGGATCAAGTATGCCAAGCTCGCGGGGAGCCGGTACCTGATGATCACCGGCTGGATGAAGACCTTCGGTCACTACTTGATCAACGAGCGCAACTATCCCCACGGCTTCGAGGGCCTGAAAGCGACCGTGGCCAAGATCCATGCGGCCGGCTTGAAGGCGGGGATGCACTGTATGACCGGCTCCATCAGCAAGCATGACCCCTGGGTCACGCCGGTTCCCGATCGCCGCCTCGCCGCCGATGCCCACTTCGCGCTGGCGCAAGCAATCACGGCGAAGGCCAAGAGCGTGCCCGTCACAACATCGCCGCAGGGCCTGCCGCTGGAGGAAGGCTACACCCAACGGGGCGGTATTACCCTCCGCATTGATGACGAGCTCATCAAGTACCGCGCGCTTTCCGAGCGGAAGCCGTACGCCTTCTTGGAGTGCGAGCGCGGCGCCTACGGCACCAAGCCTGCGCCCCATGCGGCTGGTGCCGCGGTCGTCCACCTCGCCGAGCGGTACTCCTGGTTCATGGTGGACACCAACACGGATCTCCTGGACGAGCTGGCCGATATCATGGCCGGAATCTACAACGAGTGCGGCTTCGATATGGTCTATTTCGACGGCGGCGAGGCGCTCGGCGGGCAAGGGCCGCACTGGCACCATGTCAGCAAGGTCAAGCTCTCCATCGTCTCCAAGGTCCGGCGCGACATCCTGGTCCAGGGCAGCGGCAACACGCACCTCACCTGGCACATCTACGCCCGCGGCAACTGCGATGATCCCTCGGCCCGCGCCTCAAAACGCTACCTCGACTTCCACAAGCTGCCGCGCATCACGTACTACGGCAACAGCGAGCTCGAGACCGAGCTGGGCTGGTATGCCCTCCGCGCGCACGACCCCGTGAACTTCGCCACCACGCCCGATGAGGTCGAGTATGTCTGCGCCAAGACCATCGGCTACGACGTGCCTTTGTCCTGGAACACCAACTTGAGGAATCTGGAGCGCAATCGGCGCTCAATGGAGATGCTCACGCTTTGCGGCCGGTACGAGAAGCTGCGTGCCGAGCACTATTTCCGCCCAAAAGTCTGTGAACGCCTCCGGGTGAAGGGCGATGAGTTCCGCCTGATCCAGCGGGGCGGCGAGTGGGAGTTTCTCCCCGTGGACTACGGCCCTGCCGTTACGGCCTCGGTCGGCGCAAGCGGGACCAACCAGTGGACGATCAGCAACCGCTTCGCCGCCCAGTCGCTCCAGGTCCGCCTGCGCGCCCTGCCGGCGCTCGCCCCGTACGAGGCGCCCGAAGCCGCCGTGCTGGCCGGGCCCGAAGATGCCGGCAAGTTCGCGAGTGTGGGGCAATCGGCCGCCGTGAAGCAGGAGCTGACCGCGTCGCGAGAGCAGGTGAAGGCCGGCGGCGGGAGCCTCCGCTTCACGGCGACCAACGAAGGCCCGAGCGAGCGCGTCTGGTGCGGACAGGAGCTCAAGTTCAGGCCGCCGCTCAATCTAACGGGCCAATACGGCCTCGGCGTCTGGGTCTACGGGGACGGCAAAGGCGAGCTGCTCAACGTCCAGCTCATGAGCCGCAACGACACGCGCCTGGAGCACTATCTTGACGTGGACTTCACGGGCTGGCGCTACTTCGAACTTGTAGAGCCCGAGACCGATCGCGTCTACGACTACCGCTGGCCCTATGGCGATAAGCGGGCCCTCTCCGACGGGGCCCCGAATTACATCACTGCCCTGAGTCTCTACTACAATAATCTGCCCCCCGGCCAGACCGTGACCTGCTACCTCGCGCCGATCAAGTCCCTGGTGCTCGCCACGGTGAAGCTCCGGCAGCCGAGCCTCATGGTCAACGGGCGCAAGGTCACGTACCCGTGCACGCTGCGTTCCGGGAGCTACCTGGAAGTGCTCAGCCCCAACACGGGCAAGGTCTACGGGCCCGACAACGAGCTGCTCAAGGAGATCAAGCTGGACGCCGGCGACACGCCTACCGTCCGCGCCGGGGACAACAGGCTCGCGTTTGGCTGCGAGCCTCTGGAGGGCTACACGGCCCGCGCGCTAATCGAAGTCATCCGCGAGGGCGAGCCCTTCGGGAACTAGCGCCTCCGCCGGGCTACAGAGCCCGTTGGAGCTTCAAGATTTGCTCCGCGATCACCCAACGGTAAACGTCGAACTCCTCGGCACCCCACAGGTCGTCATACTTGTACTTGGTCTGAACGTTGATGCTGTCCCACACGAATTTGAGCGCCTCGCGTGCCTTGGAGGCGGCCTGCTTCGCGCGGCCGCCCTTCTGTTCCGCCTGTTCGCAGAGCTGCTCCAGGGTGTACACGTACCGATAGTCGTCGTATCCCTCGCGGTACGCCTCCCACAGCGCTACGGGAATGGGCGTGCCGTCAGGTGCGGACCGATTGAAGAAGTCCATCGCCGAGCCGTCGAGGTAGTTCCACGGGTCGCCGATGTTGGCCTGATAGATCCACGGAATCAGCGTCAGGAACCCCGACCGCCAGAAGCCGAAGCCGTACGTCATCCGGGCGCCGGCGACGGGCGTGTGATCGTTTTCACCGGCCACGTGGTTGGGATAGCACCAGTATTGCACGCCGCGCGCCTTCATGTCGGCCAGGATCGTCTCGCGGTCCGGGTTGAAGGGCTGGCAGCACCACACGTCTATGAACGGCCGCATAGGCTCGAACTGCTCGTGCGTTGGGTCGGCGGTCACGTAGGTCTTCACGCCCGCGGCGCGCACAGCCTTGAGCACTTTCACCATGAAGTTCACTGCCGCCGGCGCCGTACTCGGCTCGTCAATCGGGTAGTACAGAAACTCCGGCCAGCCCCGCTCCCGCCGGACGCTCTCCACGTAGCGCACCATCTCGGTGAGCTCCTGCGAGAACTCCGGCGGCGGGTCCTTGACGGCCCGCAGGTGGCTGCCGTAGCTCGCCTTCATGTACTTGCGGTACACGCCCCCGGTGTTGATGCTCACCACAATGGGCGGCTGGAAGTTGTGCTTGCGCCCCAGTTCGATCTTCTTGCCCAGCAGGTCCCAGTTGCCCTCAAACCGGCCCTGCTCGTTCTTCGTGCTGCACCAGGCCGACAGGACCACGTTGCGCGTCCCGTGGGCCACCATGTCCTGGTGCTCCAGCTCGGCCTTGCGCAGCCAATACGCTTTCGAGACCTCGTCCGGCGCGCGGGCCCAGCCGTCCAGAGGGTGCCGGTAGTAGATGCCGAAGATCTTGCCGGGATCGCGCTGCAGTCGGATCGGCAGCACCCGGAGCACGAGCGGCACCGCCGCCGCGGGCGCGCCCTCGGCACCGAAGGTGGCTGTCCCACGGTACATGCCCGGCGCCGCGTTCTCGGGGACGTGCACCGTCAACCAGAACCGCTGGTTCTCCTTGGCCTTCAGATCTAACTGGTCGAAGTGCTCCAGCACGTCCGGCACCCGGCGGTAGCTGTGCTGCACTCGGTAGTTGGGCCGCGCGAGCATGTACCGCACCCGCCGGATGTCTATGGCAGTGGCGGGGATGGTGGCGCCGGAGCTCTTCAGGTCCGACACCTGTACGGTGGCTCTCTTGAGGTCACCCAGCGGATACACGGTGAACGTCAGCGGCTCGTACTCGCCCGGCGTGGCGAAAGCCCGCACCTCGGGGTTCAGCGTGCGCCCCAGAGGGACGGTGTTCGGATACACGCACTCCAGGTAGTGCCGATGGTGGATCAGATAGCCGCGCTGTTTATCCTCGGCCGACAGCTTCGGCATTGGTGTCTCGTCCACGTGCGGCTCGAACTTCCACTTCTTCCACTCCTCGGCCGGCATCACGAAGGTCTCTTGCTCCAGCGGCGCCAGGACTTCGCGACGCACGCGGCCGTCTTCGGCCTCCGGCCAGATGAGCACCGCATTGAGCAGCCACTTGCTCTGTGGCTCAAGGTGCAACCGCACTGGCGCGGTGCCGTCGGCTTCGAAGTCGAAGCTCCGGTGCTCGAAGTGGTAGCCCTCCGCGATCTGGACCCGTGTCTGCGGCTGTCCCTGGCCCCAGGAAGCCGTGAAATCGAAGAACTGATAGCGGAAACGGTCGCTGCTGCCACACAAGATATACGCGCGATACTTCCCACGCGGCAGCTTCACCAGGAAGTCGGCGGGGCGGTCGCTGAAGATCACATCTTCGGTGACTTCATTGGTCCAAATGGGCGGCGGCTCTTTCGTGCCCCGGCTCTTGTTCTCGATGAGCGCCCTGTACGCCCGGACCTTGGCCTGTAGGCCCTCAGTGCTCTGCCAGCCGAACCCGGTCGCCTCCGAATAGAGCGACTTCGGCGTCACTGCCACAAAGCCCGGCCTCAGCGCCGACTTGTCGGTGCCCAGGTCGTAGAAGTGCCCTGCCGCCAGAACCGGCGCAACGGCCCAGAGGCCCAGCGCAATTGCATATAGCCACCTCATCGCGATCCCTCCTTGGACGCCTTCCACGGTGATGACACGACCCGCAGCGGCGAGCGCACCGGCGTGGCGTTCGTCCCGGGAATGCTCGCCTCGGCCTCGTAGGCGCCTGGTGTCACAGGCTTGGCGCCCAGGTCAAGCCAGACCATCTGACTGCCCCTCGCAAGCCTCTGCTCGACCGCAGCGACCCTCTCGGCCCCACGCCGGATCTCCACCTTGACCGTGGCCTGCGATCCCGGCTTGATCCCGAGCAGGTCGAACTTGACGGGAAGCCAGCGCTGGTCGGCGAAGATGGCCGCGTATCCGGGGGCAAAGCCGGCCACTGTGGGCTCGGCGTAACGCAGCAGGCAGATGTCGCGGATCAGGAAGTCAAGCTTGTCGTGATCGCGGTAGTTGGACTCTGAAATGAAGAACTGCAGTTGGGGAACGTGGTCGTGTCGGGGAATATCCGACAACGGAAGCAGAAACTCGATCCACTCGCCCTTCTTGAGTTCCTTCAGCGTGCGATGATAGGCGCGCGCCTTGTCCGGAGTATAGACAATCAGGCCCAGAGGCGTGGTCGGCAGGGCCTCCCGACTTGTGTCGGTGTAAATCGAAAAGTGGAAATAGTCGTACGCCGACCAATTCTGCTGCCAGGGCTCCTCAAAGCGGCGGTACATCCGCGGCCAGCCGATAGGGTAATTCTTTTCTCCCGCGTGGAAGTCCACGTCAATGTGGAAGTCGAGCGCGCTTTGACCCGCCGCAACGTGTTCCTTCGTAGGTTGCACGGTCGCCTCGGCGGGATGCCAGACAGCGGCGTCCGTACACGGGTCCAGGACCAGCTTCTCGAAAGCCCCCTCTCGCACGGGAGTTTGCGCCCACAGGATGCCCGATAACGACAAGCCGAGAGCAATCATCAAGGCTCGACTCACCTAACTTCCTCCTTCCCTCTGGCGTACCCGGCTTCTCAGACTGCTTAGTCCCTCATTCACTGCAGCCAATTCCTCGTACGAGGACCAAGTCCTGCTGCTGATGCAGGGCACTGGAGCTTTCTCAGAGAAATGATTGCTGATGGTCAGGGACAGCCGGTGGGATCGGCGCAGGAGTGTTGGATGAGCCAACACGATGGACAGCAGGCGCTACAGTCGAGCGTGCAATTGGTAGCCGTTGGCCAGGCGGTCCACGAAGCGCTGGCGTTGGTCAATGCCGAGGATCGTGTCACGTGGGCAAACCCCAGCGCCCTGGCGCTCAGCGCGGGCATGGGGCTGGCAGAGATCGTCGGACGCCCGGTCTGGGAGCTCGTGGGAGCAGAACGCAAAGCGGTCGTGCAGGAGCTGCTGAATCGCGTTCGAGCGGATGCCCGCAACATCTCGGTGCCGCTTTCGCCGAGCGACGACGAGCAAGCGGCAGCAGGCCAGCTCTACGTCGCTCGCGTCTCCGACCAGGGCGACATCCTGGTGGTCTGGCACGACGCAGCGTGCGAATTCCAGGCCATGGAGCGGCTCCGCGCGGAGCACGAATTCACCGCGACCATCATTGATAAGGCGCCTAACCTCATTGTCGGCTCGGACACCGACGGAAGACTGGTACTTTTCAACCGGGCCGCGGAAAGGCTCACCGGATGGCAGCGCGAAGAGGTCCTCGGAGAGGACTTCCTGGAGCGCTTCATCCCGCCCGAGAACCGCGCTGCCGCCGCCAGAGACTTCCGCAAGGTCTGGGCCACTGAACGCCAAGATTGGGGCCCACACGAAGGTCCGGTTCTCACGCGTCATGGCGAGAAGCGTCTGCTGAGTTGGAACAGGACCAAGCTTCGCAACACCGACGGTAAGTGGGTAGTGGTCGCCGTCGCTCAAGATATCACCGAACACCGCCAACTTGAGAATGAGAACCGCCTACTGGCCAGCGTCGTCCGGCATACCAGCGAGTCGGTCCTGATCACCGACGCCCAAGGGCGCGTTCTGTACGTCAATCCGGCGTGGGAACAGGCGCTGGGATACACACTGGCAGAGGTCGTGGGCCGCCAAGTGCAGGAGCTTGAGTCCTGGGTTGCACCTCCGGAAGTCCAACAAGAGATCTTTGAGGGCGCTCTGCGAGGCGGCTGGCGAGGGGAGATTCAGAACCGGCACAAAGACGGCCGGCTGATCCCCTTCTCTCTGGCGACCAATATCGTGCGCGGTGCCGATGGAGAACCGCTGGCGACCATTGGGATTAGCCGTGACATCACCGAGGAGCGCCGCTTGCAGGAGCAAGTCGCCCGCGCGGACAAGCTAGCGGCTATCGGTCAGCTCGCCGCCGGCGTCGCGCACGAGTTCAACAATCTCCTCGCCGCCATGAGCGGCTATGCTCAATTAACCCAGGCCGAACCGACGCCCCAGATGATGCAGCGGTTGATTGACGTAGTGCTGGAGGCAACCGCCCGGGGCGCCGAGATCACAAAACGCCTCCTGAACTTCGCTCGCCCCGCCGAGCCGCGGCGACAGGCGCTCAGCGTCTTCCAGGTACTGGATGCCGCTCTTGCTCTCGTACAACACGATCTGGACCAAGCGCACATTGACGTGTCGCGAACCTACCCGCCGGAGATACCGCCTGTCTGGGCCGATGAGCAGCAGCTTCAGCAGGTGTTCGTCAACATCCTAATCAATGCGCGACAGGCCATGCCTGAGCACGGCAGCTTGCACCTCGAGGTGGTGTCTCCCCGGCGCACCTGCCGCGGACCCGAGTGCGTCGGCGTGCGCATCACCGACACGGGGCCCGGCATCCCTCCGGAAGACCGCGAAAGGATCTTTGATCCCTTCTTCACGACCAAGGGCCCGCCGAGTAGCTCCGGCCAGGGGGGAACAGGCCTCGGGCTATCCGTCGCGCACGGGATTCTGGAGGCGCACGGTGGCCTCATTGAGGTGGATAGCCGAGTCGGCTCCGGAACGACCTTCTCGATCTGGATTCCGGTCGCCAGGGAAGCTGCCGAGGCTCCGACGTCGGAGCCAACAGCAGCTCAGCGCGCGCCCTCTGCCGCCACGCCGGGCCTCAGTGTGCTGGTCTGCGAAGATGAGACACCGCTGCGGGATTTGCTTACCCAGGTGCTGACCGACCGCGGGCACGATGTTGTGGCCGTAGCCGCCGGAGATGCGGCGCTCAGACTGCTCCGTCAACGCGCCTTCGATGTCGTGGTCACCGACGTCCTGATGCCACGCGCCGACGGCACGGAGGTGCTGGCAGCCCTGCGCGAGCATCGCCCGGACTGTTCA
>JALGUG010000177.1 GCA_029820995.1 Candidatus Zipacnadia bacterium
ACCTCCGTGGGGCACTCGATCTACCGGCGGACCGGCGATCTGTACGCCAAGTTCCCCTCCGTTGACGAGTCGGCCATCGCCTTCTATGCGCCGGGCCCCGACGCCCCGATCCACCTGGATTGGCATGCCCCGCGGGCCTGCCCGTGGCGCGAGGACTACGGCCGCCGCGCCGGCTTTGAGGCGAGTGCGGAGGGCCGTCGGGAGGCGCAGACGGCCTTCGAGCACTTCAAGCAGACGGGGGAGGTCAAACGCGCCGAGGAGGGGACCGCCGTGCCCGGCGGTCGCCACGGCCGCGGCCCCAGGTACGAGGTCTACACCCGCGGCTTCGTGCTCGACCTGCATAACATCGGCGACCAGAGGAAGCTGACCGCTCGCTTCCCGGTCTTCCTGGAAGCACCCTATCGCAAGGTCCTCGACGTGACCCACTACACGGACCATCCCGCCTGGGTCACGGGCTCGCGGCGTGAGACCGAGTCGTGTGCCGCCACCGGCGAGCGCCTGGACTGGTACTGCGTTGACTTCGACTTCACCCGGCCGTACGGGCGCGATGAATCGCGCCCGGCAGCCTCTAACAGGTGATCACCTTGACCCGCGAGCGCCTGGATGAAATACTCGATGCCCTTCAGGGGCAGCCGGTACTCGTCTGCGGCGACTTCTGCCTCGACCGCTACGGTTCCGGCCAGATCAAGGGCATCTCCCGGGAAACCGGTCAAGAGGTCCCGCGCCTCCATGAGCACCTGTTTAGCCCCGGTGCCGCCGGCACCGTCACCTGGAACCTCTGTGACCTGGGCGCCGCTGTGCAGGCCCTGGCCGTCGTCGGCGAGGACCGCTACGGCGAAGTCATCCTCCGCGAGCTCCAATTGCGCGGCGCGGACACCTCGCTCTCTGTCTGCGACCCCTCGCGGCCGACGCCCTCCTTTGAGAAGCTGCAAATCAAGCACCCCGACGGCCGCACCCGCGAGCTCCGCGTGGACGTCGGCACCGGCCTGCCCAGCCACACAGCGGCCGCCGCCGTGATGGATAACATCCGCCGCGCGCTTCCCGACGTCGGTGCCGTGGTGGTGGCTGACTACGATGAAGAGGGCGACGGCGTCCTCAACGCCGGCCTCCGTCCGGCACTCTCCCAGCTCGCTGCCGACAGCGACAAGCTCTTCATCTGCACCTCCCGGACCCACAGCGCCGACTTCGCGAACATCGCTCTGGTGCCCAACGAGTACGAGCTCGTCAGCGCCGGCGGTCTGGCGGAGGTCGGCATCTTCGACGAAATCGCCGATGACCTCGTCGTCCAGGCTGCCGAGGTCGTCCTACCGCGCCTGAAGCGCCCGATCTTCTGCACCCGCGGCAAGCGCGGCATCCTGATCTTCGCCCCGGAACGCGAGCCGACCTGGGTCCCGACGGTTCCGGTCGAGGGGCCCCTCGACATCACCGGCGCGGGCGATTCAACCATGTCCGCTATCACCATGGCCCTGCTGGCCGGAGCCTCGCTGGAGGAAGCCGCGCTGCTGGGCAACATGGCCGCCAACGTCACGATCCGCAAGCTGGGCATCACCGGCACTGCCACCCCCGACGAGCTAAGGACCATCTACGATGACTTCTTCCGAGATCGTTGACTTCTCGCAGATCAAGACCTATCCGCTCAGCCAACGCGCCAACCTCGAGTCGGTCCAGGATTTCGTCCGGACCTCCGAGGGCCTCGAGCCTTGGGCCAACCGCAAGTTCCGCCGTCTGGTGCGCCATGTCATCGAAGCCGCGCGCAACGGCCATCAGGTCATCTTTCAGATGGGCGCCCACGTTATCCGCACCGGCAATTCGCCCCTGATCATTGACCTCATGCGTCGAGGCGTGATCACTCACCTGATGATGAACGGGGCCGTCTCCATCCACGACTTCGAGTTCGCCTACATTGGCGAGAGTGCCGAAGACGTGACCATCGGCCTCAAGGACGGCTCCTTCGGTATGGCCGAAGAGACCGGGCGAATCATCAACGAAACCATCAACAAATCGCGCGAGGGCTACGGCAGGGCGCTGGGCCGGGAGATCGTGCGGCGCAACTGCAAGTACGCCCAATACAGTGTCCTGGCGCAGGCCTTTGAGCTCGGCGTGCCGGCCACCGTGCACGTCGCCATCGGCACCGACATCATCCACCAGCACCCTGCCTGCGACGGCGCCGCCCTGGGCCGCGCGACCTACCACGACTTCAAAGTCTATACCACCAGCGTCACCAAGCTCGCCCACGGGTGCCTCTTGAACTTCGGCAGCGCGGTCATCGGGCCCGAGGTGTTCCTCAAAGCGCTCAGCATCGCCCGCAACCTCGGCTATCCGGTTGCGCCGATCTACACGGCCAACTTCGACAAACGTCCGGGAATCAACAACTACTACTACCGCCCCAGCAAGAACATCGTGGACCGTCCCACCCGCCAGGGCGGCGAGGGCTTCAACTTCCAGATAGACCACCGCATCAGCATCCCCTCGCTGCACCGACTGGTGGTCGAAGGGCTGGAGGAATAGCCCGCCACCCTACTTCGCTACGACGCCGGCACCAGCGCCAGGTAGTCCACATTCATCCCGGTGCCGTCCAGATTCGTGAAGCGCAGCGTGTGTTTACCGGCGGACAACTCCAGTGACAGTGGCGCGCCATCACGTCCCCGTAGCGGCGCGTGTGCCCAGTCGTTCATCGAGGAGCTGAACCCGCCGGTCGCGGCGAACTCAAAGCTCCCAATCTCCGCTGGAATCCGACCGTCCACCTCCACCTTGCGTCGAACGTTCTTCTGCGCGCAATAGCGCACCACCAGCCAGTACCGCCCCGTCTTCGGCACCTCAGCCTGCCATTCCAGCCAATGCCCCTCACTGTCCCAGTGCGAGAAGCACTTCTCCGACGCACCCACCTTGTCGTCCCTCAGGTGCACCTCGCCCCCGCCCTGCCGGCTGAACGCCTCCGCCTGTATCAACGGAACACCCTCCAGCGGCACATCCTCCGCGGACAGCACCACTTCTGCCTCCAAGACACCTCCCGCCCCTTCCAACCGGACCTTCACCGGAACTTGAAGCCGTCCCGCCGGTACCGCCGGCCGCCGTAGGAGGCTCAGCTCAAAAGGGACCCGCCGCACCTCACCGGCAGCGACCTCAATCTCCGCTTCCGCGGGCTCGATGGAGGCCCAATCACCCGCGGTTAGCCGCAACCTCCCCCGCAGCGGTTCCCGAAGCGACGCCGCTGCGAGGACCTCACCCTTGGTGGGCCCCCGAGCGCTCAGCGACCGGCCCGGCACGTTCAGTCCCACGCTCGGCGCGCTCGCCGAGAAGCACTGGGAGGTCATCGGGCACTGCGTGTAGCCCATCGCTTGGATCACCACGTCCATGCGATACAGCGGATCCTGCATCAGGCACACACGGCGATCCGCCGCGGGGATGGTCGTGGTGTAAATGCGCAGTTCGCCCGGGACCGTCACGATCAGCTCCTCGCGCCAGTCGCCCAGAATGTCGGCAAAGCCCACCACGCTCCCTTCGATCTGCGGCCCGTACTCTCCGCCGCCATAGTCCCTGATCTTGCCGCCGCGTAGCAGCTCCCGCTGCGGGTCCGCGTCCCAGTAAACGGTCCGCACGCCCAGGCCGAACAGGTTCTCGGTGGAAATCAGTTCGCCGTTGGCGGCGTGAAACCAGCGCTTGGGCAAGTCCCTCTCGCCGCTGTAGCATTCCATCCCTGGATGTGCGGGGTCTATGTCGGCGCACATGCCTGAAGCGTGAACATGCTTCGTCGGCTCCTTGATGCCCCAGATGATCTCGCCCGTCTTGGCATCCGCCAGGCAGCAACCGTACTCGCGCTGCCGGGTCTCCATCCCGTAATACACCTCCAGCCCTGGCCGCGCAGGGTCAATATCGCCCACGTAGTGGTGGTCCGGGTGTCCCATACCCGTAGACCACAGACCCATGCCGTTGTCATCCAGCACCGCCGAGCCTAGGAACACCTCGTCCCGCCCATCCCCGTCCACATCCACCGCGTGCATGCTGTGCGCCCCCTGGCCCCGGAACAGCCCGCCATCCTCCCGGTCCTCCCACCGCCACAGCTCTCGCAGCTTTCCGCCCTGGAACTCGTACGCTACCACCTTGATCGTGTTGTAGGTCCCGCGCTCCACGATCAGGCAGGGCGTCTGACCGTCCAGATACGCTACGCACAACTGGTTCCGGCTGGCGTAGTTGTAGCTCGGGAAGCCCTCCCGCGAGGGCCAATCAACCCGCGCCCGCTCCTCGCCCGTCAGCCCGTCCCAGATGGACAGATACTCCGGCCCCGACGTCACGCGTCCATCCTCGTCCCGTGGGTCGCCCTCGCCTGTCTTCAGCGCCACCTCGGCCTTCCCGTCGCCGTCTAGATCGTACACCACCATCGGCGAATACCAGATGCCCCGCTCAATCGCCCAGCCCAGGTCCCTCCGCCACAGAAACGTTCCGTCGCTCTTGTACGCCTCGACCTTATACGTCTCCGGACTCGGCTTCCAGTACTTGATGTACGGGTCAATGTTCGCATTCGGCTGCTTCAGCACGAAGTCATAGCGCCCGTCGCCGTCGAGGTCCGCGATCCCGCACTTCTGAAACGTGTGCTCGCCGTTGAGCTTGAGCGACAGATACGGTTGGCCTTCCGCCGAGGGCGTCGCCCGGGCCACTTCCGACGGCCGGCCCTCCTTCCCGCCCGTCAGCGCCCGCACGAAGTACTCCTGTTCCTCGCCCCTCAGTGGCTTTTCATCCACAAAGTCCGTCGTTCTCGTGATCGGCTTCTGGTTGAGCCGCCTCGGCTCTGCCTTTCCCGTCCGCCGGTAAACGTTGAACGCGACGTCCCTCGGATCGGAGGCCAGCAGCCGCCAGCCCACGTACACCTTCCCGCCCGCCGTCGGTACCGCCACCACACCGCGGCCGAGCTTTTCCCTCACTCGCTCAGTGGCGTATCCGGCCACCAACGGCTTGGGCTTCATCCTCCTACCCCCCTTCCGGAGCGCCACATCGTCCACCCATATCACCGTCTTGCCCTGGCCGGTCAGCCGCACCTGAATCTGGTCGCAGTCGCGCGGAATCCACGCCGTGCCCTCCAGCCGCTTCCAGTCGTGCCGGCCTTGCGTGTAGTCCGAGCCGATGTTCCACCGCAGCAGCTCGGAGCCGTGGTAGGCCACGATGGCCAGCTCCACCATCCCCGCTTCCTCCGACTTGACCCATGCCGACACCGTGTACTTCTCGCGCGGCTTCACCTGCAGCCGTCCGAAGTTCGTCAAGGCCCAGTCTCGCTCGCCGGGATAGGAGACCTTCACGCTCCTGCGGCCGGAGTGCTTTACATCCTCCGCCGCCTCGGCCGCCCCCTCCTTCGTGCGTGACCAGAAGGTCCAGCCCGCTGGGAGCTGTTTGCCAACCTTCTCCATGTCGCCGTTCACAATGCCGTTCTCCGCGGCAATGACCGGCGTAAGCACCAGCGCGTCATAGTAGCAGGACCCCGGATTGGCCTGGTGCACGTACCGGTCATCCACCCACAAGTCGAAGGTTCCGTCCTTGATCTCAAACGACCCCAGATTGCCTGAGCTCCCGTCAATCTTCTTCCATTCCTGACCGTCAAACGAGATCGCCATCGCCCGCCCCACGCCCAGAACCTCCACCATGTATGTCCCCTTCGGGATGCCCGTAATGTGCGTGTGCAGCGGTGGCGCCCCGTCCTCCGGCCCTTCTCGATCCGCCAACACGCGCGGCGACTGCAGCACCACCCCGCCGCTCCACTTCTTCTCGGCATCCTTGTCCGTGCTCCAGAGGTTCCACTTGTCCTCGGAGAACTTGTCCTTCTGCCAAGCCTCCTGGGGCGTGGTCCAGTCCTCCGCCTCGAACTTCAGCACTTCCTGCGCCGCCAGTGGCGCAGTCGCTACGATGATCGTTGCCAACAGCCAGAATCCTCGCATGGTCTATCCCCCTGTCGGACCTACTGCTTGGCTTTCTCCGCCTTCGGAATCGCCAGCACGCCGTACAGCTCCGGCCGACGTTGCGCCAGGATCGTCTCTCGCAGATCGTTGGCCGCCTTCGGCATCCGCTCCGGCTGATACTGCGGTAGGTAGCCCCCCGGCTTGTGCGGCTTGTACTCGCGGATGTACCGGAGGGGCCGATCGTTGTCCAAATCAATCACCGCGCTCACGATGCTGCTCTTGCGGTACTCCGACTGGGCCACAATGCACCCCGTCGGCTCCACGATCATGCTGCGGTGCATCACCTCGGTGCTCGGGTGCGTGCACTCAACCAGAAACAGCCCCGCGTCCATCGCCCGCGAGATGTCCCGCAGGTCCCGCAACAGCGCGTCCGGCCCCCAGCTCTGCGTCGGCGTGAACAGAATGTCCGCACCCTTGATCCCGTAGCTGCGGTCCAGCTCCACCATCCACTCATCCGCGCAAATCCGCGCCGCGATCCTCCCGAAATCCGTCTCGATGATCGGCGTCGCATCGCCCGGCACTTGCTCATCGTGCGTCTTCGCGATCTTGTAGTAGCGTCCGACCTCCTCCCCGTCGCGCCCGAACACAATCGCCTCATTGCGCTCAATTCGGTCCACCACCCCGGCGATCAGGATGTACATCTGCCACTGCTTCGCCTTCGCCGCCACTTGTGCCAGCCGCTCCTGCGCCACTTTGGTCTCCCGGGCAATCCGGTCCTTATCGGGCCCGTGAATCCAGACGAACTCGTACAGGCACACAATGTCGGAGCCCATCTGGCCGGCCACGTCCAGTTTCTTCAGCAGTTCCTCGATGCCCAGGTGGCTTTCGATAATCGTCACCCGGATCTTCCGCTTGGCGTACTGCTTCTTCTCGGGCAACTTCACCGGTGCCGTCAGACACGCGAAGGCCGGGTTCTTCGGCGCCCCGCGTCCGCGGCCCAGCGTCTTCCACGGTATCACCGCCGTCGCCACGCCCGCCGCTCGCGGCGTCGAGGCGATCCGCTGCCCTTCCCGGTTGATCACGTAGGACCGCCCGATCGGACACCCGCAATACGGCGGGAACTTGTTCGTAATCCAGCCGGGCCCCTTGAACATGTAGCGCGCACAGGCGAGGTGCACACCGTAGTCCGCGGCGCGCCCGGCTGAGGGGAAGTCCTGCGAGAATTCGTCCTCCACGGGCTCCGGCCTCTGCGACCAGAAGATGATCTGCGCGCCCTTGACCGTGTACACATGGTCAATGTCGGGGAAGAACCGGTCCGTGCCGATCCGCATGGCGATCTTGGCGAAGTCGGTCTTGAATACCGGCAGATCGTCCCCCAGGTCGAGGTCCTCGTCCGGCATCTTGTGCGACTTGCGGTACTTGCCGACGATCTGTCCCTCGCGGTCGCACAAGAATGACGTGACATACGTCTTGTCGCCATCCTTTTCCCGCAAATTGCCGATTACGTACATCTTGTGCTGCTTCGCCCGGTCGGCAATCGCCTGGCTCAGCGGACCCGGAATCGGCTCCCCCTCGGTCTTCACACACTCCTGTGGCAGCAGCAGAACGTCCGAGCCCGCGATTGCCGCCTCGTCAATCCGTTTCAGCACTTCTCCCAGCGTCCGGCCCTCGTCGCTCCAGATCTGCGTCGCCACGCTGACCCGTACCCGCCTGGTTAGCCGTCGGAAGCTCTCCTCCTTCACCGCCGCGGCGAAACCCTCCCTGCCGGAGATCGCGAAGTCATCCAGCGCGATGTCCGCAGTCACATTCTTGGTCTGCGCCACGGCCACGATGATTGAGCTGACCACTCCGTGCCGCGCATCCTGCTCGCCCCTCTTACACCAGGCCTCGAGCTCCTCGTAGGCCTTTCCGACCGCGACCTTCTGCCACTCGCCGGAGGGCTCGACCATCGGCCCATGATAGATGAATCCGAAGGGCGAGATACCGATCTTGATCCCTAGCCGCACGTTCGTCTTGACCCAGAACGAGATCTCCTCCATTTGCGGCACGATGGGCACCGCGGGCTCCACCTTCAGGCTATAGTATGTGAGGTTCTTCTCCGCCCTTTCGCCGAACACCAGCTTCAGGTGTGCGCCCGGTCCGCCGTCGCGGCCCACCTGCGGCTCGGCCCCGTTCGCGGCGACCTCCGCCGGCTCATCCCCGTACGTCTTGGCAAACAGGTTCTCCGCCGCCGCCTGATCGAAACCCTCCAAGAACGCATTCTCAGCCCACGCCGCCGATACTGCCAGCAGCCCCGCGAGAATGAGAATCTGTGCTTTCCAGGAACGCATCTCGGACACGGCTCCTTCTCCCTCTCTCCGCCCTGGAGAGGAAACGGGGATGAGGCCTGGTCGGAACCGCGTTCAGCCCTGATCGCCGCCCTCTGCGTCCAGGGCCGCCTGCAGTGTGGCGATCAGCTCAGGCACGTAGTGATGCACGGTATCCCATATGATGTCGTGGTCAACGTCTAAAGTACGCGTGCACCGCGGTGCCGCATCCCGACGATCAAACGCCACGGCACGGCGGGGAGGGCCTCCCTCGTTGCCAGGCACACCTGGCTGGCCGCCTCGCCGATGATTTGCAACGCGTGCACCAACGCGAACGCCGGCATCTGATCCTCATGCAGATCATCGCGCTGCCGCCCGCGGGCGAACTCAACTGCCTTGCGTGCCGCGTCCAGCATGTGACGCAGGCGCACCACGTCCGGCTCAGGCAGCATATTGCACCACCGCCGTCGCCAGCACCTTATCGCGGAAATATCGGCTCAGCTCCGCGGGCGTCCGCAGGTCCACCTGCCGCCCGATCATCTCCGTCAACTCGATCTCCATGCGGGCCATGTCCAGTAGCGTGACCACGGCATCCGCCTCAAACTCGACCAGCACGTCTACGTCGCTGTTCGGCCCGAAATCCTCCCGCAGAACCGACCCGAACAGGGACAGACGCCGGATATGGTTCCGCTGGCAGTACTCTGCGATCCGCTCCTTGTCCAGCGTGACGGGCAGTTCCATGCTGTCTCACCTCCGTGAGCCTGTGCTTATCCCCCCTCGCCGGCGCGCTCGGTTGCCGCACGACCGGAAATGCACGCCCACTACAGTACACGGCCTCCAGCGCCTTTCGCCTCTGCCGTGGTGGCGTGGTGGTTTGTCCCCGGGAGAGGAAACGGGGCTGAGGCCCCGCCGTTCGCTTAGGCGCTCGCCCTCGGCCTCCAGATCTGCTCCGCCGGCACGCCCAGACCGTCCAGAATCCCCTCACAGTACTCGCTCGTCCCGATCTGCTTGATGTCGTGCGCATCCGAGCCGACGGTGAACAGCGCCCCCTCGTCCCGCAGCCGTCCCAGATAGCGAATGTACGCCGACTGAAACTCCGCCGGGTAGTTCTTATTGTAGAATATCGCGCAGGCGTTGACCTCGATGGCGCAATCGTTCGCCGCGCTCGCCTGCGCCATCTCCCGCACATAGTCGTCCGGCATTGTCTCCAGCAGCTCGACCCACCACTCAGCCGGCCGCGCCTCCCATTCGGCCTTACCGAACCAGTAGGGATGCACCAGCACGTTCAGCAGCGGGTCATTCAGCGTGCGCATGTGATGCCGCTGCTGAATGTCGCGCACCTCGACAATGTCCTGGCTGTCGGTGTACGTCGAGTGAATCCCGCCGATCACGACCTCGAACCCATATTCCTGGTGAATCTGCTCATTGTAGGGCCACGGGCCGTCACAGCTCATGAAGTTCAGTTCACAGCCGAAGAACACTTCCAGGTCGGTCTCGACGGCCTCGATGTCCTGTTTGATCAGCTTGTGGTTGGCAATGTGCTCGAAGTTGTTGATGTGGTCCGTGATCGCCAGCGAGGTCATCCTCAGCCCCTCGGCTCGGCGAATGATGTTCTCCAGCGTCAGCGTCCCATTGCCGCAGCGCTGATAGAACGTGTGAATGTGATAGTCAGTCCCCAGTCGCACTGATGCCCATACTCCTTTCCGGCCTCTTCCAACAGCCAGAGTCGGGAAGAGGTCTCATAACTGCTCATGACTCCTGTAGGAGGCCCTTCAGGGGCGATTGCCGTTCGTCTATCAAACCACTTCAGGCGCTCACTGCCAAGTGCCCGCCCACGACCGGAGGGGCTGAATGGGGACAAGGGTTTCGAGGCGGTCCGCAGGAGCGCCGACACGCAGG
>JALGUG010000178.1 GCA_029820995.1 Candidatus Zipacnadia bacterium
ACTGCGAGTATGTTGGCGATTAGCCTCTGGTAGGCCTCGCCAAAGACGGTAGCCGGGCTGTTGTGCGCGTAGTGACGGATTACCAGCCCCTTCCCGACACGCTTCACAGTCAGCAGCGGATAGATGCCGCTAATCCGGCCCTGGCGGGCGTAGGTCACGCCATCGTAGGGGCACTTCTCGTGCTCGACCTCGATGAGCACCTCCGCGTCGGTTGCCTGCGCCGGGTGCGCGAGATGCCCGTAGGTGCTAGCGCCCCCTTCGTAGGGGACTTCGCGCCAGGCGCCGACCTCGCCCAGGCCGGCGGTCAGCGGATGCTCCTTGACCACCCGCCAGCGGGTGGCGAAGCCGCGCGGCTCGTAGTGAAATTCGACGCCAGCCAGCCGCGCCAGCTCCACACTTGTCGGGCACTTCTCGCCGGCATCCTTCTCCCCCTCGCGCAACGGGCCGGCCTTCGTATCGAGCCTCCAACCGGGCACGAACTCGAGCACCAGCGTGCCCCCCGCGCGCGCATACTCGCGCAGCAGCTTGGGCCACTCGCGCGCCATGTTTGCCTTCGAGACCAGTAGCAGAGGGTAACGTCGCGCCACCTCCGCCGGATCGAACTTGCCCCCTTGGAAGTTGCGAATCAGCTCCACTCTTGGCCAGGCGCAGGCCTTCGGCAGGCTCACGCCGAGGCCGCGCTCGCTGTCGAGGAGGGTGCCCAGGAACGGGCCCTTGCCCAGGGCCTTCCGCCACCGCGCCAGATGAGATTCCGGCTCTCCGCGCTCCAGGCCCCAGCTCTTGCCCGCCGCCTGCCATCGGTGCAGCAGCTCCCCCATCGCGCGATAGGCCTCATGATCAATGCCCAGCCCGTAGACCCGCACGCCGTCGGCATACTCGTGCGCGATCCTCAGCTTCTGGGTCGCGTCGCGCACGATGTGCTCTACCGACGGATTCTGCTCGTCAGGGGTCAGCACGCCCCAGCCGCTCTTGTAGTACCAGATGTAAATGCCGCAGATGACCGGATGGTCGCCGGCGATCTGCCGCACGCGCTTGAGCTCGTACCGCATCACATCCCCGTACATCTCGAAGTTCTTCGGATCGTAGCCGGGGATGTAGGCGTAGGGGTAGCTGTTAGCGCGAAAGTGGAATACGATGCCGTCAATGTACTCGCCGCGCGTCGCGAAGAGGTCCTCCGTGATGCTGCCATAGTACAGCAGCGGCAAGAACGCCAGCCGCGGGCAGATGCCGCGCCAGCGCCGCGCCATCTCGGCCATCATTTCCGGGGTGAAGAACCTCAAGTTGTAATCGAAGTCGTCGCAGGTGAAGGCTACGAAGTTGGGGTACTTGTTGGCCAGGCGCGCGAACCGCTCGGCGGTCTTGTAGTAGTACTCCTGCCGCTGCTCCAGGGGCCAGCGGGCGATCTCCTCCCTCCCGCTGGGCGGGCTCAGCGTCGCCCAGACCTTCAGGCCGACTTCGGCGGCGACCTGGAGGCTGCGCTCGAAGGCAGCGAACTGCTCGTCGTTCCAGATGCCGCCGATAGCCATCTGGTCCCAGGTGTTGAACCCCCGGGCCTTGATCGCTTCCAGGAAGGGCTTCAGGTTCGCCGGATTCTTGCGGAACGAGTAGCCCTGGGTGAACTCGAACTTCGAGACGGTGTTCAGCACATGTTCGTGCACCCACTCCAGCCGCTCCCTGCCGCTGGTGGGCGGCCCTTGCCCCCAGACATGACCGGACATCAACACCACGGCCAGCGACAGCGCACTCCACCGCATCTCTGTTCTCTCCCTATTTGCTCATCGCACCCATCGCGGGACCGCTTGCTCCTTGAAGGGCCCGGCGCGGAGTGCTTCGATCTGCTCCTCGCTGAGCATACTGTATAGGTAAAGGGCCGACCCGTTGCCTCGCCACTTGCGCCGGCAGAAGGAAATCAGATCGGCGACCAGCTTGCCCTCGCGCGGAACGACTTTGCCCTGTTCGCTCCGTTCGTAGTTGCCCACGAGCTCCACGATGGCCGCGGGTTTGTCGAGCGCCTGCCGCACCGCATCCACACGCGCCACGGCCAGATGCCTCCCGTAGTCCATACCGTACACCACGTCCACCCACCCGGCCTGTACCCAGGGAAGCTCGTTGCGGCCGTTGGTGTCGGGCGGCTCAGTCGGTGGGCGGGGGTGACCGTCCACGCTGATGATCAGCCTGGGCCGAATCTTGCGGCCCTCCTCAGCCACACGTCGCACGATATCCCCGATCGCCTCATTCTGCCACTGGACCACCTTCGGATTAGGCCAGTTGTTCTCGCCGCGCAGCTTCACATCGTCCGTCAGCTCGGTACCGAACTTGGCCCGGTACTCCGCCCGGCACTTGGGCCCGGTGCAAAGCCCCCCGGTGCGAATGTAGTCAAGATTGATGCCGTCCACTTCATACCGGCGCACCACATCGAGCATCAGGCTCACGATGAAGTCGCGGAACTCGGGCCGATGGGCGTCGAACATCCGCCGCGGCGTGCCCTCCTCGACGAACTCCGGGTGCAGGTCCCGCTCGCGCTTGCACACGCAAAACCAGGGGTGCACCTCAATGCCGTTGGCGTGGCACTGTTCGATCAGGTAAGCCAGGGGGTCGGGATCGGGACGGGCGTAGGCCTCCTGCAGACCCGCCTCGGGCGGCTCGAGCCGGCAGGGCCAGCGCGTGCCGCGCCCATGCCAGACGCAGGGGATGTACACGTTGAACCCGGCGCGTTTGAGCTTGTCCACGACCTCCGGCACCTTTTTCGGATCCGCCCACGGATAGCCTTCGTCCAGCAGGGCGCGGCTCTCCAGCACGCGGCCCTGCTCATCTCGCTTGAACACCGGCGCAGGGCCCTTTAGTACGTCCGTCAGCCAGGCCCACCGACGCGCCTGGATCTCCTCCCAGCGCGGCTCCTGCGCCTGGAATGCTGCTGCGACCTCTTGCTCGCTGAGGGCCCGGTCGTAGATGACCAGCTCATCCAGCAGGGCGTTCGCCCAGCGTTTGTGGCCCATTCCAGTGCCCTGGTCCGAGCCGATGAACAGCCGGGTGCGCGGTCGGCGTACCTGGCCGCAGTGCTTGACGGTCCGGGCGATCCGCATTCCGTCGAGATAGAGGGCGTTCTGCCCAGGCTTACCCTCGGACCAGGTGAGCGTCAGGTGGTGCCAGTCATTGAGGTGCTCGCCCAACGTCATCATTGCGGTGCTGCTGGCGTGCATGTAGGCTTGGTTATCGTACACGAAGTACATCCGGCCCCCTCCACCGCCAGTCTCCCACCAGCCCTGGCTGAGCACAAAGTAGCCGACGGGCTCGCCGTCCAGCCCCATCGAGAGCAAGGCATGCGAGTGAACGGTGGGGGCCCGCCATTTGGGCTTGAACCAGAACATCAGGCTCCCGGCCGACATATCCAGATTGCCCTGCGGGTCGAAACTCAGGTACTGGCCATCCCCCAGGCTCACGCAGCCGCCCCACTTGCCCTGTGCGACCAGCTCCGCGCCGGTCACGTCCGCCTGGGGGCTCCCCCTGGCGAAGTCGGCATTGAGCGTGCCATTGAAGTGAGCCAGCAGGAGGGTATGCTCGTCGGCAACCGGCGGAGCCGCTGCCTGCGCCCAGGCGATGCCCACCAGCGCCGGCAGCAAGAGCACCAGCGTCTCACGGCCCAGATGACCTCCCGTCATCTCACACCTCACGTTCACTTCTCTGCTGCGATGTCGAACACGTGCTCCGGCGCCAGCGACAAGGTCGGCGGCAGCTTCGGGTCGAGCTTGATCGAGTTATCCTCCAGCACGCCCTCGTCCGCCTTGGCAACCTCCAGCGACCAGGTCTTGCCGGCCTGATCGCCGACGGGGACCGTGATCTGCACCGTTCTGTCCTGTAGGGTCGTCTGCCCGGTGGCAATCTGCTTACCCTCGGGGTCAAAGACGTTCACGCGAACGGTTTCGCCGCCTGAGCCCCGGACCGTAAGTGTGAAGTCCCCCACACCCTCCGACACCCTGAAGTACAATCGCTTCGCCCCGTAGATGAGCGAGAGGCCCTCGCCCGCAAACAGCCCCAGTGGTACATTCGAGCTCATCACCGAGTAGCCACAGCTTCCAGCCGAGGCCCCCAGCAGGTAGAGGCCGTCGGCCTCGGGCGTGAACCTGACGGCGCCCGCCTCGCCGTGCGGTATCTTCCCGGAGGCGACCTTGGCCATCTTCGGGCTTCGGACGTCCCACGCCAGCAGTGACTGGTAGTGTGCGACCGGCTGGTTCTTCAACACGATCTCGACAGGCTGCCCCGCCTTGACGGCCATGAACATCAGGTTCTCGCCGCGCAGCCTGACAAGGGGATATTCGACCTTCCGGCCGGTCACTTCCGGGGTCACCAACTTGTGCTTCGGGCCCGTGCGCTTGAATACGTCGAGGGTCCAGTCCTCAGCCGTCTCGCGGGGCTTATGCCAGGCCGCAAAGTTACCTTCGGCTATCGCCTTGTTGGCCCAGGTGAACCATTTGAAGTAGTCCGGGTGGTCCTTCTTGTACTTCGGCCCCTCGTAGAAGATCCAGTACCCATCGGTGGTCTCCGAGATCATCACCGCATTCTTGCCCGAGAACTCCGGGTCGGCGCCCTTCACGACCGGGTCAATCCCGCCGGCGTACATGAACGGGATGCCCGCTTTCTGCGGCACCTGCATCCCCTTCAGCAATCGCTGCCGATTGCCTTCGAGCGCCTCGGCCTCGGGCAGGAACCGCGAGGGCCGACCATAGGTGCAGGCGTCGGCCAGAATCAGCGGCGCCTCCTCGGTCGCCCACTCCGGGTAGGCGGCTTCGACCATGAACAGCGTTCCCGGCGCCGGGTAGATGCAGAACTGAAACTTGGGATTGTACTTGTCCACCGCCTCGCGCAGCATTCGACAGCGCTCCCGCCAGTGGCTGATCTGAAACGCGGAGAACTCCTCGTGGAGGCCCTGTTCCTCCAGCCAGCCCCTGCGCTTGGCCGGCTCAAGCTGTGGTAACTTGAGCCCTTTGGCCTGCGCAAATTGGCCCATAATGAGGTCGTCGTACGACAGGGCGTAGCAGTTGCCCTGGCTCCCTCGCGCGTAGTTCTCGTAGTCCAGGAACACGCCCATCAAGTGTTCGTTCTCCGCGCTCATCTTCGCATACTCGACGATGTACTTGGTCGTCCAATCCCAGAACTCGTCGGAATTGGGGCTCCAGAGCAACTGCTCGCCGCCGCCGGCCCAGACGAGCCGCTTGCCGGCGGCTTCCGCGCCGGGCGGCGCACTCAGCGTGCCGCGCATCCACGGCATGTGATAGATCCCGTACTTCTCACACCACTTTGTCACCTGTCGGACTTCGTCCAACCGGTCATAGCCGCTGCGCGGCGAGAACACGTTGAAGCCCGCCTCCGCCGTCTCCTTGACGATCCACTCCTTCGTCACCCACTTCTCCTCCGGCTGCATGACCTTGTCCACCAGTATTCTCAACTTCACACTGCGCCCCAGGTCATCCCGAGCCGCCTTCTCGGCACCGAAACAGCTCATCGCCGCCGTGTAGATCGCCGTGAGCAGCACTGTCGCCTGGACGATGTCAGTCTTCATCGAGTCGCACTCCTCCCGTTGCGCGTTACCCGCGGGATCGCTACCCCGCCCCTACCCACATTATTCGTCGCCCGAGTGCTTTCACCTACAGCAACTGCCCACCTGCGCGAGGGCACGTTGGCTCAGCGCATTGACACCTCCAAGCCGACTTGATAACCTAAGGCTTCGGGCACATTCCTATCGCCGGCGGGTTCACCGGCGTGTGTCTGGGCCGGTTTGTGAGGAGTCAAGAGACCAAGCATGGCTCTAACCGGGATGATCTTCGACATCAAGAAGTTCGCCGTGCACGACGGCCCCGGGATTCGCACGACGGTGTTCCTCAAAGGCTGCCCGCTGCGCTGCAAATGGTGCCATAATCCAGAGGCGATGGATCCGCTGCCGGTGTTGGCCCAGTTCCCACGGAACTGCATCGGCTGCGGGAAGTGCCTCGAGAATTGCCCCCACGGTGCGCTCAGCCGGGGGCCCGATCAGATCATCATTGACCGCAGCAAATGCCAAGCGTGCGGGGCCTGCACCAAGGAGTGCTATGCCGAGGCCCTGGTGCTACACGGGCGCGAGGCGACCGTCGAGGAAGTCCTGCACGAGGTCGCGAAGGACCGACCCTTCTACGATAATTCCGGCGGCGGCGTGACGCTGTCGGGCGGCGAGCCGCTCTTTCAGCCGGAGTTCACTGTCGCTCTGCTGCGGGCGTGCAAGGCGGAGGGCTTTCACACGACACTGGACACCTGCGGACTGGCGAGCCGCGAAGTTTGGGCCGCGGTGCTGCCCTGGGTTGACTTGGTGCTCTATGATGTCAAGGGTGTGGATGAGGTGCGGCACCGAGAAAACACGGGCGTGGACAACCGCGCCATCCTGGACAATCTGCGTCGAATCTGTTCCAACGGCGTACGCGTACAGCTCCGCGTGCCCGCGGTGCCCGGGTACACTGCCGACGAGCAGACCATCGCCGACATCGCTGACCTCGCAGCGGAGGTCCAACCATCCGAGGGCGTGGAGCTTCTCCCATATCACCGACTGGGTGAGTCGAAGTACAAGAGCCTGGGCCTGGAGTGTCCCACGGCCGGCTTGCAACCGCCAGACGACGATCTCGTGGAACGACTGAGGAACATCGTGGCGTCGCGCGGTCTAGTGTGCAAGGTGAGCGGCTAGACGGAGGACGGGGACTGCAGGACCTCGGTCACGCCGCTGCCCGACAGGCTGTCGGCATTGGAGCGCTCGGGGGCCGAAGGCCCAGGCCACCAGAGAAGAGGAACGGATGCCACAGGTACCAACGAACTGGTGCGCCAAGCGCATCGTCGGGCTAGCACTCCTGCCGGGACTGGCTATCGTGCTTTGCGCGGGCTGCCGAAGACAGGGGCCTGCCGACGTGGTCATCGCGCGCGTGCAGGGCACGCCGATCACGGCTGCGGACCTGCGGGCCGAGCTGCTAGCCCAAAAAGGTGCCACAGCCCTGCAAGCGCTCATCCGGGAGAGGTTGGTCGAAGAGGCGGCACGCAGGGCGGGTCTTGAAGTCAGCCCGGAGCAGCTCCAGGACCGGTTGCGGAGTGAGGAGCTGCTGGCTGGATCAGCCGAGCTGCTGTCGCAGAAGCTCAGGGAACAAGGGAAGACGCACGAGCAGTTGAAGCGCGAGCTAAGGGTTGACCTGCTGCAGGAGAAGCTGGCGGAGCAGTCCCTGACCATCCCAGATGACGAAATCGAGTCCTACTACGTGCAGCATGCAGAACTGTTCAAACTGCCGGAGCGCGTACATGCCCGGATGATCATGCAGGACGACGAGAAGAGTGCAAAGGTCGTGCTGGAGGCGCTCAGGGCCGGAGGCGACTTCGCAGGACTGGCTCGCGAGCTATCAACAGATCCGGGGACGAAAGACGCGGGCGGAGACATGGGCGTCTTCGCGCGCGACGACTATGCGCCCGAGATTAGCGAGGTTGCGTTCAAGTTGCAGCCCGGCCAGATCAGCGAGGTGTTCAAGGGACCCGATGGCTGGTGCATCGTGCAGACGCTGGAGAAGTTGCCGCCCGGCAGGCAATCCTTGGCGGAGGCGCGGGACAGCATCCGTGGGCGGCTGATGCGCCAGCGCCTCATAGCAGCCAAGAACCGGTGGCTGGCCAAGCAGTGGAGCAAAAGCCAAATCAGAATCCTGGACCACGACCTGCGACGGACGGTTGAGGCACAGATGGGAGTGGAGATTGCGCGCGTCAAAGAGGAGGAACAGCGCTGACTGAAAGGCAAGAATGGAGACGCACCGAGCTGGCTCACGCTGGTGGCCACGGCTCAGCGGAAATACTTACAGTGGTTCGTGCAAGGCCTCAATAGCCCGGGCTCCCTCGCGGCGCAACTCGCGGCGAAACGCCACGATCTCCGTCGGAGCAATCGGTCCGAGGCCCTCAAAACGAGCAGCCTCCTCCGGATCCGAATTCCCCAGGAAGTCCCTCAGAATAGCCTCGTCCCAGGCCTCGTAATCTATGAACTCCTTCCCGAGGCGCTTGCAGCGAGCACACCGGTACTTCACGTACACATACACCGGTTTCCACTGCACCATGAGGAACCCGCGCTGAAGTACCTCGCGCGCAACCACGCGATGGCCACATCTGCAGCGGATCGCTGTGATCATGGACATGATACTTGGCCCTCCGTACCCCCATTGCATTATATCGCACCAGGCCCAACTTGTGCAAGGCCGTCCTGCGCAAGGTCAGAACCGCGCTTTGGGACCAAGCTGATAGGCAGCTCCGCCATCCAGCTCGCCGGTTTCGTCGTACGCGTCTGATGTTCGCCTGCGAGACCGGGCGGTGCCGGGAAGCGACGCGAGGGCGGGAAAGAGTTGAAAACGTGCCGGGAGTGCGGTATACTCCCCCTTGACCAGCCATCCGCTTGCCGCGGCAGTGGTAGGGAGGTCAATCGAGATGAAGCAGATCATCATCGCAGTCTGCGCCACAGCACTGATCACAGCCCTCTGTGCGGACGCCTCTCAGGTGACCCTCGACTTCCATTCAGCCCCCGTCGAACAGGTGCTTCGTGAAGCGGCTCAGCAAACCGGGGTTAACATCCTCTGGCGGGACCGACTTGACGGCCTGGTCAGCATCAAGCTGAAGGACGCCGACCTGGACCTGGCGCTACGGTTGATCTGTTTGCCGCACCAGTACCAGTTCCGCAAGGTCGGGGAGGCGTATTTCGTTTGGAGCCCGGCGGCGACAGCAGAGAAGACGGCGTCGGGGACTAAGAGCGCCGGCGAGGGCCGGCCCCCGGGCGAGCAGGGAGCCGAGCTGCTGCCCAACGGCGGCTTCGAGCAGGAGCAAGAGGGTTGGTCGGCAGTCAGGTCGCCGCAGGGCGTATATGCCTTTCAATGGAATGATGTCCACCAGGGCAGGACGGCGCTGCAACTGAGCGGGACCGCTGTGACTGCGCCTGTGGGGGTGCAGACCAAGAGTCCCATACCGGTCGAGGAGTTGCGCGAGTACACGCTGGAGCTGTGGTGTCGAGGTCTGTCGGCGAGCCCTCGGCCACCCATCGCTACTGCGGTGGTGGAGTTCCTGGATGTCAGCGGGCAAGCGATCCCGGGCTCCCGGCTGATTCAGGCGCTGCCTACGAACGCTCAGAAGTGGACCAAGGTGGTGCGAGCGTTCCGGCCTCCGGCCGGGGCAGACAAGGCGACCGTTGCGATACTGTCCCGTCAAGCGCAAAGCGGCCTGCTCGTGGACGATATCTCGCTCAAGCCTGGAGCTCCCGCGGAGCCGAACCAGGAAATGGAGTTGCTCCACGCAGGAGGCGTGGAGCAGGGCGAAGGCGAGCTGCCCGACGGGTGGTCCGTGGAGCTGCCGGACGGGGCCTTGGGCTCGCCCGCCAACGCGGCTAATCTCCTGGGCGCACGCTTCACCTGGACGAACATCGCAGCCCTTAACGGCCATCGTGCCTTGGAAGTCCAGAACGTGGACCGCAGTGTCAAAGCGCCACTGAACTGGGTCCAGGTCGTGCCTTGGACGATCGAGCCCGGTGCACATTTCCTGCTGCGAGCCTGGGGACGCCACCTCGGCGACAACGAGGCCCGCATCTCGGTCCATCTCATTCAGCCCAAGGCACCCGGCGACGTAGAGCTCGTGGAGAGACTGGTCGGTTCGCTCGCGCTGGACTCCGCGATGTGGCAGGCCCACCGGGCGACGCTTGACCCGTCCGTCGTCGCCATCGAGAAGGGCTGGCCCAGAGACCTGCCGATTCCGGGTGCGCTTGTGGTGCGTGCCGGGATGCAGGGGATCGGCAAGGCGTGGTTTGACGATCTGCACCTAACGGCGCTGCCCCCGCCGGAGGCTCCGCAGATCGCCAAGAAGCCGAAACCGACACGAGCCGCGACGGGGAGAGCGCGGCGGCGCGCCGCCGGAGTCGGCGCGCACCTTCCCTACGGCTCCCGCGCCGCCCGAGAGGCGCGAGCTGCAGCCGAAGCGGCCAGCCGGCGTGGCACCAGCCTCATCCGCGCCCAGCGCGAAGCCGGCGGCGTCCGCCGACAGCCGATCGGCCGCGGGATGCGGTCGGCGCCAAGCCGGCGGCGTCCGCCGACAGCCGATCGGCCGCGGGATGCGGTCGGCGCCGTAAGCCCCAGGGGTTACGGTCAGGTCCTTCTGCGCCGCCAGGCCAAGCCGAGCAGGGCCGCCGCCAGTATGGCCACGCCTCCGGGCTCGGGAGTCAGCGCGGGGTCCCAGCCGACGTCCGAGACCGCGTCAATCTCACCGCCATTGCTGTTGAATTTGACGTACTCGATGTAGGAGAACCCGCTCTCGCTCAAGTCGAAAGGAGTTCCCCCCGCCGAACCGAGGTAGATGTTGTCAATAACCCAGGCAACAGTCTGGCCGCCCACATCACTAACCGCGAACTGCGGATCTACCGGCTTGGTGAAATCCAGTTGCTCGCCCCAGGTATCGTTCTCATAGTCCCACGCGTACGGATTGAGCGGCCAAGGACCATCCCCATAGGGGCCGCTGCTGTACGTGTACCATTGCACGTTATCCGGGCTGACCGACACGGTCACCTCCTCGAACCAGCCGCCGCCGGTGAGGGTGTACTCCTCCATATTGGTCGTGCCGGTCACCCAGCCGTTCCCCGTGAGGAACCCATTGCCGAACACAATGAAGTCGTATCCATACCAGTTCCACGGGTGGTCCTCGACGCGGTGGTCGAACTTGACCACGATCTCGCCCGTGTTCTGTGAGTTCCCGATGGTGGTGATAAGCTTGTTGCCGCTGGGGTCCGTGTTCCACGCGGCGTACGCCATCGAGGGGCGAATCGTGCCGGGAGGTACATGGGGTGGCCACCCGGGATCGTACACCTCCGTAGCCGGTTGTCCCAGCAAGGATGCGGGATCGTCGTACGGGCTGGAGCCCAGCGGCGGGCTGTATGATACTACCTCCGTGGCAAACAGAGACGCAGCCCAGGCGGTCCCCGTATGCCCCACTGCCAAGAAGACGAGACAGATCGCGGCTGTGATGAGCGGTCGGTATGGTCGCAGCATGTCTTCCCTCCCTCAACTTGGCGCCTCTCTTCTCGCTACTGCAAGTCATACGCCGAGTCGTCTTCGGATAGCGCCCCGCATTCCGGCTCCCCGGGGTTGTAGCGGTACTTGTGTGTCGCCGCCTTCGCATGACCGTCCGCGTACGCGACATTGGCCGTGCCGTTGTGTCGGAAGTGGACTTTCCCCGCGACGAACAGCGGGTCACTGGGCGCCCGCAGGTAGTTCTGGGCCATCACCGGGTTGCCGAATCCGCCTTCGGTTAGAATCGCCGTGCCCGCCGGGTCCTGAATCTGTCCCAGCGAACACGCCGGAAGCCCCGCGAACACATCGCCGCCGATGTAGGTCGCGTTGTACGCGTAGCCGGTATAGGGGCGGCCCCAGGTCACGCCGTGGAAGGACGGACACTGGTTGATCTGACCGTTCTTCGTGTACGGGCCAAGGAGACCGAACTCGTACGCCGGGGGATTGGGCGCGCCCCAGTCGAGGATGAAGTCCCAGGCATATTCCCAGCGGAAGCCGCCCATGAAGTAGTAGGACTGGCAGGCCATCTCGTCGTAGTCCTCCGCGTACATCAGCCAGGCGAGGCCAAGCTGCCGGATGTTCGACAGGCAGCTCGTCTGCCGCGCCTTCTCCCGGGCCCGGGAGAACACCGGGAATAGGATGGCCGCCAGAATGGCAATGATCGCGATGACCACCAGCAACTCAATCAAGGTGAACGCAGCCGCGCGTCTGCACTTCACATCTGCTCCTCCTTTCGCCCCAGCACGAAACGAACGCTGACCGAGGGGGAACCAAAAAGGGCCACCTGCCCGGGACAGGTGGCCCAATAGCGACGCAAGCTCTTCCCCTGTGTCTCGCAGGTAATCGAGGCTCCGGTCGGGGGCCGTCTCCTGGCTTCCGGCGCGTCCTACTTGCCCGCCTTCCCAATGCCCTTGCGGGCCATCAGTGGCTCAATGGGCGTTCGTCGCCGGTTACAGTTGCGGCACAGCCACGGATTTTCACCGTGTTCCGAGGGCCGAGCTTGGCCCACTACCCGCCGACCGACGTATTCAGTTGTCTCCGAACCTGGGCCGTAGCGGCTCTGCTGCCGCTCTTCAGCCTTCCGCTCCACACCTCTGGCGTCTCAGATACCGAAACCCGAAAAACGCCGCCCGTGAGGGCGGCGCGTATGATCTGTTCGTACTATCGCCCCCACCTCGCCCTCGAAGGTGGCGGCAACTTCGCCGGTGTCCTGGCTTCCAGATCACCCTACTCGCCCGGCCTTCCCAATCGCCTTAGCCGCGATCAGTGGCCCGATGGGCTTTCGTCACTGGTCACAGTTGCGGGGCAGCGTCGGTTTCGCACCGACTTCCCGGCGCGGGCCTCGTTCGTCGCCCGCTCTGTTTATGGGCTTTCGTCACTGGTCACAGTTGCGGGGCAGCGTCGGTTTCGCACCGACTTCCCGGCGCGGGCCTCGTTCGTCGCCCGCTCTGTTTCTGCTTGCCATTATACCCATCGGGGCCGGGATTGTCAAGGCCGTTATCGAGATGTGGTAGTGTAAGCTTTCTTGTGCGAGAGGTGCCGAAGGCCGTCGTGGGGTATTATACCGCGGCTTGGCAGAAGACCGAAAGCAGTAGCACGACAGGAGGCACCCCGCATGGTCCGCCGCGACGTGTCGGTCCTGGTTCTGACGGACAGTCCGGAGGGGCAATTCGTCCAGCATCTGCAGCTCCTCTACCCCGAACGGGTGACGGCCCTGAACTTCGTCACCGAGGCGCACGGTCCGAAGAAGCTGGCTCGGTACTCGCATGTGGTCACGATGGTCACGGACGGCAAGAACCTGGGCCGGCTCGATTATCGCAGCGT
>JALGUG010000013.1 GCA_029820995.1 Candidatus Zipacnadia bacterium
TCCCGCGACAGCACCTTGACTGCCATCTCATCCAGACCGCCCATTTCGGGCAGGAAGGTCTGGAACTCGAACTCGTCGCCGACCTTCAGTTCGCCGGCCAGAATCCTCCGAGCGATCTCGACCTCCCCCCCAAAGCTCGGCCCCAGCTTCAGCCTCTGCTCCCTAACCGACCCGCCGCGGTCAGTCCGCACCGCAAGCTCGTCGCCGCGCACAGTGGCTCGCAAGGACACTCTCTGCCCCAGTTGATCCGAGTCGAGCAGATATTCCTGCGGGCGCAGGTTCGCGTCGTAGATGGTGGTTTGCGTCGTCTCCGCGCTGAGCTTGAGATTCTGATGCTCGATCTTGAAGGCCGTCTTCTGCGTGACCAGCAGTACGGGTGGCGTCGTCTCTCTGACCGTGCTTGCGATATACGCGTGCCCCATGCGCTGCCCGCCCACGAACACCGAGTACCAGCTCTCCTCCTGCAAACGACGCAGCAACTCGACGTCGGGGCGACGAGCGGCCTCGCGCGGCTTGGGAGCCGGCTGCTGTGCGCTGCCTCGCTGCGGAGCGCAGCTCACAGCCAGAGCTAGCCCAATTGAGAGTACCAGCCATAAGACGTGGCGCGACCGCCGGGTCGGAGGATTAGTCATCGCTCAACGCCTGGGCTGTGGGTTCCTCGGTCTCAGTCTCGCTCGCCACGGCTGCCTGAACGCGCCGGAACACCGCCACCATACGCGGATCGAACCTCGAACCGGCGCCGGCAGTGATCTCTGCCAACGCTTGCTCCGGCGGCAGAGCACGGACCTGCGGATCCAGAGGCTGAACCAGATTGTCGTAGGCGTTGACCACGGCCACGAGACGGGCGTACACCGGAATCTCCTCCCGAGCCAGCCCCTCGGGGAAGCCTTTGCCGTCCCACCGTTCATGGTGGTGGAGCACAATCGGGATCGCGTCCTTCAAGAAAGTTGCGGCCGAGAGAATAGTCTGTCCGATTAGCGGATGGAGCCGGAACAGCACATCGCCGTCCGGGCGTGCGGTGCGAGCCTCCGCCAGTGCGCTTTCCTCGAGCCCAATCTTCCCAATGTCGTGCAAGACCGCGCCGAACCTGATCGTCTCAACCGCCTCTTGAGAGTAGCCGAGCTCCCACGCCATGGCGGCGGACATCTTCATCACGCGCTCCGAGTGCCCGAAGGTGGCGGGGTCCCGGGCCTCAATCGCGCGCGTCAACGCTCGCACAGTCTCAAAGTAGCTGCGTTGCAGGTCCTCGTACAGTTCAGCGTTCTCAATCGCCATCGCGGCCTGACTGGCGAACGCGCTCGCCAACGCGACTTCGCGGGGCAGGAACCGGTGAGGCTGTAGCGAGTAAATCCGTATCACGCCGATGGTGCGACCCTTGCTCTGCAGCGGCGCGCTCAGCAACGAAGTCAGACCCTCCTCTGACGCCGCCGCCGGATACTGGAACCGAGAATCGGTGGGTGCGTCCCAGACCGCCACCACCTGTCCGGACAGCACTGCCTGATCGAGTTCGCTGGCCTCCACTGACACCGTGCCCTTTCGCAAGTAGTTGTCGCTCAGGCCGTGAGTAGCGGCCAGCCGTAGCTCCTTCCCGTCGTCATCCAGCAGCCGAATGGTGCAGGCGCGCGCGCCCATCACTCTCGTCGCGGCCTCGGCGATCCGCTGCAGCACCTGCGTGAGCCGCAGCGAGGAGGAAATGGTTAACGCGACCTCGTACAGCGTCTGGAACTCCGCGGCGCGCCGATGCAGCTCTCCGGCCACGCGGGAAGAGACGATGCCGACCACAAAGAAAAACAGGGTGCGCACCAGAATCGGATATAGACCCTGTTGCACCCATTCGTCCCCTTGGCGGGTCGGCATGTGAGGGCCACACAGCGACGCGGCAGCCAACGAAACGATGATGGCGCCCCAATCGCCCAAAGCAAACCCCGCATAAACGATGACCAGGTAGTAAAAGTGAATGGCGATGCTGTCCGCGCCGCCGCTCACGTACACCAGAACAGTGATCGCAGCCAGATTGGCCGCGATGATAAGGGCGGGAACGTACGGTCGTTGGCGTGTCTCAGGTGTCATCGAGCTTCAGCCCGGGCCTCCGCAGCCCTGCTCAGTGAACCGGGCTGCCGTTCGGGCAGTCGCGATCAACAGTCACCAGGGCCAGAGCTGTGCGCCCCTCCGTCGCCGCCAGGATCATGCCATTGGACTCAACCCCGCGGATCGTGGCCGGCTCCAGGTTGGCCACCACCACCAGCTTCTTGCCGATCAGTTCCTCCGGGGCGAACTGCTCGGCCACTCCGGCGACCATGGTCCGCTGCTCATCGCCGATGTCCACCTTGAGCTTCAGCAGCTTGTCGGCTCCGGGCACCTTCTCCGCCTCCAACACCTCCCCTACCCGCAAATCCAGCTTCTCAAATTCGTGAAAGCTGATCAGCTTGGTGTCCGCCATCGCTTCCTCCCGCACTCCTTTCTCATCGCTGGCGACCGAACGAGCTGCTGGCCGTCCCTCCGACGGTTCCCCTACGACCGCGGCCGCCGCGGCGAAGTCCTTCATGTCAATCCGGGGAAACAACGGCTTCCCCGGCGCGATCCGCGTCCCCGCGGGATACGCGCCTCCGCGGCAATCGTCCCAGGACACCGCGCGATCCGCCACACCCAACTCGCCTCTCAGACGCTCGGCGACCGCCGGCATGAACGGGTGCAACAGCGCCGTGAGCCCGAACAGACAATCGCACAGATCGTAGAACACCGTGTGCAGGGCCGGCCGGTCTCCCGACTTCGCCAGGTTCCAGGGGGCGCGCCGGTCAATATACTCGTTGCCGCGCCGGATCACCGCCCAAATATCCTGCAGCGCCTCCCGGTAGCGGAGGTTGGCCATCTGCTCCTCTAGTCCCCCCGCGGCCTCCGCCACGGCGGCCCCCAGCTCTGTCGGTTGTTCGGCCCGCGGTACGACCCCGTCGCAGTACCGCTTGAGCAGGGGCGCACTGCGGTGCCACAGGTTCCCCAGGTCGTTAGCCAGGTCCGCGTTATACCGCTTTACCACGGCCTCGCTTACGAATCGCCCGTCTTGCCCAAAGCTAATCTCGCGCAGCAGGTAGTACCGGACCGCATCGGCGCACAGGTCCGCGTCCCCGCCCGCAATCCTCGCGATCCGCTCCGCCAGCACGACCGGGTCCACCACATTGCCCGCGCTCTTGGACATCTTGTCCCCGTCCTCGGTCAACAGCCACCCGTTCGCGAACAGCATCCTCGGCAGCGGCAGTCCCAGCGCCATCAGCACCGCGGGCCAGGTCGTCGCGTGGAAACGCGGCAGGATCTCCTTGCCCATGAGCTGGACATCGGCGGGCCAGCGCCGCGCGAACGTCGCCTCGTCCGACAGATAGCCGGCCGCCGTCAGGTAGTTCAGCAGCGCATCGAACCACACGTAGATCGTGTGCTTCTCGTCGCCCGGCACCGGGATGTCCCACTCCAGCGCCCGCCGGGTGACGCACGCGTCCCGCAGCCCCTGGTCAATAAAGCCCAACGTCTCTTGACGGCTGCTCTCGGGACGCACAAACTCCGGATGGTCCACGATGTATTGCCGAATGCGCTCGCCCCACGCCGAAGTGCGCAGGAAGTACGCCTCTTGCTTCAGGCGCTCCACTTGCCGCCCACAATCCGGGCAGTTGCCGTCCACCAGCTCGCTCTCGAGCAGGAAGGTCTCGCACGGCGTGCAATACCATCCCTCATACTCGCCCAGCGAAATGTCACCTTGCTCGCGCAGTCGGGCGAATACCTTCTGCACCAGCGCCATGTGTTCCGGCTCGCTGGTGCGAATGAAGCGGTCGTACTTGACGTGCAGCCGCTCCCACATACGCTTGAACGCCCCGCTGATCACGTCCACATATTGCTGCGGCGTCTGGCCGCGCTCCGCGGCCGCCTTGGCCACCTTCTGACCGTGCTCGTCCGTCCCGGTCAGAAAGAACACGTCGCGGCCCCGCAGGCGCTGGTAGCGCGCTAGCGCATCAGCCGCCACTGTAGTGTAGGCGTGCCCGAAGTGGGGCACATCGTTCACGTAGTAGATGGGTGTCGTAATGAAGAAGGTCTTCTCAGACATTGGCCGGACCGGTCATCCTTTCGGCGGGCAAGGGCTGGAACTGATTTCACAACTCCTGTAGCAGCGCCTTCAGGCGCGATGCCTTTCGCTCCTACCTCCTAGCGGCAGCCTCGACAGGAGGTGGCCCGGCACGAGGAGCAATCCTTCGCGCCCGCCGCAGAGCTGCTGCCGTTGCCGCCGGAACTCCTGGTCGCGAAGCATGACAGCAACCGGTCCACCCGGCTGCTCCGGCACTCCGGGCAGGACACACTGGCGGCCGCCGAGCGGGTCCTGACCAGTTTCTCGAACTCGTTCTCGCACTGCCGGCACCGAAACTCGTAAATCGGCATCTCCCTGTTCAGGCTCCTTACTCTTGCTCCTTGCTCTCAGGCGGCGACTGGGGGCCCTTGTCCTTCCGTGTCCGTCTGTTACGCCGCCGCCGCGACCGGCGGTAAACCGTAATCGTCCCCTCAGCCTCCGGCGGCGCTGGCCGCGTCTCTTTCTGCCCGTCGGAAGACGCCCCCTCGGCCTTGCGCTCCGGCGGACCGGACGGCGCACCAGCGCCCTTCTCTGTCGGGCTCTTGGATCTGCGCCGTCGTCGAGAGGAGCGCGACGACCTCCTCCGTCGCTCGTTCGGCTGTGCGGCCCCGGCCAGTGGCGCCTCCGTCGGCGCCGCGCTGGGAATAGTTGCCGGCCCGGTCCGAGCCTCGGCCGCCCCCTGGGCCTGCTCGACGGCTGCCCGCCGTTGAGGCTGCTCTTCCGCGGGCGACGGCGGACCATCAAGGACCTCAATCTCGGAGACCGGAAACTCAACCGTCTGCTCGCCGGAAAGGCGCACCACCACATTGCGCGCCAGGATGTTTAGCCCTCGAACTTGTCCCGTGCCGCGCGGCGTCCGGACCCAGGTCCCCTCCTTCGGTAAGTCGCAGCGACACTGCAGATAGGTCTCGTGCTCGTAGCGCAGGCAACACATTAGCCGCCCGCATGCTCCGGAGATCTTGCTCGGGTTCAGCGAGAGGCCCTGGTCTTTCGCCATCCGAATGGCAACCGGGTCAAACCCGTGCAAAAACGAGGCGCAGCACAGCGCACGACCGCAGGTCCCGTAGCCCCCGAGCATCTTGGCCTCATCCCGCACGCCAATCTGACGCAGCTCGATCCGCGTGCGGAACATCGAGGCCAGCTCGCGAACCAGGCCTCGGAAGTCCACGCGCCCCTCAGCACTGAAATGGAACACCAGCCGCGACCGGTCGAAGGTGTACTCCGACGAGATCACCTTCATCGGCAGATTATGTCGGTGCACCGCCTCCTGGCACTGGCGCAAGGCCTCATGCTCGCGCTCGCTGTTGGCCTTGACCCGTTCCAGATCCTCCGCAGTGGCCAGGCGAATGATCGGCTTCAGCGGGCCCCCGATCTTCTCCTCGGAGACCTCGCTCTTGCCCAGCACCACCTTCCCGAACTCCTGGCCGCGGGAGGTCTGAGCAATGACGGCATCATTCTTCTTCAGGGGAAGGTCGCCCGGATCAAAGTAGTACGCTCGCCCTCCCCGCCTGAATCGTACTGCGACGGCAATCGGCATCTGAATTACCTCGGCCGGCCCGAGCGGGAGGGCGCCACCACGATCACATGAACGAGGAACAAGAGCAAACAGTCTGACAGCGCCTCACTGTGCGCCGCCACCACTGGCGTCCACTACGGGCACCGGCACTACACCAACACGCCCGGCGACAGCCTTAATGTCCCGCTCGTGCAGGCCTGTTTTTCGCTCGTATTGACCACATTCTACCCTGTGCGCCTTAAGTTGGCAAGTCCGACCTCGGAACGACGCCCCCAGCTTGCTCTCCGCCTGCCATAGACCGCACCTAACGTTGCGACGGCCGCGCCACGGCTCGCCGCAACGCTTCGGGATCGCGATGAGCCAACCGGTCCGTCAGCTCCTCCATGGATCGGAACACCTGCTCGGGGTCCGACGGCGAGTACCCGAAGGTGATTTGAGTAGCCTGAAAGTTGGCGCGGGGCAGTATCGGCGGCTCTCCCCGAGTAACCCGCCGCACACCACGCTGGTACAGGTGCGTGAAAATGCGCTGCTCGGTCTGCGACAGTGCGCGCTTCTTGCTCAGCTTGACCTGGATCTTGCCGCGCTGCGCCTGCGCGCTCACAATGCCGACCTTCAAGCAGGCAAACTTCAGCCGCACCACCCGCGCCAGCGTCTGCACAGCCGTCGGCGGCTCGCCGTAACGATCCTTGATCTCCTCCAGAATCTCCGTCAACTCCTCCTCGTCCTTCACCGCCGACAACCGCCGATACAGGCTGATCCGCTGCGACTCGGCCTCCACGTACGACCGCGGGATTACCGCCTCCACGGGCAGATCCAACGCCGGCAGATCCTCCTCTTCCACCACCTCTTCACCTCGCAGAACCTTCACCGCATCGGATAGCAGCTTGCAATACAGGTCCAGGCCTACGGCCGCCAAGTGCCCGCTCTGCTCGCGCCCCATGATGTCGCCTGCGCCTCGAATCTCCAGGTCGCGCAACGCGATCTTGAAGCCCGAGCCCAGCTCCGTGAACTCCTGGATCGCCCGCAGGCGTTCCTCCGCCGCCGGTGTCATCCGCTCCGGGTGGCGATACAGCAGGTAGGCGTACGCCTGCCGATTCGACCGGCCGACCCGCCCGCGAAGCTGATACAGTTGCGACAGCCCCAGACGCTGAGCATCCTCGATGATGATCGTGTTCACGTTCGGGTTATCCAGCCCGCTCTCGATGATCGTCGTGCACACCAGAACGTCGAAATCACCGCCGAAGAAGGCCAGCATCACCTCCTCCAGCTCCTCCTCGGCAAGCTGCCCGTGCGCCACGGCAATCCTCGCCGCCGGCGCTAGCCGCTGCACTCGCGCCGCCACGTGGCGGATGGATTGCACACGATTGTGCACGTAGTACACCTGTCCCCCGCGGTCCAGCTCCCGCGCAATCGCCTCCCGCACGATGTCGTCATCGTACTCCCGGGCCACGGTCCGAATCGGGATCCGCCCCTGCGGCGGGTCATTGATCAGGCTGATCTCCCGGATCCCCGACAACGCCATGTGCAGCGTCCGCGGAATCGGCGTTGCTGTCAGCGTTAACACGTCCACCTGCGTGCGGAGCTGCTTGAGCTTCTCCTTGTGTCGTACGCCGAACCGTTGCTCCTCGTCAATGATCAGCAGCCCTAGATCCCTGAACTGCACGTCCGATTGAAGCAAGCGGTGGGTCCCCACGACAATATCCACCGTGCCTTCCTTCAGGCCTCGGATGATGTCTCGCTGCTGGGCCGGCGTTCGAAAGCGCGACAGCATCTCGATGTGCACCGGGTACGCCGCCAGCCGCTCGCGGAAAGTATTCAGGTGCTGCTGGCACAAGACCGTCGTGGGCGCCAGTACCACCACCTGCTTGTGGTCCAGCACCGCCTTGAAGGCCGCGCGAATCGCCACCTCCGTCTTCCCATAGCCCACGTCTCCGCAAATCAGTCGGTCGGCCGGAATCATCCGCTGCATGTCGCGCTTCACGTCTTGAATCGCCGCGTACTGATCCGGCGTCTCCTCGTAGCGGAAGGACGACTCCAACTCCGTCAGCCACGGCGAATCGGCCGAGTACGCGAAGCCCTGCGCCTGCTCGCGGGCCGCGTACAGGTCCAGGAGCTGCCGCGCCAGCAGCCGCGCCGCCCGACGGACCCTCCGCTTTTGCCCTTGCCACCGATCCGACTTCAGCGAGTGGATCGTCGGCGCCGTCGCATCGCTGCCGATGTACTTCTGGACGCGATCAATCTGCGTCACCGGCACATACAGCTTGTCTTGACCCGCATACTCCAGCAGCAGATAGTCGCGCTCGATCCCGCCAATCGTCTGTTTCACCAGTCCGCTGTACTTCGCGATGCCGTGGCTGATGTGCACCACCAGATCACCCGGCGTCAGCTCCGACAGCGACACCACCGAGATCCCCGCTCGGAACTTGCGCTCCTTCGGCCGCCGGAGCTTGTGCCAGCCATACACCTCGTGCTCCGTCAGTACGACCAGCGCCAGCGAAGGCAGCCGGAACCCGCCCGACAGCGGCGTCCCGCTGATCGCGATCATTCCCGGCTTCAACTCGGCGACGCTGGGAAACCCCTCCGGTGCCTGCCCGTCCGCCAGAACCGCGACATCCTCCACGCCTCGGCTCGTCAGCAGCTCCGCCGCCTGGTCCACGTGCGTCGCGCTCACCACCAACCGATGCGCCTTCTTCTGCCAGTCGCGCAGGCCCTCGGCCAACAGGTCGTATTGGCCGCCGAAGCTGTCCACCGGCGGCGTGCCGAAGTGAAGCACGCGCGCCCGTGGGCTCCAGGGAATCTCTCGCTGCAACATCGTCAGGTACACCGGCCGCAACGGCCCCAGCCGGGCCAGCAGCTCGTCGAAGCCCAGGCACACCACCCGCGGCAATCGCAGCAGGTCCCCCCGGGCGACCCGGAGCTCATATGTCTTCTGCACCTCCGCCACAAATTGCTCGCCGTGCAGCTTCAGCCGTACCGGCTCATCCATCACAACTAAAGCATCATCGGGCAGATAGTCCAGCAGGGAGGAAAGCTGCTCGTACAGCAGGGGAGCATAGTGCGCCAATTCCGGCGTGTGCGCCGCAATCTCCAGGTTCCCTAAATCCTCCCGCACACGCTCCTGCAACCGCGTCGCCTCTACGCGCTTGTTGCTCCGATAGAACCGCTGCACCTCGCGTTCCAGCGTGCTCTGGATCGGCGCCATCGCCTGCCGGCAGAGACGCCGATTGAGCACCAACGCATCGGCCGGGCCCACCGCCAGCCGCTCCAGGTGCATCATTGACCGCTGCGTCATCGGGTCGAAGTGGCGGATGCTCTCGATCTCGTCCCCGAAGAACTCCAGCCGCACGGGAAGCCCGTGAGTGGCGCAGAAGAAGTCCAGAATGCCGCCCCGCACCGAGAACTCCCCGAATTGCTCCACCAGATTCGCACGCCGATACCCAAGCTGCAGCAGCCGCTCCACGAACTCGTCCCGGCTAACCTCAGCGCCGACGGACAGTTCTACGCGCGTCTCAGCCACCAGATCGCGCGGCAGAATCTCATGCAACAGCGCGTTGATGTTGGCCACGACGACCAACGGCACCGGTGCGCGTCCCTGCGCTATGGCCGTCCGGACCTCGCACAGCCGGTCCAGAACCGCCAGGCGCTCCGCTAGCCGTGCAAGGTCAGGCGGTGCGCCATCGTAGATGACCGACTCGGAGGCGGGATAGTACAGAACCGTCTCCTCGGAGGCGGCCTGCCCCTTGTCTCCGAGGAATGCCGCAAGATCGTCGGCGAACCGCTGTGCCTGGTCGTCACTATACGTGCCTACCAGTGCGCACCGGCTCGTCGTGCGCACCAGCCCCGCCACCAGCAGCGCCTTTCCCGCGCCGCTGGCGCCCTCCACTGCGAGGTCATGCGCGCCCTGAGTCAGGGCGTCAACGATCGCCGCGAAATCCTGCGCGTCCTTCAGCAGCTCCGTTACGCGGTGCATGGCATCCGTGCCTCAGCGCTCAACGGTCGTACATGACAACAGCCAACACGCGTCGTGTTGGTCAGGTTGCTGCTCTTCAAAGGCGCTACGCAGATCCGGGTCCCTAGGTTGGCCCACTCCTCCCTCGTGCTCGGTCCGCGCCTGCCCTGCTTTGGCGCTCTCCTGTCCCTGCTGTCAGGAGAGGCGCCAGGCAGAGACATCGGCCTCCGCACGCTCACGAGACGCCCGGCACGCTACCAGCTCACGTTCAGGAACGTCTCCGCCGCGTGGGCGCCGGCGCCGATCATGCCCGCCTTGTCGCCCAGCGCTGCCGGGACAATTCGGCGCGGATCGAACTGCTGCATGCGCATGCGAGCCTGCACCGCTCGCCGAATCGGCCCGAACAGCGGCTCCCCGGCATTGGCAATCCCTCCGCCCAGAATAACAATGTCCGGGTCCGCCAGCACGATCGCCGTGCAGATCGCCAGCGCGATGTACTCCCCGGTCTCTCGCAAAACCTCGAGCGCCACTTCATCGCCGTCCTTGGCGGCCTCCGCGATGATCTTTGGCGTGATCTTCGTCAGATCATACTCCGTCCGGTCCGCGATCAGTGAGCTGCGCCCTGTCTGCAGGGCTCGCGCCGCGCGGTTGATAATGGCCTGCTTTCCCACGAACGCTTCCAGGCAGCCGTGATTGCCGCAGCCGCACCGTGGCCCGTTGCGGTCAATGATCATATGTCCGACTTCGCCCAGCACCTGCCGCGGGCCCCGTCTCACTTTGTTGTCGAAGGCAACCCCTCCGCCCACACCGGTTCCCAACGCAAACAGCACCAGGTTCTCCACGTCGCGTCCCGCGCCGCGCCGCAACTCCGCCACCGTGGCGCAGAACGTATCATTCGCGATCTCCACCCTCTCGATGCCCGTCTGACGTCTGAGATCATCGCGTACCGGAACATCGCGCCAGCCGATCAGGTTCGGCGCGAGCACACACCGGCCGCTGGCCGGGTCCACTGCGCCGGGCACCCCCACGCACATGCCCGCGACGTCTTGCGGACCCACGCCGGCCGCTTCCAGCAGTGCTTTGACCGCCCTGCCCAACTCCTCAACCGCCGCCGCATACGGCGCTGTGTTCGGGGTAGCCCGCTCCTGCGCCAGGCAGGACTCGCCGCTGCCTGTGAACAGCCCGGCCTTAATCAGCGTGCCGCCGACATCCAGGCCGACAACCGGGTTCGAGCTTCGCACTTCATCCGGGGTCATTGGCCGCTACCTGTTGCACCCGCTCCCGACTGCCGACGGTCACTGATCGGCGAAGGGGTCATCGTCGTCAATCGGGGGCCCGATTTCGTTGTCCACGGCCTCCTCCTGCGAGGGCTCGTAGACTGTGGGCAGCGCGCCTCCCACCGCGTCCGGCGGACGAACCGGCTCCGGCGGCGGCTGAGGCGCCGGTGAAGGCGTCGGCGGAGCCGTAGCCGGAGCGGCTGGAGCCTGAGGCGCCGCAGGCGCAACCTGTGGGGGCGGACCAGTCGGCGCCGCAGGTGCCGCGCCCTCGGCCGCCTCCCGCCGCTCTCGCTCGGCCCGGCTTTCCAGCGCCTGAACCCGAAACGCCACCACCTCCACCGCGCGCCGCCGCTGCCCGTCCTGGGTCTCAAAGGAACGCGTCTGGATGCGCCCTTCCACCGCCACCAACGCGCCCTTCTTCATATAATTGCCTACGAACTCTGCCTGGGAGCGCCACGTCACGATGTCAATGAAGTCGGTCTGCTCGGTAGCGGGAGACCCGTCCTGCGAACGCCGAGGCGGCCGATTGACGGCCAATCGGAACGTTGCCACCGCCGCACCACTCTGAATATAGCGCATATCCGGGTCTGCAGTCAGACGTCCCACCAACACGACGCTGTTCACCATGGTCGTCACCCTCCCGCGCACGGCCAAGCGCTCATGCGTTCACTTCGAACCGCCCCGACAAGGCAGCCAGTGCTTGCTGCCGGAAGTCTGCTCAGGTCTCACAGGAGCCCCCGCGGCTCAAGTGCGTCGCACCGGCTCAACACGGGCCCCTACTCTTCTTGCGTACCCGGCGCCGGCGCTTCGCTCTCCGCCTCCGCGCCCTCCGTGCCCTGCTCCTCAACCGGGGCCTCCGCAACCGTCTCCAACTCCGACGCTTCCTCCACTGCCGGCTCGCCTTCCTCCAACTCCTCCGCTTCCTCTTCCTCCGGCTCCTCCGGCGACCAGATCGCCTTCTCGTTCGCGACGACGACAATGCCCCGCAGAATTTCCGGCGTGATTAAGAAGTGCCGCTTCAGATTGTCCACCACTGTACCATTGCCCCGGAAATACATCAGCCCGTAGACGCCCGAGGTCTGCCCGGCGATCTCGTAGGTCAGTTCGCGCCGGCCCAGCACGAAGTTGCTCTCGACCTCGCCCTCAACCTGCGTCACGGCCTCGGCGGCCCCCGCCAACACCTCCTCCTCTTGCTCCGGCGCCAGGTCCGGGGCCACGATATACATCGCTTCGTACAAAGTCTCCACACTGTCACCTACTTCCTTTGGATGTCGCCGCCCGTAGGCGGACTCGGCAGCCTCCGGCCCTGTGGCCGAGGCAGGAAGTCCTGCGTCCGGTCCCTCTAGGAGCTGAACCGAATGATCAGCACATCCCCGTCTTGCACCACGTAGTCCCTGCCGTGCAGCCGGACACGCCCGGCGTCCTTCAGCGCCTGCCACGACCCGGCCTTCGCCAGCTCATCAAACGCGCCCACCTCGGCCTTGATGAACCCCTTTGCCATGTCCGTATGGATCTTGCCCGCGGCTTCCTCCGCTGTCCCTCCGCGCCGTAGCGTCCAGGCTCGGGCCTCGGCGCCCACCGCCGTGAAAAACGTGATCAAGTCCAGCAGACGGTAGCTTTCTTCAATGACCTGGTCCAGCCCTGAGGCCGGCAGTTCCAGCTCCTCGATGAATTCCGCAGCCTCCTCCTCGGGCAAGTCCGCCAGGTCGGCCTCCAGCTTCGCACACACCGTAAGACACGGAATCCCTTGCGCCTCGGCCCGCGCGCGCACCTGATCGGCCAGCGGCGAGCCGCCGGCCAGGTCCGCCTCCGCCACATTGGCGATCCACAACACCGGCTTGGCGGTCAGCAGGAATAGCTCGCGCACCAGCGGCTGAGCCTCGTCCGGCAATTCCGCCCTTCGCACCGGCTCACCGCGTCGCAAGCCCTCCGCCAACTCCGCCAGAACCTCGTTCTCGGCCTCGTACTCCTCCGGCGCTTGGTGCCGCCGCTCGCCGGTTCGCTTCATGCGCCGCTCGACCGTGGCCAGGTCCGCCAGCGCCAGCTCGACCTCCACCAGCTCCAGGTCGCGCAGCGGGTCCACGGTGCTTTCCACGTGCGCTACGTCCGCCTGCTCGAAACACCGCAACACGTGGGCAATCGCATCCACCTGGCGGATGTGGCCCAGGAACTGGTTCCCCAGGCCCTGCCCCTCGCTGGCCCCCCGGACCAGTCCGGCAATGTCAATGAACTCAATCGTCGTCGGCGTCCGCTTTTCCTGGCCGAAAATGTCCGCCAGCGTCTCCAGCCGCGGGTCCGGAACCGGTACGACTGCCTGATTGCGATCAATGGTGCAAAAGGGGTAGTTCGAGACTTCAGCTTCCACTCGCGAGAGGGCCGAAAACAGCGTCGTCTTACCCACGTTGGGCATTCCGACCAGGCCCAATTGCACCCTCGCACCCCCACCCAGAAGACAGACGGGCACGGCAACGGCGCCGTGCCATTCGGACGCGAGCGGCAGTATACCATAGCCTCAATCAGAACGCAAGCGAAGCTGCGGAACAGGTCCACGGGCGAGGCCGAGCCGTTCCGCCCCCCCAACCCGAACCTCCTATCGCGGCCCCTTGTCCCGGCGTTCCCGCACGCCCTCGACGACACGCTGAACGATCAGCTCGGCGAGGCGCTTCCCGTTCTCCACCGTTGACTCGCGGGCGTCCTCACCGCTGATGCCGTGCTGCTTGATATCCAGACAGCCCTCCGCCGGCAGCTCGGACAGGTCCACCAAGCCGGGACGCAAATACATCACCAGCGATGTCTCGTACTTGCCGGCGTGATCCCCCCGAATCCCGTCGTCCAGCACCGGCTCGTAGTCCGGAATGGCCCAAACCTTCATGCCCTTATGATTGTGCTCCCACCACTCCACCGTCTTGCGGATCGCGTCCACATGCAGCCCGCCGTAGTGGCCCATCATGATGACCAGAAACTTGAAGCCCTCGTCCGCTAGCTGGTCCAGATGCTGCTCCAACAGGTCCATCACCGTCGGGCGTCGGATCTCAATCGTGTGCTTGAACCCCGCGTGCGGCTTCATCGTCTGGAATCCGGCGTAAATCGGCGGCAGCACGACCCCGCCGGTCTGTTCCGCGCAGCGCAGGCACAGCTCATACGCCTTCAGCGTATCCACCCCGATCGGCCCCTGACGCCCATGCCATTCCAGCGATCCCCACGCGATGTACGCTGTCGCCGTCTCGGCCAGCACCGCCTCAATCTGGCTCGGCCGCATCTCCTCATATTTGCCCCAGAGCATATCCGGCCTCCCTGTGCGGTCACTCTTCTCGTGGACAGAACCAGTACAGCGCATGTACGAGCGCCTTCAGGCGCGATCGCGTTCGGCAGCACCTTTAGGCACGGTCGCGTTCGGCAGGAGCGCCTGCCACCGCGCGGCCGTAAGGCCCCTAGGCGCGCATTTCGGTGCCCCTTTGGAGCGCTACCGCGACGATGCCCGCTCCAGCTTTGCGTAATCGAGTGACAGCTTCTTGACGCCCTGGTCCGGGAAGGCGACCGTGACCTCCGCCTCGGTGCACGACACCACGATCCCCTTGCCGAACTTTGGGTGGATGATCTTCTCGCCGGCGCGAAAGCCCTGGTATCCCTGGCTGGCCGCTCTCATCTTGCCGGTGCGACGCTTCGGCCTTTCGCCGGCCGACATCGTTGTCCCCGGGCGGCCCGGCCGGGCCGCCGCCATCTTCGTGCTCGCCGCCTTGCGCTCTTCCTTTTCGCGCTCTCGCGCGAGCACAGCATTCTCCCGGGCTCGCCGTAGGATGGACACCAGATCCAGCTTCGCCCCGCCGACCGGTGCCTGGGCCAGCTCCTCCATCTTGGGCTCGGTCGCAAACAGGCGCGAGACCTCGTCGTAACGCTCGACGTGCTCCTCCGGCAGGTTCTTCAAGAAGCGCGAGGGCTCACACTCCTGCGTCTGGCCATAGATCGTCCGCCGTCGGCAGTGCGTCAGCGTTACCTGCTCCTGTGCCCGGGTCAGACCCACATAGCACAGCCGCCGCTCCTCCGCCAGCTCGCGCTCGTCTCTCATGGACCGCTGGTGGGGAAAGATATTCTCCTCCAGACCGACCATGAACACCACGGGGAACTCCAGACCCTTGGCGCTATGTAGCGTCATCATCGCCACGGCGTTCTCCGAATCATCGCTCTCGTCTATGTCCGACAGCAGCGCCACATGCTCTAAGAACGCGCTCAGCGAGGCCTCCTCATGCGACTGCTCGAACTTCTGCGTCAGGCTCAGGAACTCTTTCAGGTTCTCGGCGCGCGCGGCGGACTCGGCGGTTCCGTCCTTCTCCAGCATCTCCAGGTACCCGCTCTGCTCGAGCACGTTGTTGGTCAGCTTGGTAACCGTCAGCCTCTGCGCCTGCTCGCTCAGGCGCGCGATCATCCGCTCGAACCGCTCCACTGCCGCCTGGGCGCGCGCACTCAGCTCCGCACTGCCCTGGGCTGCACGGCAGGCCTCGAGCAAGCTGCCGGCGTTCTCGTACGCCAGCCGGTCCAGTACGGCCACCGTCTTGTCGCCGATGCCGCGGGTTGGCACATTGATGATCCGCCGCAGGCTGACCGAATCCGCCGGGTTGAGCAGCACTCGCAGGTACGCGATCAGGTCCTTGATCTCCCGTCGCTCATAGAACCGCACACCCCCGACGATGCGATAGGGCAGCCCCTGGGTCAGAAAGGCCTCCTCCAGCACCCGCGATTGCGCATTCGTCCGGTACAGTATCGCGAAGTCCCTGTACGGTCGCCTGCGCTCCTGGACGGCCCGCGAGATGCAGCTTGCCACATAGTACGCCTCCTCCTGCTCGTTCACCGCCTCATAGACCGTCACACTCTCGCCGGGCTCCGCGTCGGTCCAAAGCCGTTTGGGTGCCCGCCCCCGATTGGGGGCGATCACCTCGTTCGCGCACTCCAGTATCCGTTGTGTCGAGCGATAGTTCTGCTCCAGCTTCACCACGTGCGCGTCCGGGTAGTCCTTCTCGAAGTCCAGAATGATCCCCACGTCGGCGCCCCGCCAGCCGTAGATGCTCTGGTCGTCGTCCCCAACCACACAGACATTCCGATGCTTCTCACCCAGCAGCTTCACCAACGTGTACTGGGCGAAGTTGATGTCCTGGTACTCGTCCACCAGCACATAGCCAAACCGGTCCTGGTAATGCTCCCGCACCTCGGGCGCTTCTCGGAGGAGCTGTACCGCACGCATGATTAGGTCGTCGAAGTCCAGTGCATTGTTCTGCGCCAGCTTCTCTTGATAGATCCGATACGCACGGCCCACGATCTCATCGAAGGGCCCCTTGCGCGTCCGCCGGAACTCGGTGGGACCGATTAGCTCATTCTTGGCGGCGCTGATCCGTTGGTGGACGTCCGGCGGTTTGAACTCCTTCTGGTCCACGTCCACAACCGAAAGCGCCTCCTTGATGAGCGCCATTTGATCGGGTGTATCGAAGATGACGAAGTTCGGCTCGACCTTGATTGCTCGGCCGTGCCGGCGCAGCATGCGCGCGCACATGGAATGAAAGGTCCCCGCCCACAGAGCCGCCGCCCTGTCGCCGATCAGTGTCCGAATGCGCTCCTTCATCTCGCCGGCAGCCTTGTTCGTGAAGGTCACCGCCAGAATCGACTCCGGCGCCACTCCACAGGCCTCAATCAAATAGGCAATCCGGTACGTCAGCGCCCGCGTCTTCCCGCTTCCGGCCCCGGCAAACACCAGCAGCGGACCGTCACCGTGGCACACGGCCTCCCGCTGAGGTTCGTTTAGATCGGCCAGCAGGGCCTCAATCGCCTTCGCTTCAGCCTTCTTTGCTCCCACCGATTTCGCTCACTTTCGCGTCTGTCATTGCTTCTGTATCCTGGCCGCCACAGCCCTCTCCGCCCACGGCGCGCGCCAGCGCCAGGCTGCACCCCACGGCTGCGCCCGCGACGCTCAGAGCGCCCGCGACCGACAGGGGCCATGGCACGCCGAGACGGATCAGGTAGCAAAACCAATAGTCCGGCGTCAGCCGCAACTGGCGCACGAACAGTCTCCGCTCGGCCCTCGATCCGCTGCTAAGCCGCCGGTCCAAGCGCGATAGCGACAACCGTGGCAACTCCGCCCAGTGTCGCCACCACGGCGCGGCGCCGAGGCGGTACACCGTGTCATCGAAGCGTACCGGCTGTCTCGCCTGGCCCATCAGGTACGTCTTGTACGAGACGCTGACCCCGGCCAGTTGAATGGCCAGGCTCAGGCCCAGGACCATCCCACACGCCAGTTTCAGCCGGCCGTTGCCCTTCAGGATCCTCTCGGCCGCGGGTGCCAGCAGCAGCGCCGCCAACGGCAGCGCCGGCAACAAGCGCCGCGGCCCCCAGCACCAGTCTCCGTGCCAATCGCGCCACTGCGCGTAGAAGGCGACCAGCAGCGCAAGGATGATTACCCCGACCCACGTGATGTCCCGCACGTCACGCGAGGCGCTCCGCCAACCCAGCAGACCCAGCGCCAGCACCGGACTGTACCACAGCAGCCCTCGCCCGGGACTGAGCAGGAAACCGTACACGCCCCGCAACCAGGGACTGCGCGCGGCCCGAAAGCTCTCCTGTCCGAAGGAGTACCAGGCTCCGAAGCGCACTACATTATACCAGCCCAGGAACGCCAGCGCCAGGGCGACGATCCCCAGTCCCGCCGCTCCCCACCACACGTTCCGCCCTCGCCGCTCTCCACTGCGCGACCCTCGGCGCACCCTCAAGATCGCATATCCCCCCACGACCGCCAACGCCGGCAACAGCTCCGGTCGCGCCAGCAGCGTGCCGGCCGCTCCCAGGCCGGCGTAAACCGCAGCCCCCGGGCCGCCGCGGTGCGCGAACAGCCATACGCCGTGCCCGCAGGCAACGAGGCACAAGGCTGCAAGCACCTCGGCGAAGAAATCCTTCGAGTACGGCCAGGCCATCGTTCCGAAGCCGTACGCCAGACCCGCCGTCACGCCCAGTGCGGGTTTGTACCCCAGATCCCAGAGCCACAGCATGATGACCACGCAGGTCAGCGCCGTGAGCACCTGGCACAGCAGCGACACCACCGCTCGTTTCACCCAGGGCGGCTCCACCAGGTGGACGTACCGCGCGGCCACGCGCCCGATCACATAGAGGGGCACGCTGACCAACGACATCCCGGGCCCCTGAACCCCGTACAGCCGCCCATCGCGGCCCTCAACGGCCGTCACCTTCTCCGTCGCCTCCGGCAGCACGTCGAAGGCCCCGCGTTCCACCAGGCTCTGCGCCACTTGGAACATTGCCTCGCCGTCCACCGAATCGATGAAGCCCTTCGCAGTGAGTAGGTACACCGCGAAGGTGGTGGCAAACAGCCAGAATGCCGCGCGACGGCGCTGCTGACGCCTGCCTGGCCCCTGATCGCTCACTGCCGGCCCCCACGAACTCGGCCCCACGTCGCGATGCCGTCCCGACAGCCTCTCAGCGAAGCGCGCAACTTGGCCCAGGCCCTCCTCTCGCCCTGGAGCCTCCGATAAACCGCCTTCAGCACGCCGTAGCCCTCCCCCTGGCCGACGAGCACGGCGTCTATCGCATACAGCAAGCGCCGCACCACACCCAGATGTTTCCACAGGCAGTAGGCGCGGTTGTGCGCGTGCGCTCGGATCGTTTCCAGCTCCGCAGCATCACGGCCGCCGGTGTCTCGCCGCGGAGCTACATGGTGGTGCACAACGATTGCGGGGTCGTACACCAGCACCGCTCCCGCCTCCACGGCCGACAGTGAGACGTCGGTGTCGTTACAGCTCGGCCCGCCGATGAAGTTCTCATCAAACCCGTTCAGGTACTCTCGCCGAAAAGACATGTTGGCGCCCTTCAGGTGCCACACCCTCTGCCGAGCCGGTCCCTCGCAGTGGTGATTGCCGACGATCCGCCCGGTCAGCCCAATGCGCCCCACCACCGTCGCGTGTTCCACTGATACCTCTCCGTCGTGATACACAATATCCCTCCCGCCGACACCGCCCGCCTCCTCGTCGCGATAGGCCTCTCGGAGTCGAGCCAGCCAGTCCTCGGCGACCACCACGTCGTCGTCAATGAAGGCGATTACCTCCCCCTGAGCCGCCGCCAGCCCCTCATTCAGCGCCGCTGGCTGCCCGGGCCGGTCCACGAACGCCAGGCGAAGGTTGAGTGTCGCCTCCTCTGTGCTCCGCCGGCCTCGCACCACCTCCTGCGTCGCCTCATCGCCCTCCCGCACTACGACCACTACCTCCTCCGGCCGCTCCGTCCCTGCGGCGAGGCTCTCCAGGCATCGCCGCAGGCTCTCCGGCCGCAGATAGGTCGGTACCACCACCGAGATCGTCGGCCCGCTCGGCTCAACCATCGTCGTCCAGCTCCTGCGGCGGATCGAAGCAGTACACCCCTACATAATCCTGGCTGACCGGGCGGCCCAGGAGCTTGCTCCGCCAGTAGACCGATCTGCGGCTCTGACGCTCGAAACCCAGGTACACCTGGTGGGGGCTGGCGGCCCTCAGCCGCGCAATCAGGCGGTCCTGTTGGTCCACGAACGGCCGGAACCCCCGGTCGCGCCGGACGATCCAGATGCGGCGCCCTGACCTCGCCCATGCCGCCCTCAGTCGGGCCTCGTCACGACAGTCCGCCACCGACGGGTCCGTGCGCAGCTCTCCCGGACCGGCATAGTAGTGGTGCAGCGGATAGTCGTACGCACAGATCTCGTCCGACGGTCGCGCCTGGCCCGCGATCGTGCGCGCAATCTTGCGCCAATCGGTGCTATAGTGCGGATTCAGATACTCCCGGCCGGCAAAGTAGTTGAAGATCCCGTACCCGCTGACCAGCAGGACCGCCGCCAAAGCCACGTGCCGCCACGGCAGTCGCAGCGCCCGCATGCCTCGGGCCGCCAGCAAGTAGGCGCAGGGCGCCACGTAGATCACCAGGCTCGACATGCGCGAGATCGGCGTCTGCCGCGAAAACAACTCGACCAACACGTTGCCGCCCACGATGCCCCCGACGACTACCAGAGTCGAAAAGCGAACGCCGAACTCTCGCCGGCCGGACCTGACGCCGACGACGACCAGCGCCACGAACAGCAGCACGCCCCCCGGAGCGACCCAGAAATCCCACGGCTCGGTCGTCTCGCCCACGGCCAGTGAGTAGACCGGCAGCAGGGCCTTCACAGCCCAGCCCTTCCAGGACCCGTGGAGTTCCGCCGCCTCGAAGCTCCGCACCATGGGCACGCGCGCCAGCAGAAACCGGACCCAGGGCGCATACAGCACGGCAGCCAACGCCAACGCCCCCGCCCAGCAGGCCAACATCCGGCGGTCGCGCCGATGCTTCCACAGGAACCACAGATTGACTATCGCCAGCAGCGTGGGGGAGACGTAGTCGCTGTACGCCACGGCCGCCATGCTGATGCCGTATAGCAGCCAGTCGGCGGGCCGCCGCCTCTCCTCGGCCCGCAAGAGTGCCAGCAGGCTCAGCGGCGTCAGCAGTAGAATCCAACCGAAATAACGCACCATGCGTACGTACAGCAGCACAAAGGGCGAAGTCGCCAGCAGCAGCACAGCCCACAGCGCGGTCCGCCGGTCGGTCAGTCTGCGGGCCAGCGCGAGGCCCACCAGCAGAGCGCCCAGCGCCGGCGGAATCGAGGACAGCCGGAGCGATAGGTCCGTCTTGCCGAACACGCGCGTCCAGACCCAGAGGTACGCATAGTGGAGGGGCGGATGCTGAGGGTCATTGATGATCGCGTGCCGGAAATCGTAGCCCACGTGTCGGAGACCTGACACCTCGTCCAGCCACAGGGAGTTCCTTGTCGGCGCGGCGCACAGCAGGATCGTCCCCAGCGCGAGCACTGCAACCTCGGGCCAACCCCAGCTCTGGGAGGAGCCCCCCTCATGTCCCGGCCCGCCGGCTTCGGTCGGCGCTGCCGCCACTGGCATGTTCATCTCGTTTGCGCTGCGCGGACCGGTGAGCGACGCTCCGTACCTGGCTCCTGGCCTCCCGCCGCACCGCTATCCCCTCAGGGCGCAGCGGGCTGCTTCACTGGCTCCGCGGCCTTACTCGGCTTCGCCTTCCTCCGCGACCGACCGCTCGAGCGCCTCCGGCGCCGTTTGGGCGCCTCCCGAACTGCCGTCGCTCTGCCGTAGGACCGCGTGGCGTCAATCAGCTCCACCCGGACCACACCGCTCGCCTCCGGTGGCTCCACATCCTTGAGCTTCATTAGATACCCCGAAACACAAGCCAGAGACCCCGTGTCGCTCGTCTCCAGCACCTGCGCTGCCGTGACCTCCAGTTGGTCGCCGACCTTGTGCACGCCTGCCAGCGCCTCGATCTTGCCCGCGCTGCCCTCTTCCATGTGGTAGACCTCCGGCCCGATCAGCGGATCCCCTCGGAAGAACAGCTTGCGCCCCAGGCGTTCCTCCAGTTCCTCGCTTCCCTGACCGCCCTCGCCGACGATAAACTGGATTACAGCCGGGTTGGCCCGTACCAGGAAGGCCTCCGTTTCGGGCCGCTTGGCCAGACGTGCCTCGATCTCGTGCATGATGCGCACCGCCATTGTCTCCGGCGACAGAACCCGCCCGCGCCCTTCACAGCAGGGGCAAGTCGTCTGCAGCCGCTGAACCAGGGAATCCGCCGTGCGTTTGCGCGTCATCTCCACCAGCCCCAGGGGCGTCAAGTGGATGATCCGCGTCTTCATCCGGTCATTCTTTAGCACCCGTCGCAGCGCCGTCATCACCTCTCGCCGGTGGCGCGCGTTCTCCATGTCAATAAAGTCAATCACCAAGATACCGCCGATGTCCCGCAACCGTAATTGCCGCCCCACCTCCTCGGCCGCCAGCACGTTGGTCTTCAGCACCGTGTCAGCCAGGCTCCCCGTCCGCGTGAACTTACCCGTATTCACATCAATCGTTGTCAGCGCCTCGCCCTGATCAATCTGAATCCAGCCGCCGTTGCGCAGCCACACCCGGGGCCGTAGCGCCCGCTCCACATCTTGCTCCACACCATAGCGCTCAAAGATCGGTTCGTCATCCGTGTACAGTTGCACATGAGACTTGAGCCCCGGGTCAATCTGCTCCAGCAAGCTCAAAACATGGCGGTGCACCTTCTCATCGTCCACGATGAATGACCGGACTTCCTTGGAGAATACATCCCGCACGACCCCGTACACCAGGCCCAGGTCTTCGTGCAGCATTACCGGTGCTGCGTGCCGCCGGCTCCGACGCTGTATGCTCTCCCACAGCCGCATCAGATACTTCACGTCTGCCTGCAGCTCCCTCTGCGCCGCCTCCTCCGCTTGCGTGCGAACAATCAGCCCGTACTCCGGCGGCCGCAGCTTCTCCGCCAACTTGCGCAGCCGGTCCCGCTCCGCCTCATCCTCAATCTTCTTCGACACCCCCACCTTCTTGCCGCCGTGAACCATCAGCACCAGATAGCGCCCTGGCAGCGAGATCCGGCAGGTTGCCCGTGCGCCCTTCTTACCGATCGGCGACTTCGTCACCTGCACCAGAATCTCTTGCCCCTCTCGCACCACATCTGCGATCTTGGGCAGCGGCCCGCGCCGCGGGCCTCTGCGCGGCCCCCCGCCATTCTCCGGAATCGCGTCCCCCACATACAGAAACACGTTCCGGCTCAGCCCCACATCCACAAACGCCGCGTCCAGGCCCGGCACCACGTTCTCCACCCGACCCTTGTACACGTTCCCCAGAACCTCCGCCTCTCGCTCCAACTTCAGCTCCACCAACCGTCCGTCCTCCAGAATTGCCACCCGCGTCTCGTGGGTGCCCACATTCACCACAATGTCCGTCTCCGTGGCGCCCGACTTCCCTTGTCTCGAATTCCTGCTCATCACGTCACACCCCATTCACCCGACACTATCCAACTTGCCATTATCATAGCTTCATTTCTTGGGCCCTCTCAGTTTCCGTCCACCAGACCGGCCGCTGCGGGCCCCCGCTTGGGGGCTGCACTGTGCCTTCAAGCCTCTAGGCCAGCCGCACCCGATGCAGGCCCGCCAACTCAATCCGCTTACCCGTCGTCTCAGCCAGCACCGCTACAACCTCCTCCGGCTTGACCAGCTTCGTCTCCTCAATCCCCAGTAGCATCTCCAACCCCACGTTGGCCTCTGACGGCCGATAAGGCTCGCGCACCCCTACGAAGAACATCCCCGGCCGCAGGTCAACCTCGCGCACCCCACGTTTCGTCCTCCGCTGGAAGGGCAGCCTCGTCTTGGGTAGCAGTTCTGCCAACGCCTGTTCGATCTCCGCCTCCGAAGCCTCCGACTCCAGGTCCGCCCAGTACTCCGCCTCCCGCAGCTTGGCGTACGGGCTCACCTTGTCTCGCCGGCCGATCTCGACCTCCACTACCGATAACCCCTCCGGCAGCGCCTGGTTCAAGCCCCGCGCCAGGTCCAGAGGAGCCATCGGCTCCTCCAGGTCAACCGATACCATCTCGGCCGCGCCCGTGGCGCCGACCGGCAACGCGGACGCGAACGTCATGCGCGGACGCGGGCTGTACCCCTGCGTGAAGGCCAGCGGAACCATGGCTCGCCGCAGCGCCCGCTCCAGTGTGCGCAGCAGGTCCAGGTGCGAGATGAACCGCACCGACTCTCCCTTCTCGAACTTCAAATGGGCACACATCCGCGTCAACGTCGCCATCGCCTCATCCGATCCCCGTGCTCCGCGGCAGCCTCATTGTCTCCGCTGCTCTCGCCCTCGGCACACTGCCGCCAGTGTCCCCAGGCCACAACCCGAACAAGCGCCCTGCGAGCAGTCCTCGGTCGTCAGGCCCCGCTCGGCTCGCCGCGCCTCCTCCCGGTAGAACCGCTTGGCCACCCCGCTGCTGATGTGGTCCCAGGGCGTCGGATCCTCCGCCCGCCACTCTCGTTGAGCAGTCTGCACCAGGTCCATGCCGTGCGCTGCAAAGGCCCGTTCCCACAGCTCGAACTTGAACTCATCGGTCCAGGCATCGAACAGGCACCCCGATTCGTACGCCGTCCTGATCACCGGTCCCAGCGAGCGGTCGCCACGCGCCAGGACTCCCTCCAAAATGCTCTGACGCGCATCGTGCATGGACAGCCTGACGGCCCGCGGCAGGTGCGTCTTTCGCAACAGCGCCTGTTTCGCCCGTAGCTCCTCCAGCGAATCCTGTCGCGCCCACTGGAAGGGCGACTGCGGCTTCGGAATGAAGGAGGATACGCTAACGTTCAGCCGCGGCCGGCCGCGCGACTTCCCTGACGCTCGACGCGCTGCCCCGACCGCCCGGTGCAGCAAAGCCCCGATGGCCAGCACATCCTCCTCCTGCTCCGTCGGCAGCCCGATCATAAAATACAGCTTGATTGTCCTCCACCCGGACACAAATGCCGCCGACACACACGACAGCAGGTCCTCATCTGTCACAGTCTTATTGATCGCCGCCCGCAGGCGCGGAGTAGCCGCTTCAGGGGCGAAAGTGAGACCTGTCTTGCGTACCCGCTGCAGCCGCTCGGCCAACTCCAGGCTGAACGTGTCCGTGCGCAGCGAAGGCAGCGCGACCGACACTCGCTGGCGTCCGAACTCCTGGTCCAGCCAGTCGGCCAGCTCCGTAATCTGCGGATGGTCCACTGCGTGGAGCGAGACCAGCGAAATCTCATCGTACCCGCTGTCCGCCACCAAGCGCCGCGCCTGCTGCTGCAGTGTGGCCAGCGACTTGTCGCGGCGCGGCCGATAAATCGCCCCCGCTTGGCAAAACCGACACCCGCGCGTGCATCCCCGGTTAACCTCAAGCTGAATCCGGTCGTGCACGATCTCGCAAAACGGCACAATCGGCTCCAGCGGGAACGAAGCCGCGTCCAGGTCCGCTACGAACCGCTTCACCACCTCGACCGGCGCTCCGTCTTGTGCGTGAGGGATCAATAGCCCGTCAGAGCCCTCGGGTTCCGCCGCATAGAGCGACGGCACGTACACCCCTCGAATCTGCGCCAGTCGTCGCAGGAAGTCCGGCCGCCCTCCCACCGGCCGATGATCCCGCTCCGGTCCCCGCCACTCCAGGAAGGCCTCCACAATCTCGTCTACGACCTCCTCGCCCTCCCCCACCACAAAGGCATCGAAGAACTCCGCTAGCGGCTCCGGATTGTACGTGCACGGCCCGCCGCCGATCACGAAGGGCATCTCATCCCCCCGCTCGGCAGCCGCTAGCGGAATGCCGCCCAGGTCCAGCAGCGCCAACGCGTTGCTGTAGTTCAGCTCGTCCTGAAGCGTGATCCCCACAAAATCGAACTCGTCCAGGGGCAGACCCGACTCGAGGCTCGACAGCCGCAGGCTCTCCGATCGCAGGATCGCAGCAAGATCGTGCCAGGGCAGAAAAACGCGCTCGCAGGCCGTATCCGGCCGAGAGTTTAAGCAGTGGTACAGGATGCGCAGGCCGAGATGGGACATGCCCACCTCGTACACGTCGGGGTAGGCCAGTGCGAAGGTGACGGAACTGCGCGCCAGGTCCTTCTTGACCGCACGCCACTCCCCGCCCGTATAGCGGGCAGGCTTCTGCACCCGGCGCAGAATTGACGCAGGCAACATGCCTTTTACCGATGAAAGCCAACAAATATCTATATATGCAGACAACCGCGCCCAGGCGGACGCGGCTGCTGGTCAACGCTCGGCGAGTGCCTGCACTCTACCACACTGGCGGACCTGTGTCAAGTCATGAAACAATCCACGCACCCAGATTCTCGCGTCTAGGACGTACGGCTGTTCGCCCCACGTCAATCCCTCCCTGCCGCACCTCCCCGGCGCTGACATCTCTGCGGAGCGCTTCCTGCCACATGAGTGCACAACTCGGTGGATATGTGTAAGATTAGGCCCACAAACCTTAAAAAAGTTTCCAGAAACTGAAACAAACGGGGTCGCAAGGGGTATATATAAGTAGAAACTGTTGTTTGCGTCCCTTTACAAAGTGTCTCGGGGAGCGGGAAAAGGGGAGGCCTTGGTCATGGCCCACGCAGGAAAAGGACCGTCCTTCCTCTACGCTCTCACTAGCGGCGTCCTTCAGCCTGGAGCCACCCAGGATGAAGCGAGCCTCGGCGGCATAGCAGTGCAGATCAAGGACAACCGATCGCGGCCACTGGGAAAGTACAGTTACGCGATGCCGGCGGCCACGCAAGCCGAAGCAGCATATGAAGCAATACTCATGGCCCTACGCGAGGCGCACCGCATCGGAGCGCGGACGGTGACGGTCTACACTGACGATCGGCAAGTGGCGGACGAAGTGAACCGCGCCGCGGAGGTGGCCGCGGCGAACCTCAGCCGGTACCTTGAGTGTCGCGCTGCAATGAACCAGTTTCGACGCGCCCGAGTCAAGCACATTGACGCCGCTCGCAACCATAACACCCGGGCGATGGCCGACCGGGCGGCCCGTGACCGGGAAGTCCGAGCCCAGTCTTACGAGCGCGTCGAGCTGCCACTGGGGTTCGCGGAGAACTGACCTTGCCTGCGGCCGCCCAATACGCCGAGCATAGCGACGCCGGACCCACGAGGTCCGGCGTCGCTCTTTCTCCCGTGCAACACGCTGGTCCTAGAAGCTGTTTCAAAACCCGTGTAGGAGCGCGCTTGCGCGCGATTGCCGTTGACGGTTGAGGTTAGGAAACCACCTCTATTCGATCCGCAAGTCGCTGAGCAGTTCGCCATGAATAATCCGGCGTATGATCGTGTCGCCCTCGACCGTGCATTCGACCCACGGGAAGATCTCCGCTTCCCAATTGGCGAAGGCCACCAGCGGCAAGCGGCATTGGCCATGCACGGGGGCCAGAGTTACCCGCCTGCCAACACGGTCCACCTGCAGGCCGAGCGCGGCGAACAGAACTCCGATCGCGGTGATGCCCCGAGGGTAGTAGCACAGGTTGTTGGCCAGATACGTGTCAATAAAGCACTTCCCCTGCTCGCGCGCGTTGGCCCACTGCTCAAACGCCCAGTACCGCTCCACAAGATCGAGCTGGTCTACGCCCAGATAAGCGGCCACAAAATCCCGCCACAGGTTCTGCGAGATCCAGACATTCGATCGGTCCGCGCTGGAGTGGGTGCACCCGTACTCCAGCAACGATTCCCGAGTCGCCGAGACCAGGTCGGTCCGCATCCGCTCCAAATCGAAGAAGGTCTCATGCCCGGTGAGCAGCAGGTAGAGCAAGCCGTTACTGGTGTACACGCTGTACGCATCCCACCCCTCCAGTTCTTCTTCCGCCAGACTGTCCCCGGTCCACACGTCGGTCAAGCCCTCGGCGCTCCGGTCCAGGCACACCGCATAATGGTCGCCCAGCCACGCTTGGGCATCCAGGGTACGCGGGGTCCTCGAGGCTGCCGTCGCCCACCGCGCTGCATGGTCCTCATCGCCGACGGATTCGGCCAGCACACTGGCAGCGTTCAACGCCGCCGAAGCTTTCACGCCCAGGTACGTCTGCTCCCGCGCGAGCTGGATCGCCGGCGAGGCGTCGTCAATCGTGTTGGCCGTGCCGCGGTCCGGAAAACCGTTCTTCGTGGTATCCGCCGCCTCGATGTAGTTCGCCAGGGCCTTGACCGCCTCGAAGTGCTTGAAAATCGCCGTCTCAGAGCCGGTCCACCGCCAGTGCGCGAACATGAGCAGAATGAAGTTTGCGCTCTCCTCCACCTCCATGGCGTGCGGATACGACTGGCCGTTGGCCTTCAGACCGGCACCCATGTCGTGCGATAGGAAGCCCCCGGGCTGAAGGTGGTGAACCCATTCATCCAAGGTCAGCTCCAGTAGTTCGGGCCAGAAGGCGAGATAGAACAGCGCCAGGTTGTACTCCACGTCCACGGTGGAATTATACAGACAGATACCCTCCCACACGCTGAACCAGTCGTCCCCCTCGTCGCTCACGGTCCACCAGGTATTCAGCAAATAGCTCTGAAAGCTGAACGCCAGAAAATCCTGCCACACCTTGGTCAGGCTGCTGTCGGTGAACAGGCCCTCGAACCGGCGGTTGCGGCGTAAGATGTCCTCCCGAGATCCGCGCGCGTAGGCCACCACCTCCTCCACGGACCCCAGGCTCTCCGTGTACTTGAACCGTCGTGGTTCCTCGTGCGCCTCCATCACGTGCGCTCCCGTGTGCGCGGCCCAGATGAACTCAAAGCGCTGCGGTCCGGCCTCCAGGTCCAGCGGCAGCACGAACGCTCCCGCCGCAGGCTCCAAACCCGGCTCCAGCGGCGCCAGCAGCTCCGTGCAGGCGGCCCGCGGCGCACCGGCGAGACTCGCGTCACCTGTGAACGTCCGGTCGCTCTGCCCCCGGCGCTCCACCAGCGGAACCTCGTACTCCCAGCGCAAGCCCTCCGGCGTGGTCGAGGCCTCGGCGACCTCGCGCTGCAGCTTTAGCACCAGCTCGCCCTGCCGGGGGAGCTCCTTGGGCACCCTCTGCCAGTGGATGCCGGTGCTCAACGGTTCCACCGTAATCGTCACGTAGAAGAACGGCGCGATGCTCAGACGAACATCCCGCGGATAGAACGGTGCCGTTACCTGCAGCTCCGCGCGCAGCCCCAGCTCCGCGGAGTGCCCGCGAAACGTAACACCGTTCATCGTATACTCTTGCTCCACATATGCGAAGTTGGGATACGCTTTTGTGAAGGGGAAGGCAACCTGCCCGCCATTGGCCAGTCGGAAGACCACCGCCAGGTCCGCGGGATCGTCAAGGAACTTGCCCAGGGCCGAAACCCACACCTCCCGGGCGTGCGGCTTGAAGTTCAGCGTGAACCGGGAACCCAGTCGGCTCAACGCACACTCCATCGGGATCATCCTGGCCACCTCCCGCCGTCACACATATCCGCACCACACTCATGGTTTTCGCATTGTAAGCTAGAATCCCTTGCGACAGTGCAAAACCGTGTAGTATTAATGAATATTGGATGACGTCGAAAACACAAGGAGGCATGCCTTGATCCGACAGAGAGGTTTTACACTGATTGAGTTGCTGGTCGTCATCGCGATCATCGCAATCCTAGCGGCGATCCTCTTCCCGGTGTTCGCGCGAGCCCGGGAGAAGGCCCGGCAGACGAGTTGCCTCAGCAATCAGAAACAGATTGCACTCGGCATCCTGATGTACGCCCAGGACTATGACGAAACCCTACCCCGATACGGTTACGGCATGAACATCCTCTGGTACGAACAGATCCAACCCTATCTCAAGAACCAGCAGGTTCTGATCTGCCCTTCAGGCACCGGCACCAACTGCACTAGCACCGGACACCACCCCGAGTCCGACGCGCGGCTTCGCCACGGCGCGATCAGCTACGCTTACAACATCTACCGCTCCCCCTACAGCGGTGGGACCTTGTGGGGGCCCGGTCGCCGCGCGCTGGCGGAGATAGATCAGCCCGCCGACTGCATCCTCACCGCCGATTGGTCCTGTGAGCGCATTCCCAATGCCGCCTCGGTCAATGGCTGGAACGCCACCACCACAGGCGGTTACGGCAAACGGCACAATGACGGCGGCAACTTCTCCTTCGTGGATGGCCATGCCAAGTGGATGAAGAGAATCGCCTGGGAGCAGCTCTCCTACGACCATCAAGTGCACAACGCGCCGTAGAGAGGTCCCCAGCCTGGCGCCCGTGCTGCTCTGGGCGCACGGCAATACCGTAGAGCCGTCGGTCGAGAACTACCTTGAGCCGGAAACGGGCGTGGCCAAGTGCTGCGCCCGCTCCTTTTCGTCTGCCGGTAGGAAGCCTCCGCTCAACCGGAGAAAGGGTCCCTAGCCCGACGAGAGTGGGTGATATGATTGCCACGCTACGAAGCGCTCTTCGAGCCGGTCCGGCTGGGCGAGTTGGACCTCCCGAACCGCATCGTCCTCGCTCCCATGGGGACCGGCTACGCCGACCAGAACAACGCCGTCACCGATCGACACCTCGCCTATCACGTGGCCCGCGCCCGGGGCGGCGTCGGCCTGAACATCACGGAGCACACCACCCCGCACCCGGCGGGGCTGACCGGAGCCTCAATGCTGGGCATCTACTCGGACGAACATATCCCCGGTTTCCGCCGACTCGCCGAAGCCGTCCACGACGCCGGCGGGCGCATCGCGGTCCAGATCAACCATGGCGGCCGCCAGGCGAGCCGGGAGGTCATTGGCCGCGCGCCGCAGGCCCCCTCCAGCGTCCCTTGTCCCGACGGCAGTCCGGCGCACGAGATGAGCCTCGCCGAGATCGAGGAGATTGTCGAGGCCTACGCCCAGGGCGTGCGACGCGCCGCCGAAGCCGGATGCGACGGCGTCGAAATCCACATGGCGCACGGATACCTCGGCGCCTCCTTCCTGTCGCCGCACACCAATCGCCGCACGGACGAGTACGGCGGCGACACCAGGCGCCGCACGCGCTTCGCGCAGCGGCTCATCGAGCGGGCGCGGCAACTCGTGGGGGAAGACTTCCCCATCTGGTGCCGGATCAGCGCGGAGGAATACGTGGAGGATGGCCTCCATCTGGACGAGGCCCTGCGGCTCGCACCCCTGCTGGAGAGCTACGGCTATTGTGCGCTGAGCGTCTCCGTCTGTCTGGGCGAGACGGCGATCCACGCCGCCCATCCGTACTACGGCCGGCAGGGCTACCAGGTCGAGAACGCCGCGGCCGTGAAGGGCGTCGTCGGCGTTCCCGTTATCACCGTCGGGAAGCTGTGGGAGCCGGCGTTCTGCGACCGCGTGATCGCCCAGGGGAAGGCCGACCTCATCGCGCTGGGCCGATCACTGCTCGCGGACCCGGAGTGGCCGAACAAGGCGCTCCAGGGACGCGAGGACGACATCCGCCCCTGCATCTTCTGCAACCTTGGGTGCCTCGACCGGCGGGCCAGTCCCGAGGGGCACACCATTTGTCTGACCAATCCGGCCACCGGGCGGGAAGCCGAGTTCGAGCTTCGGCCCGCGCCCGAACGCCGGCGCGTGGTCGTCGTTGGCGGAGGCCCGGCAGGACTGGAGGCGGCACGTGTGGCGGCGTTGCGCGGTCACGAGGTGATCTTGCTGGAGGCGCGCGACGCGCTCGGCGGGCAGTTCCGCCTGGCCACGGTTCCCCCCGGCAAGGCGGACCTGCTCCGGTATCTAGAGTGGCTTATCCGCCAGGTCGGCCAACTGGATCTGCACGTGAAGCTGAACACGGAGGTTACTGCGGATGACGTGCTCGCGCTCTCGCCCGCAGCCGTGATTCTCGCGCAGGGGAGCACGCCGCGCGAGCCCCCGCAAGAGCTCTGGGGAGACGGCTCGCTGCACCTCGTGGCGGCCGACGACGTGCTGGCCGGCCGGGCCGTGGTACAGGGACAGGTCGCGATTGTCGGCGGCGATTGGACCGGCCCCGAGACGGCCCACTTCCTGGCCGAACGGGGGTGTCGCGTCACCATCGTTGAGGAGCACGATCGCCTGGGTCAGGACATGGTCAGCGCTCCCCGCGCCTTCCTGCGGGAACGCCTGGACGACCTGCGCGTCGAGGTGTTCGTGGAAACGAGAGCCAAGCAGGTCCTCCAGGGCGCCCTGGTGCTCGAGACGCCCGAGGGGCCGTGGAGCCTGCGGAACTTGAATGCCGTCGTGCTTGCTATCGGGCGTCGGCCCCGTGATACCATGTCGGCGTCGCTACGAGAAGCGGGGATCGAGGTCCACACCGCAGGAGATATGAACGCGCCGCGAACGGCGCTCGAGGCGGTCCTCGAGGGCGCCCGGGCCGCTCGGCTGGTCTGATACGGCTCCGGTGGTGAGCTGGGGCCAACTAAGCATGCCGCAGATCCGCATCGGCACATCCGGCTGGTCATACAAGCACTGGAAGGGTGGCGTCTTCTATCCGGAGGACCTCAAGGCCGGCCAGGAGCTGGAGTACTACGCCACACAGTTCGACACTGTCGAGCTAAACAGTACCTTCTACCATGCACCCCGGGAGCAGACCTGCGTCAAGTGGGCCGCCCGCACGCCCGAGAGCTTCCTCTTTGCGGTCAAGGTCTCCAAAGCGATTACCCACACTCGCCGCCTGGCCGATATCGCCGAGCCCCTGCGGTTCTTCCTGTCCCGCGTGCGCGCCATGGGCGAGAAGCTCGGCCCTCTGCTGTTCCAGCTTCCGCCCAGCCTGCGGTGCGATATCGAGTTGCTAAAGTCCGCCCTGCGCCAGATCCCCGCGGACCTCCGCGCCACCTTCGAGTTTCGCCACCAGTCCTGGTTCTGCCCGGAAGTGTACGAGACCCTCTGGCAGGCCAACGCCGCGCTGACCATTGCGGATTCGGCGCGCTATCCGCCGGCCCTCGAGACCACGGCCAACTTCGTGTACGTGCGCTTGCACGGGCATCAGCAGATGTATGCCTCCAACTACACGCGGGCCGAGCTGCAGGACTGGGCAGAGCACATTGCTAAGTGGGCTGCGGAGGACCGCGACGTGTATGTGTACTTCGACAACGACGTTGAAGGCCATGCCCCGCACAACGCCGCGGAGCTCAAGGAGATCCTGTCGCGTCATCTAGGCCTTTGACAACCGGGCATAACGTGCTATAATCACTGCACTGGGCCGGTAGCTCAGTTGGGAGAGCGCTTCCCTCGCACGGAAGAAGTCGGCGGTTCGAGTCCGCTCCGGTCCACCAGAAGTAAATGAAGCAGCCCCCCTTTCGGGTGGCTGTTTGGCCTTTTGGGCCCCGAGCGGCCTAAGCGCCGTATATCGCGATCTTGACATACCTCAGCCAAAGAAGGTCTTGTTGCCGCGCTCTCGACCGGGTACAATGCGTGGAGGGGTAAAGGGAGAAGACTGCGGAGGTAGCTCATGGCCACGTATACTGTTGTTGTGGAGAGGGACCTGGAGAGCGGATGGTACGTCGGGAGCGTTCCCGCACTGCCGGGCTGCTACAGTCAAGCCCCAACGATCGAAGAGCTTGACCGAAATATCCAGGAAGCGATCGAGTTGCACCTTGAGCACGTAGAGGACCTTGAGCCCCCACCGGAGTTCGTCGAGATCCGGCACGTGAGCGTGGCTTCGTGAGTCGCCTGAAGCTACTGCCATACCGCAAGCTGCGCCGTGTGGCAGAGGCGTGCGGCTTCTCCCTCAAGCGTCGAAAAGGCAGTCACTGTCTGTTCCAAAACAGCGAGGGGCGGACCACCACCATCCCTGACCACGGTTCAGCCGTTATCGTTCGTCCATTGCTCAGAAGAATTGTCGCTGATCTGGGGCTGACGGCGGAGGAGTACAACAACCTGGCTGGCCGCGTATAGCCCGCATCCTTTCCTCGCTGTGGCAACACGCACGTGAGCGCATGCAGCCCCCCCTTTCGGGTGGCTGTTTGGCGTTCTGGAGCTTGCGGTTCACTTCTTTGCGATGTCGCGCCAGTCGAACTTCGGCTCGTACCCGATGCGCTCGCGTGCGCGCCCGCAGTTGAACGGCGTGCGGTGCGGATCGGCCTCGAAGTACGCGGGGTCACGAACCTCGGTTTCGGGATAGTACTGCTGCAACAGCTCCACGGTCGGCTGTTCAAAGAACGTCCGAGCCGCCGAGATGAACATCGTCTCGTGAGTCAAGTCGGGCGTGGCGAGCGACTTCTCGACAGCCTGGGCGACGTCTCGGCAGTCCACGTACGCCCAGAGCTGGCCGGTGAACCTCGCCGGGTCGCTACTCAGGCGCTCAATGTCCCGGTAGTGTTGCTCCCACCACACCCAGCAGTAGCGCAGGCAGACCGTTTCGAGGCCCGAATTGCGCGTGTGCGCCCGGCAGATCTGTTCCCCAACCAGCTTGCTCAATCCGTACGCATCTCGCGGGCGAAGCGGGTGCTCCTCGTCCACCGGCGCGTACAGCGGCTTGATCTCTCCCTCGCCGAACACGAACCCGCAAGTCGAATCGCTGCTCGCGAAGACCAGCCGGCGAGCGCCCGCGGCCGCCGCCGCGGCGACGACGCGCTGCGTGCCCATCACGTTGACCTCAAACACCCGGTCCGCAGGATCGTTGTGTGGATTCGGAATCGCCGCCAGATGCACCACACCCTCGCAGCCCCGCACCGCCCGCTCGCAGTCCGCCAGGCTGAGAATGTCGCCCTCAATCCACTCGAAACCCTCCGGCGGTGCAACCCGGTCGAACACCGCGACCTCGTAGCGGGCTTTCAAGCGTTCGATCACAACGCGGCCTACGTTGCCGGAACCACCGGTCACCAGCACGCGGGCACCGGACTCACAGAGAGACGACACAAGCATCACCACCTGCCGAGGGAGAGAACACGCACGCCTTCTTCGCTCTGCCGCGCCGCAACCCTCCCTGCTGAGCACGCCTGAAGCTCAAGGCAACTTTCGCGCCACGGCGGTGTCAATAAGGGAGAGTGCAGACCTGCCTGGCGGCCACGCCAGGCGTGCAGCAGGAGGCGGCAGGTGAACACGGTGCGATTGCTCCGCGTGGCTTTCTTGGTGCTCTGTACCGGAGCAGCAGCCTGGGCTGCAGACGAAGGCGCGGAGCCCGGCAAGATAGACGGCTATGTGCGCAGCAAGCGTGGCAAGCCCATCCCCCGGGCGCGAGTCGCCATCGTCAAGGAGAATGACCCCCGGGCGCCCCGGGCCTTCACGGACCAGCAGGGGCACTTCCGCCTGGACAACGTGCCGGCCGGCACCTACGTGTTCGAGGTGTCGGCGGCCGGCTTCAAGACCCAGCGCCGCGAAGGGGTCACAGTGCAGGCGGGCAAGCTGCTGAAGCTCACCTTCGGTTTGGAGGCCGAGGGAGCGCCGGCCCAGATCGTGGTGATCGTGACGGCCCCCGACGGGAAACCGGCGGACCAGGGCAAGTGCCTCATCAAGGAGGGCCCCAGTCGTCAGGGCGAGGTGGTGCGCATTAAGAGCGGCGGCGTGCTGCACATCCAGGGCCTACAGGCGGGCAAATACGTCCTGATGCTGACCAAGCCGGGCGTCGGCGGACTGGAAGTCAAGGACCTGCACCTGGAACCCGGCCAGAAGTACACGGGGCAGTTCAAGCTCGACGCCAAGCTGGCGCCGCCGATGACCGGCACCGTGAAGATCACCGTGCGGACCTCCAACCAGCAACCGGTGGCGAAAGCGCGCGTTGTGCTCTGGAAGATGGACAGCAAGAAAAATCGGCGCTTCCAGCAGACCAACGAGCAGGGAGTCGCCGTCCTGGAGGGCGTGCCGCAGGCGAAATACGGCGTCATGGCTGTGAAGAACGGATTCCGGCGCTTCTTCAAGAAGGACGTGAGTGTCACTGCAGGCGAGCAGACAGTGCTTGAGGTGACGCTGATGCCCAGGCCCCAGCGCGGAGGACGGTAGGGCCCGGCCAGGAGAACTCCATGCGAATCTTCTTGGCGCTCCTTGCTATCGGAACCGTGGCGACGCCGGCGTGGAGCGAATCGCTCGCCGACGTCATCGCCGAATGCAATCGTCTCACCGCGCTGGCCAACCAGATCCGCCAGCAGGGCGAAACAGAGGGCCTGCCGGAAGAGGCGCTGCTGCGCGAACTGGAGGACCTGCTGCCCAAGTATGACGAGATAGACCGCAGAGCCGAGGCACTCTGCGATCGCGCTCCCTCCGAGCTGACCTACGGCGAAGCCGCGGACCTGGCGCTTCAGGGCTCAGTCATGCAGACGCTCTATCTGCTGGCGCGGGCCCTGCATAAGCGGTTCCCCTCTGGCCGGGGCTATGCCGCGGTACACGATGAGTTGGTTGAGTTGCCCGAGTTCCGCTCGGGCCGCGCTCTCGCCAATCCCATGGACTTCCGGTTGCACTTCAATGAGCGCCTCAAGCCGCCGGAGCCGGGCCCAACGTGGTTGAATGCCCCGGCGCAGCAGGCTGAGGAGCAACTCCTGCTCCAGCTCCCCGCATGGGCCACGTCCACCGCGAAGCTCACCGAGCAGCGCAAGCGGCTGGGCGTCTTTCTGCAGGCCCTGGTGGCCGAGCATCAGCGCACCAGGTCCGTTGATCTGCTCGGCGTGCATCTTCTGGGCAAGCTCCATCTGGTCGCCGGATACTGCCAGGGCTTGGCGGCCCTCACGGACGACCACCGCTGGGCCGGGCTCGCCCAGGACTTCGAGGCCCTGGCCTTGCGCGCCACCCGCGACCCTCGGGAGATGGCGGCGCTGCTCGACACCAGCGGAACCGGCGGGCCGCAGTTCCCTCTCCCGATCCCGGTCTTCCGTTGAGGACTGAGCAGTCCCACCCCGCCATTGACTAGAAGTGGTTCCAAGACCCCTGTAGGAGCGCATTTGTGTGCGCCCCTACGGAACTCTTTGATTACCCTTGTGGCAGCTCCAAGGGAGAGGCCGCGATGGGGCAGGGGCCCCATCCGGCCCGCCTTCAGGCGCGACTCCGGTTGGTGGCTGAGGTTGTGGAGTCACTTCTGGACTTGGGTGTGCAACTGAGCGTAATGCGGTGACGTGGAGGGGCCGTGATGGGGTAGGGGCCCCATCCGGCCCGCCTTCA
>JALGUG010000014.1 GCA_029820995.1 Candidatus Zipacnadia bacterium
GCCTCGGCCGCGGTGCTCCTCCAGCGTTCCCACATACTCAATGATGGCGCCCTTGGGTCTGGTCCTGGCCGCATCGTGGTAGTGCACCATCGCGCCCGTGATACCGACCTTACGGCCCTCATGCTCCACGAAGAACCACCCGCCCGGATCGAAGTTCGGCCGGCTACTGAAGCGCTCCACGAACCACCCCACCGTGCACTCCCCGAACACCGCGCTTCTCACCCGGGTCCATTCACGCTCATCCCCCGGCTGGAAGGTGGTCAGCTCATATGCCGCTGGCAGCTCCGGTGGGCGCGACTGCCAGCGGTCAATATCGAGCTCCATCGTGATGTTGTGGCGCTCGGGCTCGTGGACGACGAAGCCGCTCGCCTCCAGAAACCGCACCGCAGGCTCAAAGCGGCTGTCCACCCAGGCAGCCGTGCGCAGAGATTGGGCGCCACTTGCCGCGGCGAACTTCAGGCAGCGATCGAGCAGGGCCGTGCCGATCCTCTGACGACGATAGGGCTCGCCAACCGCCAGCCACTCCAGGGCCGCTTCGCCCTTGTCCAGCTCCGGACGGCAGGCCGCCGTGCCGACAATCTCCGCCCCGTCCCGGGCGACCCAGATCGCGCGCTCCGGGTTCCCGGCCTGCGCAATCCGCTCAGCAACGTCGTCCCTTCCCACCGGCGGAAACTCGTCCCAGTCGGGGGACAGCGGCGGCATTCGCCGCAGTTCCGCGTTGACCGCGTCCAGCAGCCGGGCCACATCCGCCGTCTGCTCCGGCCGATAGCCGGTGATGCGCACAGTCACTCGTCTCGCGCCCCTAGTACTGAACGACCATGAGCTGGTATAGGTCCACGCGCGGCACGCGAATCCATCCGCCTTCGCCTGCCGGCAGGAAGGTCAGCTCTTCGTTCGTGGCCGGTAGGCGTATTGAACGCGGCTCCGGACCTGCAAACCACACCTGCACGTCAAACAGCGGCACGATCTCGGCAATGGGGCGCTGCATGTCGCCGGTGTGGTTCACAAAATGAACGATCAGCCGATTATGCGCCGATTGCCGGCGGAGCTCGATCTGCAGGCTCAGAGCTCCCTCGGTGCGAAGCGGTAGCGGGTCCCCATGCAGCGACCGGACAAGCCCGGCGGCGAACCCCTCCGACTGGGGCAGCTTGTACCGGGCAATGAAGTGACCCAGAAGGTGCGGCAGGTACGCGCACTGGCCGATGCCCAGGCTGTTGACCCAGACTGCCGGGAACTCCGAGGGCCCGCGCGGCGCGACATAGACCTTGCCCAGCGGTCGCATGATGTGCCCGCCCACTGCCGCCTCCGGGTCGGGCCTGGCCTGCAAGGCGTAAACTGGCCGCGGCAGCCACGCGCCGGGCTCGACTACGCCTCTGAGATAGGTGGCCTGGCCCATCTCCATGTACTCTTCGGCCGCCGCCGGCGCGAAGGCGCCCTCGATCGCTTCCAGCCCCAACACCTCGGCTAAAGGATGCTCGTCGTGCTCCCGGCCCCGCTCGTCGTACCGGCCGCTTTCGAAGGTGGCCAGCAGATTGCCGCCATGCTCGACGAACTCCCGGATTGCCGCCGCCTGCTCCAGCGACAGGCAGGCCGCATTCGGCAGGATCACCACCTCGTACCGCGACAAGGCCCTGCGGTTCAGGGCGCTTTCCAGGATCACATCGAAGGGAATGTGCGCCCGGGACAACGTCGTGAAGAAGCCCAGAAAACAGCCCTCCTGCAGGCTGTCGCATAGCCGCTTGCGAGCGGGCCAATCCACATGCTCCTCGGCACCGGCCTCCAGTGTAAGGTCGCGCTCCCGCACCGACCCGGGATCGTGATAGAGTGCTGTCTCCTTGGACACGTAGTACCTGTTGGTCTGCGACGAGTACAGCAGCGCCACCGAGGCGGCCGATTCGCTGCCCACATAGTACTCCTCATTCTCCTCGAGGAAGCCCTGGATCGCCCTAATCGGCTCGAGGCTCTCCTCCCGGGCGTGATCGAGACTGTAGTCGAAGATCGCAAACCACGGATTGGCTCCGCAGGCAACTGTCTGGGCAATCGCCAACTGGGCCTCCGCCGGAGGCAGCGGCAGGTAGTGCCACGCGCCGAGGGCGTGGTCGCTGAACACCACTGCCGGCTTCCCGCCGGCCACCAGGTGCTTGGCCGCCACCGCCGAGAACAGATTAATGTGCTCTCGGGGTCCGGGATGGAAAAAGGCCTCGGCTCCGTTGAAGTTCTGGTACGGGCCGACCGTCTCGATGTCCCGCGCCACGCGCCAGGCGCCCCCGTGCCAACTGCCGGCGTTCAGGAAGATGACGCCCTCGGGCTCGATCTCTCTCATGGCGTCCCGCGCCTCCCGCAAGAAGCCCGCCAGGGAGGCCTCCCGGAAGCCGATGAAGTCCTTCCACAGTGGATCGGACCAGTCCTCACGCTCAGGGATGGGCGCGTTGTGTTCCGCCTGGAACCTCTCCCGGCACGCCGGACAGTAGCAGCACCCCGGGTAAACCACGGGGCCGTCGAGGAACACGCCGTCCACCCCGGTCTTCATCACTTCCCGGACCAAATCGAAGGCCCAGTCGCGCCACGGGCTGTTGACGCAGAAGGTCGTCCCCGAGCCGTACAGCGGGCTCTTGCGGCCGTAGGCCGTGCCGTCGGCCAGAACCTGCTCCCAACCGGGGTGCCGGTCCGCGAAGTCGTACGCATACCAGTGCATGTTCAGATAGGCCAGGACGTGCAGGCCGTATCGCCGTGCATGCGGCAGGTACTCGCGGATCAGGTCGAAATCACCCAGGTCCGAGTACTTCTCGAACTTCGGCGTGTTGAAGGTCGTCAAATGCCCGAGCCCCGGCGCGATGCCCGGCGTGCCGATAACCCACTCACAGTTGACGTGCCAGTCTTGCCGCTTGCTTCGCGCCAGTTCGTCCAGGTCGCTGTCCCTCATGCGCTTCAGGTCCTGCATGTACTCCAGGCGCATCATGCGCACCGGCTCTTCCCACCAAGCCATAACCGCTTGCTCTCCCGTGCACGGCGTCTAGCCCCGCCGGATTTGCGGGTCTTCGGCAGTCCGCGGGTTGTCACCTTCCGGCAAGGACTATCGGCGCTCTGCGCGAAGCATCCTTTGCCGGGCGTAGCGCTGCAAATGAAAGGGAGAAGCGACATGAAGATCGGCATTATGGACGGCTGCTTGAAGCGCCCGTGGGAGGAGCTGTTCGGCGCGGCGGCGGAGATCGGATTCGATGGGGTGGAGCTGGGCGTGCGGTTTGACGACTACGCGGAGACCTTGCTGTGGTCCGCCGACGGACGCAGAACCATTGCGGCGCAGGCGGCGGGGGGAGCAGAGTTCGCCTCGCTGTGCCTGCACTCGTTCTGGCAGGCCAGCTTCGCCGATCCGGACGAATCCGTCCGCGCCGCCGCCAGGAAGCTGACGCAGGAGGCCGCCGCCCACTGCGGGGAGCTGGGCGCCAAGGTGATGCTGCTCCCGGTGACTCCCGGCCCGGACGTCGAACCCGCGGAGGGCACCCGCCGCTGGATCGAGGAAACCAAGGCCTGCGTGCCGGCGGCCGAAGAACATCGCGTCAATCTGGCCCTCGAAAACGTGGGACGGGGTTATGCCCAGTCGGCCGCGGACCTGATTGAGCTGGCCGACGGGGTCGGCTCGCCCTTTGTCGGCGTGTACTACGACATCGGCAACGCCACCGCCTTCGGGGAGGACCCTGTGGCGGAGATCAAGCTACTCGGCGACCGAATCAAGCAGGTGCACGTGAAGGACCGCGAGGGCGAGCTGCTGGGCGAGGGCCTTGTGAAAATCCCGGAGTGCCTCCGGGCGCTGCAGGACATCGGCTACGACGGGTACCTGATGCTGGAAACGCCGGCGACCGACGATCCCGTCGCCGCGGGGAAGGCCAACCTGGAGTATCTGCGCGCGCTGATCGGCTGAAGCGAGGCGCCTTACCGGTCCAGCAGCGGATTGCCGGGCACACTGGTGGGCCCGCACGAGCAGACGTACCGGTCGGGGCTCATGTGCAGCTCGGCGGCCAGCTCCTGCCACATGTCGGGCGTCTCGCCGCACAGCGAAACGGGAACCTCGGGAGCGAACTTCCGGATCTCCTGCAGGAAGAACCGGTAGATGGCTGCGCGCGCCTCGTCGGGGAAGAGCTGCTTGCCCTGGGGAATGATCGGGCGCGGACGCTCGGTCGGGTCCATCGCCGCGAACTTCTCCACATAGCCCTGGTACTCGTCGTCCCACAGCGACAGGTCGAGGATTTCGCCGACCTTCTCCGGCGCCAGCCATTTGAACGTGTCCATCGTGATCACATCGGGCCGCACGCGGGTCAGGTATTCCTCGATCATCGCCGCGTTCTCCTCGCGCCAGTTCTTCACCGGCACGATGGGGGAGAAGCGCCCACGCACGATGTACCCGGCCCGCTGGCAGGCCTCCGCCGCCGCGATCCGCTCGGAGCACGTCGCCGCGCCCTTCTCGATCAGCCGGCTGGTGGTCTCGCACGACTGAGACCAGCAGATGATCGTGTGTCCGCGGTGGTCCAGTTCCAGCAGATGGTCCACGTTGGCGCTCTTCGTATACAGCATCAGGTATCGGTCCGGCTGCCGGGCGAAGTAACCCACCATCAGCTCGGAGGCGCCGTACTCGGGCTCGAGGGTGATCGTGTCGGTATGGTTGTCGTACTTGTAAAGCTGCAGCCACGGATTGGCCTGGACCAGCGCGTCCACTCGCTCGACCAGCTCTTCCAGGTTCAGCATGATGTTGAAGAAGGTGCCGATGTCGCAGTAGTCGCAGCGGTGCAGGCAGCCCCAGGCCGAGTGCAGCTCGTAGGCGTTCTGGCAGACGCCGTAGTGGGTCTTGAGGGTCGCCCGGCCGTCGCGATAGGTCCAGGGGTTGTTCCCTATTAGATAGCGCCCGGCCAGGTGCGGATACCGCCGCTTGACCTCGGCCTCCTGCTCCGGCGTCCACCAGCGGAAGGTGTTGAAGATGATCGTCGGGTCGCCCGTGCGGTGCAATTCGCCCAGGCGGCGCGGCACGTCCCACTCTCCGGCGGCGCTGAGTTCGTTGAGCTGAGCGTCGTCAACCGTAACCGGGTCCGGGCCCTCAATGGCGGACAGCATCCGCTCCATCCGAGCGACGCACTCGGGCTTGGCGAGGACGCTTTCGTGGATGTAGACGGCAGGGGGCCTGATCGAGTACATGTGCCCCGTTCTCCCGGCCGGAACCGTTGCCGTGACGCGCCGCACCGAAGCCAGGCCGGCGAACGGGCCCTCACGCGGGGGCACCCGGAGGAGGGGCCGAATGCGTAGCATCCGACCCGGTCGTTGAGTCAGGACGATGGACCGGCCTCGGTGGCCTCTGCCACCGTGACGTCAATCGTCTCAATAACTTCACCGTTCACCGCCAGGTCAATGGCATACGAGCCCGGCAGCCAGCCCGCAGTGGGGGCAGTGAACTTGAAGTGGACCGTCGTCTCCGCGGCAGGGGCATCGAGCTCCTCGGAGGGCCCGGCAATATCCCGCATCACGGTCCCATCGCGACCTGTAATCTCTATCGCCCGCAACGAGCCCTTGATCTTGGCTCCGCTGGGCACGCCCTTAATCCCGGCCGCAATGTGCATCTCCGGGCTCTCCGGGTGGAACGTCCTCGTCTGGTGACTGACGGTGCCCGTCTGTTCGTCATATTCGTCGCCGACCTTGAGAACGACGACCTTCGGCGACGCCTCGCTGGTCTCTACCGTCGAGCCTGGCTTCTCCGGCGCCCCAGCCGCAGTCGTCGCGGGGCCTTTTGCTTCGGGCTTGGGGCCGGTCGTTTCGCCCGTCTGAGCCTTGGTGCCGACCTTCACCGTACACGAACCAACCAGCAACACCACGGCACACAGCAGAAGAACCGATCCCAGTTTTCTCACGCCGCACCACCTTAAGGGGGATCCAAGGCAAAAGCCTTGGGCGAAATTGCCGTTCACCGCGGCGACGTCGAAGTCCTCCCCGTGTCCGTGCCTCCGGCCTCCCGTGCTACTCGGACGGCTGGTCGCCGCCAACCAGGCGATAGGTCTCGCCCTCGATCTCGATCCCGGTGATGCCGCGAAACTCGCAGGCTACTTGCTCCATCTCGGCCACGTCATCGAACCACCCGATTATGTACGCCGCGCCGAAGGACTGACCCGCCTTGACATCGAAGCCGCCGATCTCCTGGATGAAGCAGACGTAGCCGCGCTGGTGGCACCACGCCTCGCTGACGACCGCCGGTTCCAGCGTAATCCCCGCCAGCCACGGGCCCGCCTCGCCGTCGATTCGCGTGTGGTAGGCGCGAATCATGTACTCGGGCGGCTCGTCGCCGCGCTGGTACAGGTAACGCGCGTCCGGCGGGAAGTCGGATCGGAAGTTCTCTGCCGGAATAGCTCCGTGGTAGCTCAGGTAGACGGCGCTGAAGTTGTCGCCCTGGTCGTGCTTGAGGTGGCCCGGCAGATCCAGCCGGAAAATCAGGCCCTCGACGTCGTTGGCGCTGGTGATCCGGTCCGCAGCAAAGAAATACCGCCGGCCCTGCGGGAAGACCAGCGTCTGCTCCCAGCGTGAGCCGGGCTGGAAGCCCTCCGCGGCCTCCGTCCACTGGAACCACTGCTGGACCGCAACGAAATCGGCGCCCGGCGTCACGCGACAGGGCAGCACCCGCGCCTGTGTGCAGATTTGAGGCAGCTCGACGTATTGCTTCGGCAGGTTGCCGTGTACCGCTCGGTCGCGGCTGTACGAAAGCGCCCCCTGCGCCGGTCCCCAGCCGGGCCGCAGTAGGAAATCGGCGATGGCCAACCCGAACCCCAGATCGCGCGCGCCGGATGCCTTGTCCACGAAGCTGCCGGCCGCGACCCCGCTGGTGTACCCCTGCCGGTTCACGGCGGCTCGCACGCGGTCGGTCTCGATCTTCACCTGCTGAGCGTCAATGGCCACTGACAGCGCCTCACCGGGTGCTTCCACAGCCGTTGCACCTCCTGCCCTCGCCCCTTAAAGGCTCGATGTGATGAGCTTCTGTCGCCGGCCGGGAGGAACCTGCCTCTCGCACGCTCAATACAGGCTGCACTGGCCGACAAGACAAGCTGCGCGAAAGCGAGGTGGGCCGGGGGTCTCCGGCATCGAATATGGCACTTCGAGTGGGCTTCATCGGCTATGGCGGCGTCGCCCGTTCGCATGTCAACGACTTTGAGTTCTTCCGTGAGGACAACGAGCTCCGCCAGCCGGAGGATCCGCTCTGCGAGATCGTGGCCCTGGCCGATCCCAGCGAGGAGGCGCGTGCCAACTTCCGCGAGCGGACGGGGGTTGCGGCGCTGTACTCTGACTATGAGCAGATGCTCGACCGCGAGCAGCTTGACCTGGTGACGATTACGACCCGCGCCGATGTCCGTGTGGGGCCCGTGACCGCCGCGGCAGCCCGAGGCGTGCACGTGCTGTGCGAGAAGCCCATGGCCTGCGACGTGGCCGAGTGTGACCAGATGGTCGAGGCCTGCGAGCGGGCCGGCGTGCAGCTCGTCATCAGTCACCAGCGCCGCAGCGACCCGTACCACTGGCAGGCCCGTCGAATGCTTGACGAGGGGCTGATCGGGCGGCTGCGCCTTGTTCGCGGCTCCTGCAAGTCCGTGCGGGCGGGGCCCCAACTGCACAATATCGGCAGCCACCTGTTCGACGCCGTCGGCATCTTCGCGGGCCCGGCACAGTGGGTGCACGGCTACTGCACCATCGAGGGCCGCGAGTGCACGCGGGAAGACGCCGAGCCCGGCGATCGCGGCGCGGGCCTCGTGCTGGGGGAGTACATCAGCGTGCAAGTGGGGTACGAGTCCGGAGCCCAGCTCGAGCTGCAGGTCGGCGAGCACCCCGGCGTGTTCGGCTGGGAGCTCATTGGTGACCAAGGACGCCTGGCGCTATACCATCCACAGCAACAGATCTACCACTACCCACACGAGACTTGGGCCCCCGACAGCAACCCGGGCGACTGGCGCCCCGTGGAACGCCGCCGCGAGCCGATCACCACCGACTCGGGCTGGGTCATTGGCGACGATTGGGTGGATCTCGAAGCGCAGGTTGGCCGGTTCACGCGCGTGTTCATGCTCCGCGAGATGTTCCATCGCATGGCGCATGGCGGCGAGCACACGTCGTCCGGCCGCGTGGGTCGTCGGGCCCAGGAGCTGATCCAGGCGACCTTTGTCTCACACCTGGCCAAAGCGCGCGCCTATCTCCCGCTTCCCGAGCGCCGCTCGCCACTGCTCTAGAAGCTGTTTCATAACCTCTGGCTGTAGGAGCCCGTTTGCGCGGCATCGTGCTTAATCGTTGAGGTTATGAAACCCGTGCTAGTGACGGGGATGCTGCTGCACCGATGTGTGCCACTGGCGGCCCTACTTCTCCTCCTCGCCGCGCGCGATCTTGGCCACCGATCGCACCTCGTCGCCCTCGTCCAGGGCCACCAGCTTCACGCCCATGGCCGACCGGCCGCTTACGCGGATGCGTTCCACGGGCATGCGGATCAGCACCCCGTGGGCCGTGATGCACATGATCTGATCGTCATCGTCCACGACCTGAACGCCGACCACCGGCCCCGTGCGCCGAGTCACCCGCTGGGTAATCACGCCCTGGATGCCCCGCCCCTTGGCCGCGTACTCGGTCAGCTTCGTCCGCTTGCCCAGGCCCTTGCTGGACACCACCAGCAGCTCCCGCTTGTCCTTCTTGTCCACCAGGTCGGTGGACACGATCTGATCGCCCTTGCGGGTCCGGATCGCGATGACTCCGCGGCTAGTGCGTCCCGTCGGTCGAACTGCCGCCTCGTCGAAGCGCACCGCGTAGCCGTTCTTGGTGGCGATGACAACGTCCTTCTTGCCGTCGCTCCACATCACCCACCGCAGCTCGTCCCCCTTCTCGAGCGTGATCGCGCGGATCCCGGTGGCCTTCAGCGGCGTGTCGAATTGCTCCAGAGCTGTCTTCTTGATGAAGCCCCCCTGCGTCACCATCACCAGGTACCCGCCCTGCTCGAAACCGCGTATCGGGACGGTCGCGGTGACGTGTTCCCCCTGCTCGATAGGGATCAGGTTGATCACCGGCGTGCCGCGGGCCTGTCGGCTGGCCATCGGCACCTCGTACGCCTTCAGCCGATAGACCTGCCCGCGGTTGCTGAAGCACAGGATGACGTGGTGGGTCGTCGCGACGAAAAGCTGCTCGACTTCGTCTTCCTCCTTCTTCGTGAGCGCCATCACGCCGCGGCCGCCGCGCCGCTGCACGCGGTACGTGTCCATCGGCAGCCGCTTGACATACCCGTCCCGCGTGATCGTGATCGTCATATCCTCTTCGGCGATCAGGTCCTCGATCCTGATGTCGTCGGCCTCGTCCGGCACGATGCGCGTGCGCCGCTCATCGCCGTGCTTGCGCTTCAGGTCGCGCAGGTCTTCCTTGATCAGTTCGGTCTTGCGTTCCTCGCGCGCCAGGATGTCGCGATAGTCCGCGATCTGCGCCTGCAGTTGCTCGAACTCCTCCCGCAAACGCCGGCGGTCCAGGCCGCTCAGGGCGCCCAGGGGCAGCTCAATGATCGCCTGTGCCTGCGCCTCGCTGAACTGGAACTGTTGGATCAGGCCCTGCCGCGCCGCGGTGCGGTTGGCCGACGCGCGAATGAGGGCAATCACCTCGTCAATGATGTCAATGGCCCGCAGCAGCCCTTCCACGATGTGCGCCCGCTCTTCCGCGCGGCGCAGCAGGAACTGCGTGCGGCGCGTGATCACCTCGCGCCGGTGCTGGAGGTACAGCTCCAGAGCCTGCTTGAGATTGACGGTGCGCGGCACCTCATCCGCGATGACCAGCATGTTGACGCCGAAGCTCGTGCGCAACAGGGTCCGCTTGTAGAGCTGATTGAGCACCACCTGCGGGTTGGCGTCCCGCCGCAGCTCGACCACCAGCCGCATGCCCTTGCGGTCCGACTCGTCGCGCAGGGCGGCGATCCCGTCTATCTTCTTGGTCTCGTGCAGCTTGGCGATCTGCTGCGTCAGCTTGCTCTTGCTGATCCCGTACGGAAGCTCCGTGATGATGATCGCGTTCTTTTCGCGCTCCAGCGGCTCGATCACCGCCCGGCCCTGCATCGTCAGCGAGCCGTGGCCCGTCTCGAAATACTCGCGGATCCCCTTCAGCCCCAAGATCAGCCCGCCCGTGGGGAAATCGGGCCCCTGGACCCACTTGCTCAGCTTGGCCGGCTCCAGATCGGGGTTGTCGAGCAAAGCGATGGCCCCGTCGCAGACCTCGCTCAAGTTATGGGGCGGGAAATTCGTCGCATAGCCCACGGCAATGCCGGCGCTGCCGTTGCACACCAGGTTGGGGAACCGTCCGGGCAAGACGACCGGCTCCTGCCGCTGCTCGTCGAAGTTGGGCTGGAAGTCAACGGTGTCCTTGTCGAGGTCCTCCAGCATCTCCACGGCCAGCGGGCTCAGACGCGCCTCAGTGTAACGCGGCGCGCCTGCCGGATCGCCGTCAATGGAGCCGAAGTTGCCCTGCTTGTCCACCAGGGGATAGCGTGCCGCGAAGTCCTGCCCCATCCGCACCAGCGTGTCGTAGATCGAGAGATCGCCGTGCGGGTGATAGTCCCGCATCGTCGTGCCCACGATGGCCGCGCACTTGCGGTGCGGGCCGGTGGGCGCGAGGTTCTCGTCGTCCATCGCCACGAGAATCCGGCGCTGAGAGGGCTTCAGACCGTCGCGCACGTCCGGCAGAGCGCGGGAGCGAATGATCGCCAGCGACCATTGCACCCAGCTCCCCGTCATCTCGTCCTGCAGATCAATCTCAGCGATGCGTTGGTTGTTATCTGCCATCGGTGCCGTCTGCTCCTACCGCCATGTCACGGGCCTGTCCTTTGCTGCGGTATCGCGTTGCGCGGGTCCGCAAGGAGACCGCCTGCGTCCGGAATATTCGCTCTTGAAGCCGAAAAGGTCTAGAAGTGATTTCGTATTCCAGCGCGGATGGTCTGACCGACCGCCCCCCCTACCACACGCGTTTGCCCCGTCCTGACCGCGCGCGTCCTGGACAGGGCAAAGACTCGTCCTGGTGCTACGCCCACAGATCGAGATTCTCGACCTCGCGGGCGTGTTCGACGATGAACTGCCGCCGGGGTTCCACTGCGTCGCCCATCAGCTTGGAGATCATCTTGTCGGCCGCCGCGGCGTCCTCCATTGTAACGCGCCGCAGGATCCGCTTCTCGCGGTCCATGGTAGTCTCCGCCAGGTCCTCGGCCTCCATCTCGGCCAGGCCCTTGAACCGCATCACCGTGTACTTCCGGCGCCCCAGCCGGGCCGTGATCTTGTCGCGTTCCTCCTCGTCCAGCGCGTAGACCGTGTCCGAGCCGTACTTAATTCGGAACAGCGGCGGCTGAGCGATATACAGGTGCCCGTCCTCGATCAGCGGGCGCATGTAGCGGAAGAAAAAGGTGAGGATCAGAGTGCGGATGTGGGAGCCGTCCACGTCGGCGTCCGCCATGATGATGATCTTGTCGTACCGGAGCTTGGACAGGTCGAACTTGCTCGAGCCCTCTCCGTCCTGGTCCCGCCCGTCGCCCGAATCGTTGCCGTTCCCGTTGACGCCGTTGACAAAGCCGGTGCCGAAGGCGGTGATCATCGCGCGGATCTCCGCATTGTCCAGGATCTTGTCCAGCCGGTTCTTTTCCACGTTGATGATCACGCCTCGCAGCGGCAGGATGGCCTGATACTTGCTGTCCCGGGCCTGCTTGGCATTGCCGCCGGCCGAATCGCCTTCCACCAAGAACAACTCGCACTCCGCCGGATTGCGGCTGGAGCAATCGTACAGCTTGCCCGGCAGGCCGGCGCCGTCCAGCGCGCTCTTACGGGTCGTCTCCGCCGCCTTGCGGGCCGCCTCCCGCGCGCGCGCCGCGGTTAGAGACTTGTCTATCATCCGCCGGGCGTCGCGCGGATGCTCCGCCAGAAACTCGGCAAGCTGCTCGCCGACCAGCGAGTTGACTACGCCCTCGATCTCGCTGTTGCCCAACTTCGTCTTCGTCTGTCCCTCGAACTGCGGCGCCATCAGCTTGAGACTGATCACCGCCGTCAGGCCCTCCCGCACGTCCTCGCCCACGAAATTCTTATCCCGCTCGCGCAGCAGGCCCTCCTTCCGGGCGTACTGATTGATCACTCGCGTCAGCGCCGTCTTGAAGCCGGACAGATGGGTCCCGCCCTCGGCAGTGTGGATCGCGTTGACGTACGAGACGATATTCTCGTGGTAGCCGTCGTTGTGCTGGAGAGCGACCTCCACCTCCGTGCCTTCGCGCGAGCCGAACAGGTAGATCGGCTTGCGGGTGATCACCTGCTTGTCCTCATTAAGGTACTGAACGTACGCGCAGATGCCGCCCTTCTCGTAGAAGGTATCCTCGCGCTCCCGGCCGCGGCGTGCGTCCTGCAGCGTGATCCGGACTCCGCCACACAGGAAGGCCAGCTCACGCAGACGGCCGGCAATCGTATCGTAGTTGAAGTCGGTGACGGTGAAGATCTGAGGGTCCGGCTTGAAGGTGGTCTTGTTCCCGGTGTGTTTGGACTTGCCTCGAACCTCCAGCTTGCTCACCGGCACGCCGCGTTCGTATCGCTGCCAGTACACCTTGCCGTCCCGCCGCACCTCGACCTCCAGCCACTCCGACAGCGCGTTGGTGCAGGAGACGCCCACCCCGTGAAGACCCCCGGAGACCTTGTAGCTCCCGCCGCCGAACTTGCTCCCGGCGTGCAGAACGGTGTGGATTACCTCCACCGCCGGACGCTTCTCGGTGGGATGCGTATCTACCGGGCAACCGCGCCCGTCGTCCTCGACCGACACCAGGTCGCCATCGAACAGTGTGACTGCGATGTTCTTGCAGGCGCCGACGAAAAACTCGTCAATGCTGTTGTCCACGACCTCATAGAGAATCTGGTGTAGGCCTCGCTCAGCGGTGCTGCCGATATACATCGCGGGCCGTTTGCGCACTGCCTCCAGGCCCTTCAGAACCTTGATCTGTTTTGCGTCGTATTGCTGCTTGGGCACCGGTTGTTTCCTCCTGCTGACTGGTGTCCGGGCGAAACCAAAAAGGGACGCCTCCTGGCCACCTCAGGGCGCCCCACGACAACCTCTTGCGTCGTGTCGAATCAACGCCTTTCAGTAGCATCATAGTATAGCAAATTTGAGCCTTTTCGTCAACGCCGAAAGGGCCGAAAATGGCTGTGTGGCCCCCTGAGAGCGAGGTGCGAGCGAACATGGCTGTTAAGCATTATGCGCATATTCCTTGACATTCCTTTACATACCGACCACACCCGCCTCGGCTGCCGCCGGGAGCGAGCGGGGCCCGGCGCCTCCGTCTGTGGTAATGCAGAGCACGTGCTGGAATTTGGGCCGATTCAGGCAGGTGCCTTCCGAACATCGCGGAACCTTGCAGCGACTTCTCCGTGGGGCCCCTATTGCCCAGCGGGAGCCGCCACGGAGCACATTTCTTGGCTGCCGAAGGGATGAGAGAACTAATGGCCCGCAAGCGACGCAAGAAGGTCGAGCCGCCCATACGCATTGGCATGATCGGCTGTGGAGGCAACGCGCAGGGGCACATGAAGCGTCTGCTCAACGACGGCCGAGCCCGGATCGTGGCGCTGTGCGATATTGATGAGGGCGCCTTTGCGCGGACGGTGCAGAACCACCCGACGCTCAAGGACGTGCCCACGTTCACCGATCACCGCAAGATGCTCAAGAGCGTGGAGATGGATGCCGTCGAGATCTCCACCGCACACACCGCGCACTACCAGCAGATAGTGGACGCGCTGAAGGCCGGGCGGCACGTGCTCACCGAGAAACCGATGGTCTGCAAGACCTCTCATGCGAAGAGGATCCTGAAGCTGCAGGAGGAGACCGGCTTGGTGGTCGGCGTCTCATACCAGCGCCACTTCCAGGCGCCGTACCGGTTCTGTCGCGATCTGATCCGGTCCAAGAAGGTGGGGAAGGTCAACTTCATCAGTGCACTGCAGTCGCAGAACTGGCTGCCCAATGCCTTGACCCGCTGGCGGGGAATCCCGGAGCTCAGTGGCGGCGGCCAGCTCAACGACAGCGGCAGCCACCTGCTGGACATCATTCTCTGGATGGTGGACCTGGAGCCGGCCGAGGTGTTCGCCTATTCCGACAACCTGACGGCCCAAGTGGACATCCTGACGGCGATCTCCTGCAAGTTCCGCGGTGGGGCGCTGTGCAACATCTCCGTGGTCGGACACTCGGTGGACTGGCACGAGGACATCTCCCTCTGGTGCGACAAGGCTTCGCTGTACATCCGGGGCGGCGAAGTAATTGTGAGCGACAAGGAGGGCACGCGCAGCGCGGACCTCAGTGGCCACAGAACCTGGGACCCGGACACGAATTTCCTGGATGCGTTGGAAAAGAAGGACGAAGTCCAGGCACCGCCAATCTGTGGATTGCGAACCATTCAACTCACGGAGGCGGCCTGGCAATCGGCCGCCGAAGGCGTGCCCAAGAAAGCCAAGCGTTAGGCGCAGGGCCCAGCCCTCCGCGGATAACCGGCCATGGCGCGCATATTCCTGGCGCTCATCTTGGCTCCCGGCCTCGGCGCGCTGTCCGGCGGGCTGGTGGCGCGTTCCATGTCGGGATGGCTCAGCGCCGCGCCGCAGGCCGGCGGAGACTGGATGTCGGCCGCGGAGCTGAGGACCTTCGCCCTGCTGTTGGGAGGGTCGCTCGGTCTGGCCCTGGCCGGTGTGTTGATCTGGTGTGCTTTCCAGCCTCGCCGGGACCCCCGGAAACGGGCCGCCGATGTGGTCCTCATCTTCTATGCCCTGGCGGGCCTGGTCGCTCTCCGCAGCTCCAGCCCCTGGGCTGCAGCTCTGACGGTTACCGTGTGGATTGCCGGCGCAGCCATCGTGCTGTGGGCTCTCGGCCGGCCCTGGTCCGAGGTGGCCGACAGAGAACGCCGGAGGGGGAGAACGGAACCCTAGCAACTGCACGGCGAGGGGGGCCGCAACGCCGTCCAGGTGGGAGAGGCGAAAGCCGCAAGCTCAGGTGGCGACCAAGTGGTGGTCTGGGTCAAGCCGGTTCAGCTTGACACACGTCTGCGCGTTGCTTATAATTCGATGGTGGCATAAGGAGCCCTGTGGGGTCCAGCGTGGGGGCGTGTCTGCAGGGAAGGCGGCTGCATCCGATGGCAGTCGAAGTCGGTCAGATTGTTGACGGGTCGGTTACGAAGCTGACGGAATACGGTGTGTTCGTCCGTCTACCCGATGGCCAGACAGGGCTGGTCCATATTTCCGAGATCGCAGACACGTACGTCCGGGACGTGGCGGACTACTTCGAAGAGGGCGACAGCGTCAAGGTCAAGGTTTTGGGAATCAATGCGCGGGGACGACTTGAACTGTCGGCAAAGCAGGCAGAGCCGCGGGTCCCTCTGAGCGGCGTTGTCGAACAGCCCGCACGGCCCCGGCGTCCGCATCGGCGGGATTCTGACCCTTCCTTCGAAGAGAGGCTTTCCAAGTTCTTGAAGTCCAGCGAGCAACGACTGGCCGTGCTGCGTCGCAATCGGGATGCCAAGCGGCGCAAGCGAGGCCGGCGGTAGAGAGGGGCGGGAGCCGGAGGTCGGCTGTCTGTGGGCCCTAACACCGGCAAGCCGCCGCCTGTTGCAGACCGGGCCAGCCTTGCTCGAAGGTGTCGGTGCTGAGGCAACTATCTGCTGCCACCGTAAAGAGGAAGCTCCTGACATGGCCGACCATCCCAGGCCGCCCGAACCTCGGCAGACTGACCTCCCCCCGGGTCCGAGCGACGCCGACGTCATCCGACGCGAACGGGACCGCTTGCAGCTAGTTGTTGCCGACCTCTCCCGCAAGATCAAGTCGCTGGAGGAACAGCTCGAGACAGCGACCACCATGACCGAGGTCACACCGGTGATCGCCAGCCGTCCCGAGCTGCGCAAGACGCTTTCGAGCCTGGTCCGGCGGGTGGCGATGATCGTCCAGGGCGAAAAGTGCGCGATCATGCTGTACAACCCTGAGACGGGTGTCCTCGAGGTGCTGCCGCCCGCTATGGGTCTCACCGAGGACCAGGCCAAAGCCTTCAAGGTGAGAGCGACGGAGGGCGTCACCGGTCAGGTGTTCCGAGAGCGGCGCTCCCTGCGCTACGATGATGCCGCTCGCGACCCGCGGACGATCAAGGACAATGTGGCCTTCTTGCACGTCCGCAGCGGCGTCACGGCCCCCCTAATCATCAAGCGGCGCGACGAAGACGAGCATGTGGTGGACGAGCAGTGCATCGGCGTCATTCACGTGTTCAACAAGCGCGGCGCCCCCGGGTTTAATGATGACGATATGCGGCTGCTGGAGATGCTCGCCACTCAGGCCGCCGCCGTCATTTCCAACGCCCAATTGTACATCAAGATCCAGGAAGAGAAGGAGCAGCTAGAAGCAACCTTCCAGAGCATCCAATCGGGCGTCATTGTCATCAACCGGGCCGGTAAGATCAGCCTGGTCAACGCCGCAGCCCGCCAAATCTGTGGCGTGTCGGAGGCCGATGTCGCCGGCAAGCCTTATGCGGAGGTCTTCACCGACGGCGAGGTCGCGCGGCTGTTGGGCGACGCCGTCCGGCACGACGAAGAACTGGCGCGAGAGATCACCTTGGTCACTCCTGCCAGGGGCGAGCGAATCTATCAGGCGCAGACCACGCTGATCAGGGGCGAGAACGGCAGCACTCAGAACATCGTCGCGATCCTCAACGACATCAGCGACATCCGCAATGTCGAGCGAATGAAGACGGCCTTCGTCTCCACGGTCTCCCATGAGCTGCGCACGCCCTTGACTTCGATCAAGGGCTTTATTTCGACGCTGCTGGAAGACCAGGAGGAGTACTACGACAAGGACACGCGGATCGAGTTCTACCAGATCATTGACGAAGAATGCGATCGGCTCACCCGGCTGATCAGCGACCTGCTGAACATCTCGCGCATCGAGGCCGGCCGGGCGCTGGAGCTGGTGCTCAGCGAGGTCAATCTCTACGAACTGTGCGTGCGCGTCTGCAATGCCCAGCAGTCGTACACCACCAAGCACCAAGTGGTTTGCGCGGTCCCGCCGGACCTGCCTCCGATCATTGGCGACCAGGACAAGATTGATCAGATCCTCACCAACCTCGTAGGCAATGCCATCAAGTACTCGCCCGACGGCGGCACCGTCACCGTGGACGGGCGAGACGATGGTGACAGCGTGTTGCTCAGCGTCCAGGATGAAGGCCTGGGCATAGCGGAGCACCACCGCGACAAGATCTGGGAGCGGTTCCATCGCGTGGACGACAATGTGGACAGCCAGGCGGTGAGCGGGACCGGGATCGGTCTGTATCTGGTCAAGCACCTGGCCGAGGCTCACGGGGGCGACGTCTGGCTGGACTGGTCCGAGGTGGGCGTGGGGTCGCGATTCATGGTGCGGCTGGCGAAGGTGCCCCCGAAGCAAGGCGAATAGTGAGCGAACAGATTGAACCCGCCGCGAGGCGAGCACAGTTGCGGCGGGCGACGTTTGGCACGTTGTGCGCAGCCTGTCCCAGCGGCCGGTCAACGCCCAGGGCAGGCGCGTCTGCTTACGGTGTGCGCGCGCAGTCAACACTGCTCGGACTTGCGGTTCCACCGGCGAGGGGCAGCTTGCAGGATATCATCTGAGGGCCGGTCTTGTGCCCCGATCAAAGGAGTTCAGCCATGCGCGTGGCCATTGGCTCAGACCATGCGGGTTATGAGTTGAAGTCCTATTTGGTTGCCGCCCTGACCGAGGCGGGGCATGAGCTGGTGGACGTGGGGTGCGACGGACCGCAGGCCTGTGATTATCCGGACTATGCTGCAGCCGCCTGCCGGGCCGTGCTGGACGGGCGGGCGCAACTGGGACTTCTGATGTGTGGCACCGGCATCGGTATGAGCATTGCGGCCAACAAGATCGAAGGCATTTACGCGGCTCACGCCCAAGATAGCTACAGCGCCCGCGTGGCGCGCGAACACAACGGCGCCAACGTGCTCTGTCTCGGCGGGCGAGTCGTGGGGCCCGAACTGGCGCGCGAAATAGCGTTGGCCTTCCTGGGTGCGTCTGTGGACCATGCCGAGCGCCATGACCGGCGCCGCGGCAAGCTGGCAGCTCTGGACAAAGGTAGTCGCCGGCCATGAGCTCCGGGAGCGAGAAGAAGCCCTTGACGCAGAGCCGGCCCGCGTGGGACGATTACTTCATGGAGATCTGCCACGTGGTGGCCAAACGGGCAACTTGCCTGCGGCGGAAGGTCGGGGCGCTGTTGGTCCGAGACCGTCGCATCCTGGCCACCGGATACAACGGCCCGCCCAAGGGCCTGGCGCACTGCGACGAACGGGGTGGTTGTCTGCGGCAGCAGCGGGGCATTCCGGCCGGGGAACGCCTGGAGCTATGCCGGGCGCTGCACGCCGAACAGAACGCCATCGTGCAGGCCGCGATCCACGGAGTAGCGCTCGAAGGTCCGGTCACGTGCTACGTCACGACGCAACCGTGCGTCACCTGCGCCAAGATGCTGATCAACGCCAATGTGACACGTATCGTTTATGAAGGCGATTACCCGGACGAACTGTCGCGAGAGATGCTGGCCGAGGCCGGCGTCGAGCTGGTGCGATACCGCCCGCCGAATCCGGAGTAACGTGCAGTGCTGATCCCTGTGGCCATCGCCGGAGCCGGAGCCTTGGCCGTGGCGCTCGTCCTCACGCCGGCGTGGGAGCGAGTGGCGCGCAGGATTGGCGCCCTGGCAGTGCCCGGCCCGCGAGACGTGCATCAGACGCCCACGCCCACCGGCGGCGGTGTGGCGATGTTCGCGGCCTTCTGGCTGGCCCTGGGTCTTGCCGCCTGGTGGACCGTCAGCCGCGGGCTCTGGCAACCCAACACCGGGCTGGTCTGGGTAGCCCTGGGCGCGACGCTAATTCTATTGGTGTCGGCCTGGGACGACCTGCGACCCCTGCCGGCGGGTCCCCGCTTGGCCGTTCAGTTCTTGGCCGCGTGCCTGGCCTTCCACGGGGGCGCAAGAATTGACGTACTAACCGACCCCCTCGGCCCGGGCCAGTATATCTATCTGCAATGGTGGGTCTCCGCCCCGCTGACCATCCTGTGGATCGTAGGTATGACCAACGCCGTGAACTGGATTGACGGTCTGGACGGCCTCGCGGCGGGTGTGACGGCAATTGTGGGAGCGACGCTGACCGCTATGGCGCTGTTGACGCTGGGGACCGCAGGCTCTCACCTGGTGGTGCTGGCCGGCGCAGCCCTGGTCGGATCGTGTCTCGGGTTCCTGCGCTACAACTTCCAGCATCGGATCTTCATGGGCGACGCCGGTGCTATGTTTCTCGGCTATGTGTTGGCGGCACTGTCAGTACTCGGGGGCTTCAAGACCGCGACTGCGATCGGTTTCGGCATCCCGGTCCTGGCCTTCAGCCCGATCCTCTACGACTGCGGTCGCACGGTCTGGTCTCGCCTCCGCCGGCGAGTCGCCGTACACCAGGCGGACCGGTCGCACTGGCACCACCGTCTGCTGGACCGGGGCTTGAGCAAGCAAGAAGCCGTGGTGCGCATCTACTTGTGGACCGCGGTCCCGTGTGGGGCGGCGTTGGTACTCTTCCTGCTGCTGCGCTAGGCTATCCCGTGTTCGGTGCACGGATCGGCGGGTCTGCAATGGACCAAGGCTTGAGCGTACTGTGCGTGTTCGGAACCCGGCCGGAGGCGGTCAAGATGGCCCCCGTGTGCCGGGAGCTGGGGGCCCGCCCCGACCGCTTCCGGCTGCGAGTAGCCGTCACCGGCCAGCATCGGGAGATGCTCGACCAGGTGCTGGCTTGCTTTCAGCTTGAGCCGGACTGCGACCTGGACATCATGACCCGGGGCCAGAGCCTCTCCGACGTCACCGTGCGCGTCCTGGTGGGCCTGGAGAAGGTCATCGGGGAGCAACGGCCTGATCTCTTTCTGGTGCAGGGCGACACCGCGAGCATGTTCGCCGGGGCACTGGCCGCCTACTATGCGCAAGTTCCCGTGGGCCACGTCGAGGCCGGACTGCGTACCGACAATATCTACGATCCCTTTCCGGAGGAGATGATGCGCCGCCTGGCCACTCAGATCGCCAGCGTCCATTTCGCTCCCACGGCGCAGGCCCGGCGGAACCTGACCGAATGCGGTGTGGCGCCGGAGGCGATCTATCTCACCGGCAATACAGTTGTGGATGCGCTGCAGCAGGTTGCCGACCGCGCGCCGCCGCCGTGGCCGCCGGACCTGACCTGGGTGGACGACTTTGACGGCAAGCTGATACTGGCGACGGCCCATCGCCGGGAGAACATCGGCACGCGAATGGAGGGCATCTTCGGTGCGCTCCGGGAGATTGCCCAGCGGCATGAGGACGTTCGCGTGGTCTATGCGGCTCATCGCAACCCGCGAGTGCGCGAGATCGCCCGGGCCATCCTGGGCGGGGCGCCCCGGGTGCGGATCATCGAGCCGCCCGAATACCTGACCTTCGTGCATCTGCTGAAACGGGCCACGCTAGTGATCACGGATTCGGGCGGCATTCAGGAGGAAGCCCCGGCGCTCGGGGTTCCGGCGCTGGTAGTGCGGGAGACGACGGAGCGGCCCGAAGGCGTCGCCGCGGGCGTCGCGCGGCTGGTCGGGACCGACCGGGAGGCCATTACTGCCGCTGCCGACGAACTCCTGGGTGACCCGGGAGCATACCGAGAGATGGCGCGGGCGGTCAATCCCTACGGCGACGGCCATGCCGCGGTGCGAATTGCCGACGCTATCGAGCACTTTATGGGCCGGCGGGACCAGCGTCCCGCGGATTTCACGCCCGCCTGAAATGACTTCGGCAGGGACGGTCGCGTGACCAGTTTTCAGGCTCTTGTGCTGGGGCTCGTTCAGGGCGCTACGGAGTTTCTCCCGGTGTCCAGCTCGGGCCACCTGGTTCTCCTGCCCGCCTTCGCGGGCTGGCCGACAGCGCCGCTGAGCTTCGACGTCGCGCTGCACGTGGGCACCACAGCCGCCGTCATCGTGTTCTACGCGCGCGACCTGGGGAGGATCGTCCGTGGCGCGGCGCTATGGCTGATCTCGGCAGTCAGGCGGCGTGAGGTTCGGCAAGATGACCTGGCCTCCGCGAGGCTGGCGGGCTGGTTGGTCTTGGGCAGCGTTCCGGCGGCCCTTGCGGGCGTGGGGCTCAAGTCCTGGTTTGAATCGGCCTTTGAGAAGCCCCCCAGCGTGGCGGTCGCACTGCTGGTTACGGGAGCGATCCTGCTCCTGGCGCACCGGTGCGCAACCGGGCGGCGCGAGATGAAGACACTCACATGGCGCGACGCCCTGCTGATCGGTTGCGCTCAGGCCGTGGCGATCTTCCCGGGGATCTCGCGTTCCGGCAGCACGATCGCCGCGGGCCTGAGCCGTGGATTGTCCCGGCGCTCGGCGCCGCGGTTCGCCTTCCTGCTGTCGGTGCCCGCCGTTCTCGGTGCGGCAGTCCTGCAGGCCAAGGATCTGTGTGAGAACGCCGTACCCGCTGCGGCGGCCGTGGTGCCGGGCGTCACTGCCAACATTGTGCCACAGGGTGTTGCCATCGCGGGGCCGATGCAGTATGCTGTAGGGGTTTTCGTGGCCTTTGTCAGCGGCCTGATCGCCATCAAGCTGGTTCTTATTGTGGTTGAGAGGGCCAAACTCACCTGGTTTGCGCTGTATTGCTGGGCCGTGGGACTGGGCAGCCTGGTTTGGTTGGCAACCGGGCCTAGTCTCTGAGCGCCCGGCCACAACCGTTTTCTGTTCAGGGGGAGGTCTTTGCTGTGCCACAGGAAGTTGCAGCCTTCGGATCAGTCGAGCACATGATTCTGTGGGGAACGCTGATTTGCGCGTTCATTGGGCTGGGTTACGCCCTGTACCTGCGCAAGAGTGTGAGTGCCGCACCCGCCGGAACCGAGAAGATGCAGCAGATCGCGGAACAAATCCGCGAGGGGGCTCAGGCGTACCTGGGTCGCCAGTTCGGCACGATCAAGTGGTTGGTGATCATCCTGTTCGTCGTGCTGGTACTCACGGCGTTGTCGAAGGGATGGTTCATCGCGGCCGGGCGAGGTGTGGCCTTTCTGCTGGGCTGCCTCGCTTCGGGGGCCACCGGGTTCGTGGGCATGATGCTGGCTGTTCGGGCCAACGTCCGCACTGCCGACGCCGCGCGACGCAGCCTGAGTGAGGCTCTGACGCTGGCCTTTCGTTCCGGCACCGTGACCGGCATGTTCACGGTGGGCTTGGGCCTGCTGGGCGCCACCATCATCATCATGATCTATGGCCTCCAGGCCACGGATGTACTGCTGGGCTTCGGCTTTGGCGGCTGTCTGCTCGCGCTGTTCATGCGCGTCGGCGGCGGCATCTATACCAAGGCCGCAGATGTCGGCGCGGACCTGGTGGGGAAGGTCGAGGTCGGCATCCCGGAGGACGATCCGCGCAACGCCGCCGTGATTGCGGACAACGTCGGCGACAACGTCGGCGACTGCGCCGGGATGGCTGCCGATATTTTCGAGTCGTACGAGGTCACACTGGTGGCCTCTCTGATCCTCGGCCTGTCCATGGGCGCACCCAAGAACCCCGGCGAGTCCTTCGACTTCAAGTGGATCATGTTTCCGCTGATTGTGCGCGGTATCGGCGTGCTCACTTCGATTCTCGGGACCATGCTGGTCAAGTCCAAAGAGACGGACAAGGACGCCCTGAGCCCCATCTTGCGCGGCTTCAACTGGTCGGCGGTAGCGTCGGCGGCGCTGTTTGCCGTGGCGACGGTCTTGTATCTCAAGCGCCCCGACGGCGCGTCCGATTGGCGGTTGTTCCTGGCCACCTGCGCCGGGCTGGTGCTGGCGGTCGTGATCTCACATCTGACCGAGTACTACACCGCAACGCGCCACGCGCCGGTGCGTGAGATCGCCGAAGCCAGCCAGACCGGGACCGCCACCAACATCCTATCCGGCTTCTCCTACGGCCTGGAAAGCACTGTGGCGGCCATCTTGGTGATCTGCGGTGCCATGCTGGCTTCGATCCTGATCTTCTCGGGCGAGGGGCCGATTGCCGTGCTCTACGGTGTCTCGCTCTGCGGCCTGGGCATGTTGACCACGACCGGCGTGATTGTGGCCGAGGACAGCTATGGGCCCGTCGCCGACAATGCGAACGGGATCGCGGAGATGTCCGGCCTCGGTGACGCGGAACCCCAGACGCAGAAGATCCTCGACGAGCTCGATGCCGTCGGCAATACCACCAAGGCCGCGACCAAGGGTTTCGCTATTGCCACCGCGGTGCTGGCGGCGGTCTCGCTGTTCGGCTCCTACTTGACTGCAGTTGCAGGCGGCGGCGCGCACGAGGCGATCAGCTCCGAGGCCCTGGCCGCACACCAGATCAACATCGCGCAGCCCATTGTGCTCATTGGACTGCTCATTGGGGGCGCGATGCCCTTCCTATTCAGCTCCATGACGATCCGTGCGGTGGGACGTGCGGCGTTTCAGATCATCAACGAGGTGCGCCGCCAGTTCCGCGAGATCCCGGGGCTGATGGAGGGCAAGGCGATGCCCGAAAGCAGCAAGTGCGTGGACATCTGCACCACGGCGGCCATTCACGAGCTTGTCGGTCCCGGGTTGCTGGCGATCCTGATGCCCGTAGTCGTCGGCTGCTTCTTCAATTGGCCGGGTCTGGGCGGATACCTGGCCGGCATCATCCTCACCGGGCAACTCCTGGCTGTGATGCTGGCCAACTCGGGCGGCGCTTGGGACAACGCGAAGAAGTACATCGAGGACGGCAACTTCGGCGGCAAGGGGTCCGAGCCGCACAAGGCTGCCGTGGTTGGCGACACGGTGGGCGACCCGTTCAAGGACACCGCCGGCCCGGCGCTCAACCCGCTAATCAAGGTCATGAACCTCGTCGCTCTGCTCGTCGTCCCGCTCATCGTCCTTTATCACCAGCAGAATCCGACGATCTTGTACATCATCGGCGCCGTTCTCGGGCTCATCGTACTGGGCGCGGTGCTCAAGTCCAAGCAGCCGGCCTTCAAACCGGGCAAAGTTGAGGAGCGGCTTGACGAGAAGATGGAGGAGCTGGCTGGGGCCTTGGACATGTCCACCACAGCCGAGGAATACGACGACGACAAGCCGAAGGAAGAGTAGAGGGCAATCCCGACGGATCAAGACACGGGCCCCGGACGCTTCGGGGCCCGTGTTGCGTACGCCGAGGGCGCCGCGGCCGAAAGGACAGCCGGATGGCGGCGGGAGCCGCCCCCGGCCGCCGAAGCCTGGCAAGGTGATTGCTGAACAGTGAAGAAGGAATAGTCAGGTGGGGTGCGATGTGCGCGCTAGGCTACGATCCCAATGCACTCTACGCGCTGCTGCTATATGAGTACCAGCCGCTGGACCCGTACACGGTGGGACCGCTGTTGTCGGAGAGTCTGGCGATCCCCGTCGCCGAGGCGGCTCAGCAGGCGAAGACCTGCCAGGGCATCCTGGTACGGTCGGCGCCCTTCGCGCGGATCCGCGCGGCCGGTGCTCGGCTGGCGGAGATGGGCATCCGCTGCTTTGGGGTGCCGGCCGCCCGACTGGTGGCCCTTCCTCCGCGGAACAAGATCCGTGCGGCAACGTGGACCGAGAAGGCCTTTGTGCCCACGGTGGACGTGCAGGGCAGGACCGAGCTGATCCCGTGGGAGCACATTGTGGCGGCGAACTGTGGCCAGTTCGTGACTAGGCAGGTCAAGTACAAGGGCGATCAGTCCGGCGTCCTGACCCGACGCATTGGCCCGGCGCTGGGAGGTCTGATGGGCTCCCCGGCCGTCTTGGCGGCGGGAGTGGCCGGGCTTGGCACCACTGGCAGCAGAAAGCGGGTCGAGACTCAGCAGGAACACACCTGCCTGGACCTGGTGTCCCTCAACCCGCCGCGCAGAATGCGAATTGAATCCGGCGGTTTCGCCTTCCAGGTTCTGGGTGCTGAGATTCAGAACAGCGCCCGGGCGAACATGCGGACGCTGGCACGCAAGCTCCGGCCCTTCTGCCCGGCGGCGCGCTGGAGCCTCAAGCCGGAGCAACTGGAGGGCGAGGGGCGCTTCGAGCCGCCGAAGTTTCCCTCGGAGCAGGCCTTCGACCGGCGCACCGAGTGGCTGATGAACCTGGCGCTTCATGCGCCGCGGTGAACAAGGAGTAGCTCATGCATCGAATGCGGCAGGAAATCGCTCACCAACCGGCGGCGATCCTGGAGACACTCGAGCAGGAGCGCCCCCACATCGCCGAGGTGGCCCGGAGGCTGTGCGACGAAGGTATTCGCTTTGTGCTGCTGGTGGCGCGAGGTACTTCGGACAACGCTGCGACGTACGCGCGCTACTTGTTCCAGATAACCAACGGTCGCCCTGCCGCCTCCGCGGCGCCTTCGGTGGCTACCCTGTATAACGCCGACGTGGACCTGCGCGAGTGCCTGATGATGGGCATCTCGCAATCCGGTCAGGCCACGGACGTCATCGAGTGCCTGGAGGAGGCGGCGGAGCTGGGTGCGATGACTGTGGCGCTCACGAACTCCGAGGATTCGCCGATCTGTCAAGCCGCGCAGCACGTGCTGATCACACACGCCCGCGACGAGCAGAGCGTCCCCGCGACGAAGACCTACACCACGGCACTGGCTGTGATCTACACACTGTCGGCGCTCTGGGCCCAACAGGCCGACAGGGAGCAATATCTGCTCCGCGCGGTGGAGGCCATCGAGGAGGAGTTCCAGCTCGAGCCGCTGATTGAGGATCGCAGCGAACGCTACCGCTACATGGAAGCGTGCGTGGTGCTGGCCCGGGGGGTCAATCTCTGTACGGCCGACGAAGTAGCACTGAAGCTCTCCGAGACGTGCTACCTGGTGGCGCGAGGATACAGCACGGCCGAGTTCAGGCACGGGCCGATCGCCGCGGTGGACGAGGGCTTCCCGGTGTTCGTGTTTGCGCCGCGGGGACCGATGGACGCCGATATCCTGCAGACGTGCAGAGCGTTACGCGAGCGGCGGGCCGAGCTAATGGTGTTCTCGGATGTGCCCGAGATACTGGAACAGGCCCACATTGCGGTGAGGATGCCCGGACCGCTGAGCGAGACCTGTGCCCCGATCGCGTACGTCGTAGGCGGGCAGCTTCTGGCGTACCACCTGTCGCGCCACAAGGGTATCAACCCCGACGAACCCCGAGGCCTGCACAAGGTGACTCTGACGCGCTAGCCGCGGCCAAGTCGGTCTCATTTGCGTCCTTCCTCTGCGCCGGACCGCGACGACGGATTGCCGACCCGCTCGATAATGCCCCCCCGGGCCTGGAAGTCCCGCAGGGCTCGCCCACCCTCGCCCTTGGTCCAGTATCGGGGCGTCTTGAAGGCGCCGGGATAGTGCTCCACATCCAGCAGCACCTTGCGCAGCGCCGGCGCTTTCAAGGCGGCGCGCAGGTAGCTCGGGGGGAAGGCGATGTTGGTGTCCATGACGCACAACCGAGCGCCCAGTTGCGCCCGATACGCGGCGGCCGTCTGTTTGCTGCCGGTGAGCAACAGCGTGTCTGCTGCGCCGACCCGCGGCGGCCGATAGGGGAAGGGCCCCTGCGCGGTGGGAAGCCGGGTACTTGCTGCAGCCGGCTTCGTGTGCTGAACGCGAACCTGGACCGGCTTATCCTGGTGCAGCAGCAGCTCCAGCGCAAACCGCACCCGGCCGTACGAGCGCGTGAGGCCCAACTTCTCCAGGGGGCGGAGGCGTTCGCCCTGGTTGACGCCCACGGCCTTGAGTTCGCAGTCGGGGAGCGAGACGATTAGTCGGCAGCGGAGCTCGCGCGGCACCGCCGAGGTAATCGTGTAGCTCGTAAGCTCCTCGGCGCTGCGCACGGACAGGGCGACATCGTGTCCGCCGACCTTCATCTTAGCAACGTCGAGGTGCTCCCAGCTCGAGGGAAGCCGCGGGCAGAGCCTCAGCCGGTCGTGCGGCGCGTCCGGCTCCAGACCGGTGAGGTAATACAGGATTGCCTCCGCGTTGATGCCGCCCTCCCACAGACGAGCGATCGGTTGCTTCCCGGGCCGCCCGAGTGCAGTGCCGTCGGGGCACAGCACCTCGGGAAAGTTACCCGCGCGGTCCGCTGCATTCAGCACCCCCTGGAGCGCCCGCTCGGCGGCCGCGTGGTCCAGCGCAGCCAGATTGCGCAGCACCATCCCTGGGGTCATGCCGGTGGCATACCCGAAGGTCGGCGTTGCGCGAGCCGTCCCGTTCTCGCGCCACAGCCAGCGCAGCGCGTTCAGCACGTTGCGCGCGCCTTTGTCGTCGGGCGTCCAGTAGCCGAGCCACAGCGGGTCGAGGTTGATATTGGCGAAAGGGTACTGGTGGAGCTCACCGCTGAAGCGGGACATCGCCGGGGCAAAGAAGCCGTGATCGGCCTGCCAGTACAGGCTCTCCGTGGCCCGGCGGACCCTGGCAGCCAAAGACCGGAAGCGCTCCGCGTCCTGGCGCTTGCCGAGCGCTCGAGCCAGGCGGGCGAGCGCCGCGCCGGCCGCGACGAACTCGAAGGCCGAGTCGGCCGATAGTAAATCAAGCGAGACATAGTCGTCGGGGAGCTGGTCAGGCTCGAGCCGATAGAAGTCGGCGCTGCGGAAGCGATAGCTCTCGTCGCCGTGGAACGGCAAGCGATACTGCGAGTCGAACTTCTGGCCCAGCAAGGCGGCCCGGAGCAAGTCGTAGTGAGCGGCGACGGTTTCCAGGTCGCCCGTGTACAGCCAGTACCAATAGTGCTCCAAGATCAGAGGAGCGGCGGCTCCGGGCTCCTCCACCGGTAGCTGCCGCCAGTTCGGAGCTGCCGCCGCGGGAGCCAGAGCGGCATCGGGTCCGAACTTGGCGCGAATGGCCCCGGCGGCGCAGGCCTGGTAGTAGAAATCCAGCGCCCGCTTGACCTCCTCCGTGTGCCCGGCCCGGAGCATGAATCGAGTCGGGCCGACTGCCTCGCGGGCGGAGGTGTAAGGCGAGTGGTCCCTTTGCCACAGCGCTCCCCGAGCGTCCTGGTGAGCCTTGATGAGGGATTGCTGGATGGTGATCAGGTCGGCCACGCGCTGATCGGTGCAATCAAGGGCGATGCCGTCGCGGTGCCAGCGGGACCACTCCGCTTGACACTCCTCGATCGGATCGAGAGCGCTCTGGGTATCGTGCACGGCTGCGAGCAGATCGCGCTCCTCGGCCTCGCTGTCGGCAACGGTGAGATAGAACAGCGTGGACTGGTGGGTCTTCGTGCCGTGGGCTCGGCCAAAGGGAACCAAGAGGGCCGGCCGGCGCGCCTCTGAATCGCGGGCCCACTGAGCTCCTCCGGGCCCCGCGGGCGCCAACTCCGATTCGGGCAGCCAGATGGCATGACCGCCCCAGACACCGGCACGCAGCCGCAGATCGCCGGCTCGCATCAAGGTTTCCGCGCCCGGCACTGCAGTCATGCCGCGAAAGGCCAGGCCGAGGGACAGTGAGCGCCGCGAAGTCCGCGGCCCGCGGTCCAGGTCACACAGGCGGAACAGGATCGGTAGGCGAGGATGCAGGAAATCCCACGTGCGCAGTGTGGCGTCATCGGCAGTCGATTCGGAGAACACGACGCCCGCCTCGCGGGGCCAGGCAACCTTCTGGCGGTCCCAGGGCAAGGGGCGCATGCCGGACCCCGTCAGGAGCGGACAGATCTGTCCCGCGATCCAGGGGCGGGAGACCCGTGGCTCCCAGAGGCCTCTGATCGCGTTCAGCGGCCGGTCCCCGCCCTCGCCGACGAACAGGCGGCCGTTGCCCAGCGGGAAGTAGCCCGGCTGCTGCTCACGGGCAGGACTGGCGCCAACATCGGTGGCTTCGGTCCACGAGGCGAGGTCGAACATCCACTGCAGCTCGGCGCCGGTCGTGAACTCGCGGGGCAGGCTGACGGAGTTGACGGTGTTGTGTCCGGCCATGCGGCTGTAGGCCGCATACGCGGCCGGCAGTAGCGAGAGCACAGCGGCCAGGATGCCGAGGCAAAAACGCGTTAGGGTTTGCACGGGCGTCGCCGGAGAACCACGAAGGCATTCAGACATGAGCTACCGAGCTAGTGCCGCTTGATGACGAGGACTGTGAGGTCGTCCTTGTGCTCGTCGCTGCCCGCGGTGCGTGCAGCTTCCAGCACCCTATGGGCGAGCTGGTCGGCCGGCAGGTCCGAGCGGGCGGCAACGGCTTCCTCGAGCCACTGATAGCGTTCGGCCACGTCGGCCGTAATCACAGCGTCGAGAATGCCGTCGGTGTACGCCACGACGATATCGTGCGGTTCGAGCCGGAGCTCGTCCGGGCGAAGATCGAGCTGCTTGAAGATGCCGAGGCCGGGTCCGTTGTTCGGGAGCTGGCGCGAGCGTCCGGTCTTGGCGTTGTAGACCAGCAAAGGCGGGTGGCCCGCATTGGCGTACAGGGCCGTGGCCGTCTGAGGATTCAGCGCCAGGTAGATCAGGGTCACAAACCAGTCGCCCGGCGTTTCTTCCACCAGCATCTCGTTCAGGGCCTGCATATCTTCCAGCAGGGAGTGGTGTTCGCGCCGCCGCGTGCGCAGCATGGTGCGCACCATGACCATGAAGTAGGCCGCCGCGGGGCCCTTGCCGGAGACGTCGCCCACCACGATGCCCAGGGTGCGGTCGCGCCGGGGCAGCAGATCATAGAAGTCTCCGCTGGCGATGAAACTGGGGTGCAAATCGGCGCCGATCTCGAACCCGGGGATCTCGAGTCGGTCCTGCGGCAACATGCGCCGCTGCATCTCGCCCAGGAGCGTCATGGCATCACCCATCCGCGACCAGTCGCGCTTGGTGAAGCCCTCGCCCATGGCCTCCATCATGGGCCGGATCCGCTCGATGGGCTCGTGGCGCTGCAGCGCCCGTTCGGCGATGGCCCGGACCTCCTCCATCTTGAAGGGCTTGGTGATGTAATGGTCTGCTCCGTGGCGGTACGCCTCGGCAACGTCGTCGTCTCGCGCGGTGATCATGATGATCGGCGTGTCGCGGAAGTCGGGCTCGCCGCGCAGCCGATGCAGCAGCTCGTCGCCGGAGAGACCGGGCATCAACCGATCCATCACGATCAGGTCCGGCCGCTGGGCATGGGCCGCATCCCAGCCCTGCCGTCCGTCGGCGGCTTCCGAGACCTGCCAGCCGGCGAAACAGCGGCGCAGCAGGCGCCGGATGGCCGGATCATCGTCCACAATTAAGACTCGAGCTTCGGACATACACATCACCGGTCCTCAAGGGCGACCAGCCGGCCGATGCCGATGAGGCGCCTCTCAAGAGGCATAAGCCTGAGCGATCAAGCCGAGCGCAATGGCGAAGCACGCCGAGAATACCACGTCAAAGGTCATGAAGTCGCGACGGCGGTCCGGGTCGTTATGGAGCTTGAGCCCGGCCAATGCCTTCAGTGTGATTGCAGCTCCGGCGGCCAGCCACGCGGGCCCGGTTCCGATGGCGACGCACGCCGTGATGGTGCCGCGCTCCACAATTCCCAGGAGCTCCTGGGGATAGCTGACGGTCAGGTCCGCATTGCCGGCCGTGTAGGTCTTCGCCAGCGACAAGACCAGATAGGTGCCGGCAAAGGCCGAGGCGATGATACAGATCGGGTACACGATGTGCGGCGGGTCCAGCACATACATGTTCGCCGGGATTAGCCCCAGGCCGCCGCCAAAGGAAGTCAGGGGGACTTTGCGGTACAGGGCGGCAATCACTCCCAGGAACAGAACATGGACGACCTGGTCGCCGACAAAGCTGTAGACGTTGTCCGAGCCGGGGTGCCGGTTCGTGAGCCAGATTTTCCCTTGATCGGTCAGGAAATGCACAATGGTCAGGGCGAGGATGCCGGGCCAGAAGGCCGCTCGGTCCGGCCACACCAGCAGCAGGGCCGTCGCTCCACCAATGAGGCAATGAACGGCAACCCCGTAGGCGGAGCGCTGCTTCCAGCGCACCAGCTCGGTGGTCTGCAGGGGGAAGTCGGAGATCAGATGAGCCAGCAAGAACCGATAGAACAGGGCCATAACAGTCAGAGCAACGGGCGACCAAGCTCAGCAGACTATCGGCAGATTGCGCTCACTCCATCGAGCCGAAATAGCGTTCCGCCAGGATAATGGCAGCATAGTCGTCGTAGGGCTCGCCAGGGGTCAAGAGGCCGCGTGGGAGCAGGCGCGCCCACCCGCGGGGCGGATGGGCCTCCAGATAGCGTCGGCGCGCCGCCTGGCTACTGAGGCGTTCGTTGATCAGGACCAGATTCATCTCGGGGCAGGTCCGGGCCAGCGCGGCACGACACGACGACGCTGTGGTGCTGTCGCCCAGAACGATGGCTCGGGGATGATAGCGGTCGAGCAAGGCGCGTGCCCGGCGGCCCAGCTCCTCCGCCGGAATCACTGCGCGATGATGAATCACGCCGGTCGGCCCGACCACAGCGAGGCCGCACTTGTCGCGTCCCGGGTCCACCGCCAGAACCGGCGCATCATTCTCGGTCATGGCGTCTCTTCTTTCTGTAAATCGGTGACTTCAATTCGCACCTGAAGCGGTCCGGCGACGTAGGTGTCTTGCAGCGCTCTGACGTTCACCAGCACCGGGCGCGCTCGGTCCTTGATAGCGCTGGCGGCACGGAACAACTCCTCGATGCGGAAGGAGACCCGTCCTCCCTCCGGGCCCGGCTGGGCCAAGATGCCTTCGGCCCCCGCGCGCCGACGGGCCTCGCGACGCAGCAGCAGCCACAAGGCGGCTCCGATTTGCTCGAGCTCCAGCCGGCCGTCTACGGCGCCGGAAACAACCACCTCATCGCGGTCGAAGACTTTGAAGTTCGGTACCGCCCGGAAGGCAACGGGAACGATCTCCTGGCGAAAGGCCCGCGCGACAGCGATCACTGACACCACTTGCGTCTCGACCGGAGCCTTGCGCAGCGCTGCCGCCACGGCCTCGATGACCTCGGCGGTGGAAGGCAGCCGAACAGTCTCCGTCTCAGAGTCACGTACCGGATGCCAGATCTCGACGGCTCGCCCCGTCTGCGAATCAACGGTGGCCCCTCGTTGTGCGGCCACCTCCGAAGCAGTGCGCAGGAGCTGAAGGAGCTCGTCTTCGACACGGCGCTGGGCGACATCGGTACGCACGACGCGCCGCACCAGCTCCTCACCCGGGTTCGTGATCTGCTCACCCGTGGCCGCCCGCGTGATCAGTCGCTTGACCACCTGCTCCGCCTTGCCCACCAGATCGAGCAGCCGATCGAGGCTCGCCTGCCGACTGTCCACTTCCTCCCGCAGTGACTTCAGAGTCGCTTCGGTTCGTCGTACCTCCGCCTCCGCCTGTTGTTGATTGCTCTTGGCGTCCCGTAGACGGTTCTTGGTGGCGGTCAGCTTGTCTTCGGTCGCCCGGAGCTTGCGCTCGCTCTCTGTGATGCCTTGGGCGAGCTGTGTCAAGCGCTCGTTAAGCTCCGCGTTGCTGTCCCGCAGGCCCGCGGCCTTAGCTTCCAAGGTCGTGTATTGGTCGCGCACATGCTGAAGCTGACCGCGAATGTCTGCGAGACGCCCGCGCAGTCCGGCGACTCGCAGTCGCAAGGCGTCAGCTCTCTGCTCGGCGCTTTCGGCCTCCGCGATGGCCTGATCCGCAGCCGCGCGCGCCTGCTGCGCCGCCAGCGTGGCCTCGCGTGCGTGTTGCCTGGCCGCGTCACGCTCGCGCTCCGCCCGCGCCCGCTCCTGTTGGGCTTCGGCCGTGGCGGCGCGAACCTTGTCGAGGCGGAACAGAGCAATGCGCACGTTCTCGTGAGCCAGAGCAGCCAACCCGGCTGTGACCAGCGGGACGAGCGCGCCGATCAACATGCCGATGACCATGCCGGTAGTGCGCGGTCGCAGACCGAACAGGCTCAATCGCCGCCGACCGACACGATAGCCGAGGTAGTCCCCCAAACGGGCGGCCAGGGCACCAAAGATCGCCAGGGCCGCAATGATGAGCCAAGTATAGCCCGACATGAGCCTCGGTCAACACCGGATTGAACAAATATACAATGTATTCCGTGGCAGCGTAAAGGTTACCTCCTCCAGTCGCGGTCCGGTGCCGTCCGGGCAGGTGAAGCAGCGCCGGCAAAGCAAATACTCCACGGGATCCTTACGATGGACCACGAACGACGGCGACGGCGCAAACACTGGGTCGTGGCTCTGCTGCTGGGGCTGGGAGCAGTCGCGGTGGCGACGCTTGCCCAGTCGGTTGGCTTGCTGGAGTTTTCGGAACTGAAACTCATGGACCTGGGACTGTCGGTGCGGCCGCCTGCTGCGCCTCACCCGGACCTGGCGCTGGTGGCCATAGACGACGAGGCCCAACAGCAACTAGTGACCTGGCTGCCGCTGCCGAGGGCGGAACTGGCGGCCATTCTCCGCCGGCTGACGCAGGCGAGGCCGGCCGTTATCGCCCTGGACGTACTTCTGGATCAGGACCTCGCACCCGAAGACGATGCCGAGCTGGCCCAGGCGATCCGGGAGGCGGGGAACGTGGTGCTGGCCCGGGTGCTGGATGAGTCGCCGGATGGCCCACCGACGATGCGGCCACTGCGCCCGAGGTTCCGCGGTATTGCCGCGGCCGAGGGCTTCACGAATCTGCGGGAGACCAGAGCGGATGGTCTAGTGCGAAGTTTCGCGCCTCGCGTGCCGGGCGCGGATGGAATGGCGCACCGCCAATTTGCTGCGTTGGCTGTGGGGCTCTACGCCCGCCGACTGGGTTTGCCCCCGCCCAAACTGATGGCGCGGACATCGGTGCCCATCGACTTCGCCGGCCCGCCGGGCACGATCGGCGGCACCTCATCCGCTGCCTTGCAGAGGTTGCCCGTCCAAGCCTTGAAGGAGCTGTACCAGGACAAGATCGTGCTGGTGGGTGCGACCTTTGCCGAATTGCCGGACAAACTGCTGACCCCGTACAATGGCTGGCCGGCCAGGCGCCGCAGCGAGGGCATGTGTGGGGTGGAAGTGCTGGCCAACTGCATTAACACGCTGCTGAACGATCGGACCACGGCCCAGGCAGGATCCGCCCCGACGTACGCGCTCGCCTTCGTGCTGTCGGCTCTGGCGGCGCTGGCGTTTCTGCGGGCGCCGTTGTGGATGGCCGTGCCGGTGCTGATGGTCCTGGGCCTCTGTGCACCGGTGGTCAGCCTCTGGACCTTCATTGCCTGGGACGTACACCTGCCGGCGATGCCGGCAGTGCTGGCCGTGGCCGTGGCTTGTCCCTCCGCCTTCGCCTATCATCAACTCACCGAACGGCGGCTCAGAAAACAACTGGAGATGATCTTTGGCGGCTACGTGTCGGATCAAGTGCTTGATCACCTGGTGGCGCGCGGCAAACCGCCGGCACTGGGAGGTGAGACGAGGGACGTCGCGATCCTGTTCAGTGACATCCGCGACTACGGTACGCTGGCGGAGAAGCTGAAGGATGAACCGCACGAGATCGTCCGGCTGCTCAACGAGCACTTCTCGGCCATGACCGACTGCATCCAACGACAGGGAGGCTGCGTGGACAGTTTTGTCGGGGATCTAATCGTGGGCGTGTTCGGCGTGCCGCAGGAAGACCCGAGGGCCGCGCGGCACGCGGTCCAGGCCGGCCTAGACATGCTGCGGGCCATCGCGACCCAGAACGAGGAACGGCGGCGCAAGGGGCAACAGATCATCCGGGCCGGAGTGGGAATACACTGTGGCGAAGTGGTGGCAGGGAATATTGGGTCGCCGCGGCGAATGAACTATACGGTAATCGGCGACGCGGTGAATGTGGCTAGCCGACTGGAGGGACTCACGAAAGAGCTGGGGGTTCCTCTGCTGGTGAGCCAGGAGGTGGTGGATCGGCTTGGTGCAGAGGTGGAGCATCGCTTTCTCGCCGAAGTGCAAGTGAAGAGCCGCAGCGGCGTGGTGCGGGTGTATGAGGCCATGGGCTTGCGGGGTCAAAGCGAATCAGAGGGGTGACGTGTATCATGGGTCAAGATAGGCACCGTGACGGCTTACTGGTTGGGCTGCTGGTGCTGGCCGGGCTTGCGTGTGTCGGGCACGCCGGCGCGTCGCCGGACGGGGTTCTGAGCAGCATCAAGGGCGAGGTCCGCCTCAGCCGGGGCGGTGGTCCCGCCGAGCCCGTAGTGGCAGCGACGCCGCTGCAACAAGGCGATCGCATCGAGGTAGGAGCCGCCGCCGGTGCTGTCATCTACTACCCCAACCGCCCCCCGCTCAAGCTGCAGCCGGGGCAAACGTTCACCGTAGCTGCAGCGCAATCAGGCGACAGAAAGTCAGCTCTGGCGCGGGCCTGGGCCGCGCTAATCCGGGGATTGGCGGCGGGTTTTGGCGGCGAACGAATCAGCAGACCCGCGGCGACCCGCGGCAGTCTCGGCGGTTTCACGCCGCCCAATCCGATTGCGCCCCGATGCACGAAGATCATGACCAGGCGGCCGACCTTCCGCTGGGACCCCGTGCCCGGCGCAAACAAGTATGTAGTCACGGTAGGGTTCTACCAGACGCAGAACCGCATCTGGTCGCAGGAGGCGAAGAGCACGAGCATCGTCTATCCTGCCGAGGCGCCGCCCTTCGAATACGGCCGGCGGTACTTCTGGGAGGTGGCAGCCGACACCGGCACGGCACGCGTGCCCTCGGATACCGTGTGGTTCGCGGTGCTCCCGGAGGAAGAGGTGAGAGCCGTGCAGGAGTGCGTCAGAGAGCTGCGGAGCCAGGCGCAGTCGCCCGACGAGATGGGGCTGGCCATAGCCTGCGTCTATTCCGAGTGCGGACTGGACGACGCTGCGGCCACGGAGTTGGAGCGCCTGTATAGTGCGAACCCAGAGGACCCGACGGTGCAACTCTTGCTCTACGAGCTCTACCGCAGGATGGAGCGCCCGGATCTGGCCCAGAAGGTGTGGCGCGGTGCGTACCAGGTTACGGACGAGCAGAGGGACGTCTGGAGAAAGATAGCTGAACCATAGGCAACCACAGGCGGCATGCGAGGAGGGTGATTGCGCGCGCTAGCTTACCATGCCAGCCGCCGACCATCAGCGCGCCTTCAGGGCACGTCGGGCTATTTTCGGTTTTTCGAAAAACCGAAAAGGGCCTCAGCCGCGGGCAAGAGCTGAGTATTCGCCAGCCTGCTCCGTTCTCCGCCTCGGTCAGCCGGCAGGCCGAGAGTGCTAGGCGTCCTTTATGTTCTCGCCCCCAAAAGCTGCCCTCTGCTGTTGACCGTTTGCCGCTTGCTTTGCTGATTGCTGAGTGCTGATTACTGTCGCT
>JALGUG010000179.1 GCA_029820995.1 Candidatus Zipacnadia bacterium
GGTCCGTCCGTTCGTGAGCTTATCGGGAGCGTCGAGCAAATCCCGCGCGGAAGCGCCTATGCCTTGCAGGTATGTATCCGCACAAAGAGACTGAACAACTGAGATTGGAGATGACCGATTGATGATTGAATACGGTTTCGACCGGCGTGGCACGCCGCCGAACATCTGGTTGCGCTTCCCTTACTCGCAGGCCGCCGTGGAGAAGGTCAAGCTCATCCCCGGCCGCCGCTGGGACCCCGCGAGGAAGCTTTGGTGGTGGCATCTGGACGAGGGTGAGCAGGCGGTGGTGGCCGCCATCGTCGAGCAGTTCCCCGAGGCTGTGTTCAACTCCAAGTGCGAGCTGTCCGCGTCCGGGTTGCCCGACGTCGACGGCGTGCCCCTGGCGGACTTGGCGGAGCCGGCGGTGTTCGACTCGCCGGGCTATGAGCCCTACGGCGCCAGCCTGGTGCGCGAGAAGTTTCTGCTGCTGGATCAGATGGGAGTGGGGAAAACGGGGACAGCGATATGGTCGGCCTGCCTGGCGCTGGACGCCGGCGACGTCGAGCGCGTGGTGGTGCTGGTCCCGTTGTCCGTGCGGGCCAACTGGCTGCGCGAGATACGCGAGTGTGCCTGGGTGGCCCCGGACAGGACCGTGGTCGTGCGGCGGAACCCGCCGAAGGCCAGCGGCCAGCGATTGTCAGGCCTCTCCGACCGAGAGTACCGGGAGAGGATGCTGGCCCGGGCGGCCAGGCCGGAGCGCTGCACGTGGCTCGTCTGCCATTACGATGTCGTGCGCCGGCACATCGAGGAGCTGCGCCACCTGGTGGCTGGGCAGTTTCTCATAGCCGATGAGTGCCAGAAAATCAAGGGGCCTGGCAGCGCAGTGTCCCGTGCCGTGCGGTCGTTCGATCCGAGCCGGTTCATTGGCTTGACCGGCACGATTGTAGCCAATACTCCGCCGGATGTGTGGTCAGCAGGGCACATGACCGCGCCCGAGCTGTTCGGCAGCTGGGACGCTTTTTGCCATAACTATGTCACCTCGGTGACGATCAAGCCGAAGCCGACCTGCGTGAAGTGCGGATACCGGGGCAGGGAGACAATCTGCCCGCGGTGTGGCGGCCGCATGAAGGGCAAGCGCGGTTTCCGCAAGGTCACCGGATACCGAAATCTGCATGACCTTCACCAAAGGCTGGCGCTGGTGAGCCTGCGGCGAACGAAGGAGGAGTGCCTGGACCTGCCACCCAAAATCCGCCAGTCGCGGGACTGCCCGATGTCGCCCGCGCAGGAGCAGATGTACCGGGCCGTGCAGGAGGAGGGCCTGCTGATGCTGATGGGCAAGGATGGGGAGTGGGCGAGGACGCACCAGGTGAGAGTTCGCGCCGAGCTGGTGCGGCTCTGTCAGATCTGTGACGGCTACGGGTCGCCGCAGGCGGGTATCGACGCGTGGCTGCCTGAGCACGGCAAGGCGGCGGTGCTGGACGACCTGCTCGAGGAGCTGACGGGCGAGGGACGGAAGGTTGTTGTCTGGAGCCGTTTCCGGCCGCCCATCGAGTGGTTGACTGAGCGCTACAAAAAGCAATACGGGGCTGTGTGCATCCACGGTGATGTGCCGCCGGACGAGCGGGAGGCGCTGATGGCGAGGTTCAACGCGGACGAAGGTTGCAGGCTGTTCGTCGGCCAGGTGCAGGCGGCGGGTCTGGGAGTCAATCTCCAGGCGGCCTCGGCGGTGGTGTTCTACGACCTGCCGTGGACGCCGTCCATCATGCTGCAGGCCGAGGACCGGAGCCACAGGATCGGCACCGAGCGGGCGGTGGACGTGATCGACCTCCGTGCCGTGTGGGGGGACGGCGAGACAACCGTCGACCACGCGGTCGCGGGGAAGCTGCTGCGCAAGCAGGGCTGGGCCGACCAGGTGACGGGCGACGAGGCGCGAGCGGCGGGTGGGGCGGAGGCGCAGTTCAGCTTGGAGGAGGCGCTGCGATTGTTCGGCAAAGGTCGGCGCGCTGACAATGCTGAATATGAAGGTCGCATAGCACACGAAGTTCATTCACAGAGCGAATCAGCCACCAAGACAGCATGAAAACAAGGGAGCGACGGATGAAAGGAGGTTGAGCACAGATGAACCTGAACAGGCGACTGCTGATGTTGTGCACCTGCCTGGTCGTGGTCGCGGGCTTGTTGGCGGCAAAGATCGCAGGGCGTCCGCTGCTGTTCACGACCGTGATCGAGGGACCGTCGATGGAGCCGACATTCGAGCATGGTGATGTGCTGCTGTGCGCCCGGCTTCCGCTGCGGATCGGGCAAATCGTGGTGGCGACGGAGGATGACCAGTGCCATAACAACTTGATTGTGAAACGCATCCGCATCCGCAAGGTTGACGGCTACGGCGTTGATGTGCTACGTATGACGGCCGACAATGAACCGTCGGCGATATACTGGGCGAAGGTGGCCGAGGTGAAGGGGGTGGTATTGGCACGGATATGGTAGTGTTGTGTTCGCACCAATTCCAAGACGAGAGGAGGTGAAACACATGCGCAAGGGATTCACACTGATAGAGTTGCTGGTGGTGATCGCGATCATAGCGATCCTGGCAGCAATTCTGTTTCCGGTCTTTGCCAAAGCACGAGAGAAGGCGCAGCAGACAAGCTGCCTGAGCAACCAAAAGCAGATAGCGTTGGCGTTGCTGATGTACGCGCAGGACTACGACGAGTGCTTCTATGGGCTGTGGTTTGCTTCCGGAGGTTCCGGATATGCAAACTCCCTTGCTCGTACCTACTTGGAGCCGTACATCAATAACACGCAGATTTGGCAGTGTCCTTCGTCGCCAGTTCTGTGGTATTCGTATTACAACTCCACGACAGGAGCATACGAGCATCCAACCCCGATGAGCTACGCCTTGTCTGAGCTGCACCTTTACTACCTGACAAAGACATACGGTTGCAACTGCGGCCTGGGGATGTATCCAAATCCAGCGGGCACCATATTGTTTGCTGAGACAGTGGATTGGGGTGGTTATGCGCTCTGGTATACCTGGTATCGTCGGATACCTGGTGACCCAACCTGGTTGGGATGTGCAACGCCGCACAATGATGGTGCCAATGTCTCATTCGTGGATGGGCACGCTAAGTGGTTGTCTGGAGCGGCCTTGGATTACGGGGCGACACACGACCCCTGGCGGGGTACTTACTGAGGCAAGCACGTCACGCGTCCTTGACACGGAGTAGCACAACTGTGTTGGAGGGGGCGATGGATGGAGGCCTGGTGCCCTCTCCAACACTCACCAGAGAGGAGGTGAAACTGAAATGCAAAAGCGAACTGGCTTTACCTTGATAGAGTTGCTGGTGGTGATCGCGATCATAGCGATCCTGGCGGCGATCCTGTTTCCCGTGTTCGCGAGGGCGCGGGAGAAGGCGAGGCAGACAAGCTGCTTGTCCAACCTGAAGCAGATCGGGTTGGCGAGCATGATGTATGCCCAGGACTACGACGAGAAGCTGCCCGGCAGCTGCGGGCCGCGCATAAGCTGGGGGCTGCAGTACGAGACGCTTCAATGCGGCCAGATGCAGGTGCAACCCTATATCATGAACGCTCAGATATGGGTGTGCCCCAACGGCAGCGAACTTCTGGGCAATGGCTGCCCACCTACGACAGGCGGGTATATTTACGATACCTATTGGCCGGGAGGATTACCGTTCCCGATGCAGAACAGCTACGCGGTGAACGTGGCCTTCCGGGGAATCTCCATAGGCAAGGTCGCACGCCCCGCGGAGATTATCCACTGGACGGAGCTCCCATTCGACCTGCTGCCCGGCTGCACGTGGTGGGCGAAATACGTAGGGTATGTGACGCCGACGGGAACCAGTACAACTCTAGACTACACCTACAATGATGACAGTTGCTCCGGACACCCGCATAACGGCGGCGCGAACATCGCGTTCGCGGATGGGCATGCCAAGTGGCTGACGTATTCGGCGTTCACGGGCTGCCCGGCAGACCATCCGGCACCGTATAGCGTGGACACGCCACCGGCGCTGATTGACCAATATTGGTCGCCGATGGCAAAGTAGTCCGCCGAGCTGCCGATCCGGTGGAAGGGGTGCTGGATGGAGGTCTGGTGCCCCCTCCAATCTTTTGCGAAGCTGCCGACCCGGTGGTTGAGGTGGGGCCGGGCTTGTCCCGGCCCCGCCTTTTTTCTCCCGTCCGAGGCTGTCGCCGGGACGCCCCGCGCGGCGACTGGCGGGCCACAGGCGCGTCCGGGGGTCAAAGGCGGGCAATGGTGCCATCAAGGGCTTCCGTGCCGCCTGTGCGCGCTGGGGGCTGGCAAGCGCAATGTAAATAATAATAAGCTTGACTTTTGCGATTATAAACCCTATAATCTTCGGTCCGAGGTGAGCAAAGTGGCGAAGAGCAAGATCGAGCGCATCCCAGCTTACACCGTCTCCGCGGCCGCCGCCGAGCTGGGCGTGACAGCGCCCAGGATTTACCAGTGGCTCGACGACGGCACGCTCAAGGAGGTCGGCCCGCTCAGGGGCAACAGCCGGTGGGTTGATGCCAAGAGTGTGCTCGATTTGAAGCACGCGCGGGAGAATGCCGCTCTGTCCGAAGTAACCGATTGAAGGGAGGTGAAAACACTTGAGCACAAAAGCCAATGAAGCCGTCGACCAGATCGATCAGGCCCTGCTCCGCGACTTCATCGAGAAGCGTGACGCGCGGGACGCGGCCAAGGCCGAGTACGACCTCGCCGAAGCGAGATACCAGGAGGTTATGGAGGTTTTGTGGCGGACGATGGACGCGGTGGGCGTGCGCTCGGTGCGCATCACGGAGCCGGCAAAGCTCCTGGTGGCGACGCACCGGGTCTACCCCAAGGTGTCCACGGACATCGACAAGGACGACGCGGCAGCGGTGGCGCGGGCCAAGGAGGTCATCGAGGATTATCTGGTCCAGGTCGGCGAGATCAAGGAGCCCGAGACGATGCTGCCGGTGAACCTGGTGGCGTATCTGACCGTGCCCGAACACATCTCGCTGACCAAGCTCGGCAAGAAGTCTGTGTTGCAGCAGGTCTTGGCCACCGGGATCCCGGTGCCGGAGGTGCTGGACCTGACGCCGAAGCCGACAATTCAGGTGCGAAGTGCATAGACAAAAAAGAGAGAGAAGGGAGGCGAATGGCAATGGCGAAGCGAACGGTGACGGACTGCGACCTATGCGGCGAGGAAATCGAGGGCGACGTGTACGAAATTCGCGTCACGCGGAGGCTGAAGGCTGAGGGGCAGAGAGCGGAGCAGGTCAGCAGGCAGGACGCCTGCCAAGCCTGCGCGGAGAACGTGACGGCAGGAATCCCCAAAGTCGCACCCGCCCCGGCGCTCTAGGCGTTGGCTTGATCTCACAGATTGTAAACGTAAGGAGGAAGCGAAATGACAGACGAGAAGAAAGACCAGAAGGAGCAGCAGGCGCTGCCCGAGGGGCCGCCGACGCAGATCGTGGCGCGCGCGGACCTCGCGAGCGGCATCGTCCCCACCGCCCAGCCCAATGAGCATCTGCGGCCGGGCGAGGCCCTGGGCGCGGAGGACATTGACGCGGCCAGCGTGCAGGTGGCGCGCGTTAACGTCGTGCAGAAGACCTCGACGTTCGCCGAGGACCTCGGCGCGGAGTACGGCGAGCTGTGGCACTCGCTGAAGGACGTCAAGCTCTGGCCGGTGGAGGGCTTGCACTACGACTGGCCCGAGGAGCTGGCGGCATTCGCCGAGGGGGTTGGCACCATTCAGGTGGCCATCCCGAAGGCGGTGGCATCGGTCCCGGTGCTGCCTCTGGTCATAGTCCCGGTTTACTGTTACCGGGACCGCCTGATGTTCCGGGAGCGCGACCTTGTCTGCGCCTCCCAGCGCGGCGGCGTTCTGACCCGGGCGGGCTTCGTCTCGCCCGTGACGGGGGTGGGGCGCTGCTTGCCCGGCGAGGGATACGCTGGCTGCCCGCTGCGCCTTTGGAGGCGGGACGCGGAGAAGGACGAGCAGTGGGACGACGAGGTCATCGAGGAGCATTGGGGCAAGGACGATGAGGCGCCGCCCTGCACCGAGCAGATCAACGTGCTGTCGTTGACCGTCGGTCCGCAGACCGAGGTGGACATCGTGGCGCTGTCGTTCGCCCGCACGAGCGCCAAGCAGGGCCGGGAGTTCGAGGCCCTGCTGAAGGGCAGCACCTATCCCGTGTGGGCGCACATGTATGGCATCTGGGTACTGGAGGAGGAGAATGAGAAGGGCAAGTACGCGGTGCTGCGCAAGCGCCAGATACCGGGCTGGACGCCTGAATCCCTGGTGCAGATGGCCGAGGCCAAGTACGGCGAGTTCAAGAACATAGAGTTCGAGACGCACGCGGACACGCGTGCTGCCGACTTCGGGAACGGGGAAGGCCCGGCCAAGGATGGCGACGCCCCAGACGCACCGCCGGCCGCCGGGAGCACAGATGACGACGATCCCTTCGGCTATTAGTGCCGAGCTTGCATTAGGCGGGGGCGTCGCAGCAGGCGCTCCCGCTTGGCGTCTTTGTCGTATTGCGAGGGTCAACACGCACACACTGCCGACCAGCTTCTTCCGCACGGATAACACAGAAGAAATCAAGGATTTTTGCAACAATTTCGCCACAGAAGGGGGGGGGGCATTTGCCCTCGGCACTAGAGGACATTCGGCGGGCGGCGCGGATCGAGGACATCATAGGCGAGTACGTGGAACTGAAGGGCAGGGGCCGCAAGCTGACCGGGCTCTGCCATTTCCACCAGGAAAAAACCGCGTCCCTGTCCGTGGACACCGAACAGGGATTGTGGTACTGCTTCGGCTGCGGCGCGGGCGGCGACGTGTTCAGCTGGCTCATGCGGGCCGAAAACTTGTCGTTCCAGGAGGCCGCACGTTATCTGGCGGAACGATACAGGATCGTGATGCCGGAGTGGACGGAGGAGGAGCAGCGAAACCACGAGAGGCAGATGAAGGCCACGGAGTTGTTGGGAGCCGTGGCCTTCGCGTTGTCCGAGCGGTTCGCGGGCAGCCCGGCTGAGAAGTACCTGGCCGGGCGTGGGATTCCGGCAGAGGTGGCAGCGAAGTATCGGGTGGGTTACTGCCCTGATCCGTCGGTCGTGTCCGCGGTTGTCAACACGGCGGACGTGACGAAGGCCGTGGTGGAGGAGTCGGGGCTGTTCAAGGGCAGATCAATTGTGTGGGAGGAGCGCGTGGTGGTGCCGATAACGGAGCGCGGGCGCGTGGTGAACTTCTACACGCGGGCGATCGCCGACGTGGCGGACGAGGACAAGCACCGCTATCTGGCGGAGCGTCCGCGGCCGGGTTGGAATCTCGACGGGCGGGCGCACGGCAATCCGACCGTCGTGGCGGAGGGCGCGATCGACGGCTTGGCGCTGGCGACCGCCGGGTTCGAGGCCCCGGTCGCCGTGCTGGGCAGCAGCGCAAAGGGCGCGGCGGAGCGGTTCGCCGAGCGCCTGGCGGGGCTGGAGCGCGTGGTCGTGGCGATGGACGCGGACGACGAGTCCAATAACCGGGCCGGGCAGGTTGCCGCGCTGGACCTCGCGATCGAGCTGGGCAAGCTGGGCGTGCGCGCGGACATGTGCGATCTCACGGACGGCGAGGACCATCGGGCGCCGACGGATCCGGCCGCCGTGCTGCAGGCTTACGGGCCCGACCGGCTTCGCGAGCAAGTGGGGGCGGCGTCGTCTCCCTGGCAGTTCCGCAAGCGCTGGGGGCTCAAGGTCGAGCGCAGCCTGATCGAGATTGACGGCTCGGCGCACAAGCTGCGATACGATGAGCGTGAGTACGTGGTTCTGAGCATCGACGAATTGACTGACCCCAAGGGCAACAAGGTGCGGCTGGAGTGCCGGAGCGTCGAGGGCGAGATGTTGGAGAAGGATTCACTGCTGCTCATAAGCGCGGCGCGGCGCCGGCAGTTTGCTAACGCAATGGCGCGGGCGGTCGGCGTGCCGCGCGAGGAAGCTGACGAGTTCAAGTTCACCGTGGCCCGGGAGCTCCTCGATTTGGACACCGAGCTGCGGATGTTCCTGGCCGAGACCCTCCATCTGGAGGAGGACCAGGTCTCGCCGGCATACGAGATGACGGACCGGGAGAAGGAGGAGGCGCTGGAGTTCCTGCGCTCGCCGCGGCTATTCCAGACCATCGTGGAGGACGCGCAGTTCCTCGGCGTGGTGGGCGAGCGCCTGCTCATCACGATACTGTATTTGGTGATGACTTCTCGCCTGACGGACGAACCGCTATTTTGTTGCATCAAGGGCGAATCATCGGCGGGGAAGTCGTACACGGCGGGCATTGTCGCCTCGCTGTGCCCCAAGGAGGACCTGCGCGAGTTTAGCAGAGTGACAGCGCAGGCGCTCTATCACGTCGAGTCCGACTACCTGAAGCACAAGCTGCTGCTGATGCGCGAGCACGTGGGCGGCGAGGCGGCCGACTACTCCATCCGCACGATGCTGTCGGAGAGCGGTCTGGAGCTGCTGTCGAGCGTCAAGGGCAAGGATGAGAAGTGGACGAGCGAGAATGTCACGGTCGAGGGCCCCCTGGCATACGTGGAGACCACCACCGAAATCGAGTTGAACCCGGAGAATGAGACGCGCCTGGTCGAGGTCTGGCCCGACGAGTCCGAGGGCCAGACGCTGGCCATTCACGACTATCAGCGGATGCTGAGCACGGAGGAGGGCCTGCGCGAGGAGCCCCAACGCTTCGCCACCATCCGCAAGCATCAGAATGCGCAACGGCTGCTGGACGGTGACCTGCGGGTGGTCATCCCCTATGCGAAGCTGCTGGTGTTCCCTTACACGCTGACCCGGCACCGCCGGGACAATGACAAGTTCCTCAGGCTGATACGCATCGTCGCGTTTCTGCACCAGTATCGCAAGGTGGCGCGGACGGTGACGGCGACCGGCGGCCAGACGATGCAGGTCATAGACGCCGACGTCGAGGACTACGAGGTCGCCTACAGGCTGGCCCGGCCGCTGTTCGGGCGCACGCTGGACGAGCTGGACAAGCGGGGGCGCGAGCTGCTGCTGAAGATCTACGACATCGCGAAGGGCGTGATAGCGCGGGAGAACCCGACGCTGACGGACGAGCCAGACCCCGAGGCGGTGATGCGGGTCTCGCTCACGCGGCGCGAGATAACGAACAAGATTGGCAAGGGCAAGGGCATAGTGAAGCATCTGGAGATGCTGGCGGAGGGGGAGTTCCTGGTGCGGACGGCGGAGAGGGGCAAGCCCATCCGCTATTCGCTGGCCTCGGGGGACCCCGAGCGGCCTGGCGACATCATGCTGCTGACGCCGGAGGAGCTGGCCCGGAAGCTGGAGAATTCGCACAATGAGGAAGGAACGGGATGACAGTCCAAGCCGCGCAGATGTTGCCATTTGTAGACATTTATTTGAGTTGTGTTTGAGTCACGGCTAACAGGGGGGGGCTATTCGGATGTTTACAAGCACAAGCATTTATTTTGTGGGTACAAAGGGCACCGAGTCAACGTTTCAGAAGGGTATAAATGACTACACATCAAAAAAGGGGCAGTTCGCCTGCTTAACCTTCACCTCGCGGATTTTTGAAAGGGGTCATTTGCTCTTGACAATTCTGATTTAGCAGCGTATAATCTGCTAAATTGCCCCCTCTGCGGGGGTGGTGACTCAATAGCAGGCGTATAAATGCCTACATATTGAGAAATATTGTGGAATGAATAACAGGCAAATCAGGGAGGTTTCAAGAATGCTCAAGTTCGAACCCAAACGCGGACCTCAACGAGGACCGATCGGAGACAAGATGGTGCGCCTGTATCCCAATGGGGTGGTGTACATTCCATACCGCCAGTGCGTCGCCACGGGCCTCGATGCGGAGGCGGCGCCGGAGGGTTGTCAGTGCCTGATAGCCAGCGATGCTGAGGCCAACGTCGTGGCGTTCAAGCCGCTCAAGGATGGCGAGAAGGCCCAGCCCGGATTCATCACGCGCAAGCTGACGCCCATTCCCGGCGTGCACACCGGCTACAACATCGCACTTCTGAACGTGCTGTGCGACACGGCCGCCGGGAGGGGGATTTTTGACAGCGGCCGGCCGCGAGAGCGTATCCCCATCGAGCGCAATGAGGACGGCTGGTACATCATCCACTTCACCAAGGGCACGGTGCCCCGCCTCCAGGACAAGGGCGGCCCCCGGCCCGGCGAGCGGGAGCGCGAGGACACCGCCGACTGGGCGGAGGGCCACCATCGCAGGCAGGCGGCGCAGAGCTACGACCCGAAGGCGATGTACGACGCGCGTGACGCTAAGGCCGAGGCCGAGCGCCAGGCAGCTGAGGGGGAGG
>JALGUG010000180.1 GCA_029820995.1 Candidatus Zipacnadia bacterium
CCCGGATGCGTTCGAGCCAGGTCGGATAGGGGCCGACGAACCGCAGGGACACCACAGCCACCCCCAAGGGTTCGAGCTGAATCCGCAGCATATGCGACTTGCGAATCCGCTCCTCCTTGGTCTTCGTCTTCGATTTCTCTCGCAGGCCTGGGGGCTCCCAGACCTCTGCCCGCTCGGCCAGGGTCCCTGCCAGCTTGGTCTTCGGTTTCGGCTTCTCCAGGGCAGCGCGGAAGGTGGTCTTCAAGCCGCTTTCCGGAGCAAACCGGCAGACCCGTTGCTCGATGGGCGGGTGGGGCACCTGCAGCTCCAGCTCCACCGCCCGGCGCGTGTTGTTCCACAGAGCCGCGATGCCCTCCTGACCTCGCTGCAGGGCCTTCACCGTCACTTCCGTCCCCGGCGCCCGCGAAACTTGCTTGGTGTCATCCGGAGGGATTGCCGGCGCCGCCGTGCACAGTTCCGGCAGCATGGCCTCCCAGGCTTGCAGCGCCGGGCCTGGCGGTGCGCCGTCGGCCGGCGGCGCTACGACATTCGACCGCGGATCGCCGGCCCAGGCAATCCCGGTCAGTCCGTTCGAGGTGAGCGCCGCGGCGGTGCGCATGGTCTTCAGCGCGTCCACCCAGTCCAGGCCGGAGGGCGGGACCGCCAGCCCCTGGACCAGCACCGGCAGGAACGCGCGTTGTGACGCCATCAGGCCTTCCACTACGTCCAGTCCGACCGAGCGGTCGAAATCGGCCCAATACCAGGACACTCCCCGCCAGGGCCGGCCGTCCTTCTGCTCCTCGACGACCGCGCCCGCCGAAATTGCCGGCGCCTCCACCAGCAGGCAGTGCACATACTTGGTGAGGCCCTCCTGCAGCAGCGCCGCCAGCAGGCGACCCTCGGGCGAGCCGGCCCGGTGCACGGCCGCGCCGAGCTTCGGTGAGCAGATGAGGCCGTCGGTATCGTATTGGCGGACGAGTTTCGACGCGGTGCGCAGGGCGGCGATGATGCGCGGCGCAGCCGTTTCGTCGGCGCCGGGAGCGGCCACCACTTCCCACAGGTCCACATCGTCGGCGTGGCTCTCCAGGGCCTCCTGTAGGCGCGCGAACTGCTCGGGTTGAGCCTGGTGCGCGCTGACGTCAAGGGGCACTCCGGCCACGACCGCGGGGCCGAGGCCGCCAGTCCGCGGAAGCGCCTCCGGCGGCAAACCTTGCACATAGACCATCTGGGCCGGAATGGAGGCCCAGCGAGGCAGGTCCGCTTCCAGCCGGGCCGGGTCAGTGCTGACGCCAAAGGCCGGAAAGGCGCGGCGAGCCCGCACCATCAGGGGCAAGGCCTGTTTGCTGTCGCCGACCTGGGCCCAAAGGCGCACCATGGCGGCTCCGGGCAGCAGCGACTGCAGGGGCGGCCGCGCGCCGAGGGCTGCGTCGCCCTTCAGCTTGACCGGAGCGGCGTCGTTGCGTAGCCCCGGCGGGCACTGGGCGCCGAGGTTGACCAGCTTCTCCGGCGAGCCGCGGTTCAACAGATACAACGGCACGCCGGTGCGGAACCCGGCGTAGCACTCAAGCTGCTCAGGGGCCGAGACCTCGACGCCGCCGACAGTCACGTACCGTTCCACGCCGTTTCCGACCTTGCGCTCGATGGCGTCTTCGAGACCCTCGGCCCGCCAGCCGGCGGGCAGCTCCGCTCGGGGCGGCTGCCAGGTGTTGCTCGGCGTCTGAGATTCCGGGAAGGCGGTCCGGGCCAGGCGGATGTCGTCTACGAACACACTGGAGCCTGCCTCGCCCCGCGCGGTCAGGCGCAGCCTTATCCCGGGCGCGCCGACCGGCAGCCCGATGCACGTCACCGCGTAATCGTGCCACCGGCCGTCACCCTCCAGCGGCACAGTCCACTCCACCACCGGCGCTTCACCAGTCGACAGGATCTCCGCGTGCAGAGCACCCTGAGCCCGACTCCAGGCCGCAAAGCCGGCCCGCGCGGCCCCGGTCGGGATTAGCCGCTGGGGTGACAACAGGGCGCCCGCCCGCTCCGCGGTGATCGCGAGCTCAGCCGCGTAGCGGCCGCTGCGCGCCTGCTGCTCGGACCAACGCGCTCCGCCCGTCAGCGTCCAGACCTCGTGGTCGGCCTCCAGGTCGCCCCGCCATACGGGGCCCTGGCCGGGCAGTGCCGAGGTCAGCATTAAGCCCAGGAGCACGAGAGCGTTTGCGCCCATATTCCGACCTCATTTCTCAGTGCAGCGCGTCGTGTACCGCTTTCATGACTGCTTCCGCGTAGACGACATATCCGCACGCCGCGGCGGCGATGACTACAACCCCGCTCCAGACGGCCGCCGCCGCAATGCTCACGCCCATCAGCTTTGCCGCGGCCTGTTGCCCCTTGGCCTCATACTCCGCCGCCACCCTTCCCCAGTTCGCCTCCAGCGTGCCGGCGTGCTCTCCGGTCCTCACCAGCCCCAGAGCAGGGGCCTCCAGCAACCGCGACGCGGCCAGGGCCTCGGTCAGAGACGCTCCGCGGTCGAGCCGCCTGCGCACCGCCTGCACCGAGCGCTGCAGCGCGACGTTCCCTGTGGCCGCGGCGGCCAGATCCAGGGCGGTCGCGATGGGCAGGCCGGCACGGGCACCCATCTGCATAACGCAGGCAAAGCTCTGCAAGGCCCACGACCGCCTGACGTTGCCGGCCCAGGGTACGATCAGTGCGACGCGGTCCCTCAAGCCGGCGGGAGCTCTAGCGAGGGCTTTCCGTATCAGCCACAGGGCCAGGAAGCCCGAGAGGACCCACGGAACCAGATGCTCCAGTGCCCAGATCGGATAGCGGATCATGTGGGCGATGTTGGCGTGCACGTCGTCCGTCACGCTGTTTAGAGCGTACCCGACGAAGGACACCGCCACCAGTGCAAAAAGCCCGATCGCCCCGTACCACAGCCTGGGCCAGGCCATTCGGCGGGCCATGGCCAGCTCGCGCTCGTGCCACTGCGCCAATAGATGGCAGGTCTCCGCGACCGCGCCGGCGGCCTCGCCCGCCCGGACCATCGCCACCGCGCGCGGCTCAAAGGCTCCCGCGGCGGCCTCGAGGGCTCCCGCCAGCGACTGGCCCTCCTGCACCCCCTCGGCCGCCTGCCCGGCCGCCCGGCGCACGCGCCGCGAACCGGCCTGCTCGCTCAACTCCTCCAGAGCCGCTCGCGCACCGATGCCGGCTTGCAGCAGGTCGCCCAGTTGCACGAAAAAGAGCCAGGCCTCGCGGGAACTGAGCCGGCGCAGTCGCGGCGGAGGCAGCTCGTGCACCTCCGAAACCCACAGCTCGCGCTCCTGAAGCTGCGCGACGGCGGCGTCGCTGCTGGGCGCTGCGAGGGTCCCGCGCACGGCCTTGCCCGCTTTGTCTACGGCCTCGAAGGCGAATCGCGCCATGCCGGCTGCTCCGCAGCCGTCGGTGAATTCGGCAGTTCGCTTGATTGACGGCTGGGACACTGGTCTGCTATCATCGCCGGTGTCAGACTGTCAGTGCTTCGCCATGGTGACAACCCTATGACCGCAGCTCGAACGCGCAAACGGATCCGCAGCCGTGCCCCGGTCCGCATCTGTGACCTCGGCGGTTGGACTGATACCAAGTTCGTCGGCCACGGCTACGTACTCAACTTCGCCGTGGACCTATTCGCCCACTGCCTCTTGTCCCAGCCGCCGCCGCGTAAGCGCCCGGTGACGGCCTTCGGCTATCGCAGCTACCAGACCGAGGCCGACACCAGCGTCCGCATCCAGGCCCCCGACATCAATCGGGGCGTCACTGCCGGCAGCGTGCAAGATATCGAGTACGACGGCTCGCTTGATCTGCTCAAGGCGGCAATCAAGCGCATGGGTCCCGAGCGCGGTATTGAGGCTCTCGTCTGGGCCGACGCCCCCGCCGGTTGCGGCGTCGGGACCTCGGCTTCCGTCGCCGTCGCCCTGGTGGAGGGTCTGGCCGCGTTCCTACAGCACCCGCTGGCGCAACACGAAGTGGCGCAGATTGCGCAGCGGCTGGAGACCGAGGAACTCGGTCTGGAGTGCGGCGTCCAAGACCAGTTCGCCTCCGCATACGGCGGGATCTGCTTCATGGAAGTCAACTACCCGGATGCCGTTGTCTCACAGGTGCCGGTTCGAGAAGACGTTGTCCGGGAGCTCAATGAGCGGTTTCTGCTGGTCTACACTGGTCAAGCACGGCTCTCCGACAACGTCCACCGCGGCGTGATCGCAAACTACGAGAGCGGCGACCCCACGGTCCGCGGGGCGGTCCGGACGCTGCTTGAGACCCCGCAGCAGATGCGCGAGGCCCTGCTCCGCGTCGACTTCAAGCTCGCGGCTGAGGCGATCAACGCCAATTGGGAGGCTCAGAAGGCCCTCCACCCCTCGATTAGTACCGATCTGATCGAGGAGACGTTCCGGGTCGCCTTCAAGCACGGCGCGACCGCCGGAAAGGCCAACGGTGCCGGCGGCGGAGGCAGCATCACCTTCCTGGTCGAGCCGGGGCACGAGTACAGCGTACGCCACGCGCTCACGGAGATCGAAGGCCTGCAAGTCCTTCCGTGCAACATCTGCTTCGAGGGCGCCCGAAGCTGGGTCGTGCCCTGATCCCTCGTCTGGTACGCAGCCGCCAAATGTCACACCTGTGTGCCACCGCTAGCTGCCACGCTACTCCCATCTCGCGGCATTAGGGCAGGCCGACGTACGTCTCCAGCAAGCACAGACAGTCCCGGTCCTCCCACTCTACTGCCGCCTCCGGGAGCGCGCCTTCGAGCGCCTCCTCCAGCTCCGCCATCGGCGGGGCAACCACCACCAACTGCCGCTCAGCGGCCGATCCCAGAGGGGCGCCACTGAGCAGAGGCACGGCCCGCCGACGCAGGTCGGCGCAGGCTTCGGCGATCCATTCCGGGCCGTGGATGGCCAGGTTCCGCTTGACCTGGTCCTGCAAGGTCTCGGGGCGCAGATTGGCGGCGCGTTCCGCGCCGATTTCAAGCGCGCGGTGGGCCAACTCGTCGGCACTCAGGGCCCGCCAGTTCGCGAGCAGCCGTTCGATCACCCGACGGTCCGGCTTCCATTGCTCGGCCGAGGGTCCCGCGACCGCACGCGCCTGCGCACAGGCGGCTCGAATCGCCGAATCGCCGTCCTGCAGGGCTCGCCGGCCGGCGGCGAACTGCTCCACGGCCGTAACCAGCTCGTCGTGGAACTGCGCCAGCTTGACCGCCTCGGCCTCCACGACGGCCCACAGTCGCTCTCGGATGCGCTCCACGGCCTGGGCGATGATCGTTGCCAGCTCAACTCCTGCCGCGGACACGACCTCGCGAATGACTCGGCGCCGCGCCCGCTCGACGCGACGAGAATGCCAGGCGTGCCCCGCCGCCCCCAGGAGCCCAATCACTCCGCCGGCACCCAGCGCTGCGACCGCGCCGACCCAGCGCTCCACGCCGCCACGGAGCTCCAGGACCCACCACAGCAGCGGAACGGAGGCGCCGATGGCGAGCAGGGCCAAGCAGCCCCACAGCAGCGGTCGAGGTCGGGGAGCCTCATACCAGTATTGTGGCGGCCCGGCAGCGGGCGGAGCGCGCAGCGGCTGCTCCTGTAGTCGCGCTCGCGCCTCCTCCAGGAACACGCCGGCCGCAGCCATGCTCCCGGCGCCGCAGCGCACCAGCTCATCTACGTTCCAGCCCAGAGCCTCCTCCAAGGCCCCGCAGCCATCCACTTCTCGCCGCTGAATGGCCGGACCCCAACGGGCCTCCCGGTCATCGCGGAGCTCCTTCTCGAGTGCTCGCACCGCGGGTTCCCAGTGCTCCGCAGGAGTCGCGACCAGGCGTTGCTCGGCGCCGGCCGCCGCTTCGGTGTCCCAGTGCACGTACAGCGTATCTTCGAGCACCTCCACCTCGACGGGCGCGTCCTGGGCCAGGTCTTCGGCCAGTGCCTCCCCGTCCAGTCGCGCCAGCACGGGCAGCCGCGAAACCCGATCATGCGTGACCTCCGCGCCGAGGTCCCGTAAGGGCTCTCCCAGGATCTGCGCCGCGGCTTCTTGTTGGGCTGCGGCGCGCGCCTCGGTCGCCCCGGCATCCAGCCAGCTTATGCCCACGGTGCCGATGCCGCTTCGCGCGCGGGTCCGCTCTCCGCCCAGCACGGCCTCGCGCACCACCTGCGATTGCGAGGGAGCCAGCGTCAGGAACAAGAGTTGAGCAGCCGCGGCGAGCAGGTCGCAGTCACTGAGTAGGGAGCCGTCGGTGCGAGCCCGACTGAGGATCAGCCAGCGGAGCGGAGGCTGCATCGGGTCCCCGGCGGCCGCAATTCGGCGTGCGACATCGGCCACATCCGGTCCCTGGGGGCCCGCCAGCGCCATTGAGAGAACCGTGCCGGCCTGGGGCGCCGCCCAGGATAGCCCACGGGCCACCGTCGCCAGCTCGCCGAGCCGGTTCAGGACTTCGGGCTCCGTGCTGTCGCCGACGATCACGACCGCCGCGCGCACCAGCCCGTGCCTCAGGGCGGGCTCCAGGCCCCGAGCTCGCAGCGCCTCCAGTCGGCCGGCGGCCACAACGCCGCTCAGCTCCTGCTGAAGCCGTGCGGCAGCCTCCGCCTGGCCCGGATCCGGCAGCCACCGGACAACCTGGTCCAGTTCCGCGCTCCGGGGGGCCAGAAGCTCTCTGGCAGCCTCCACAACACGGGCGCCCAGCTCGCCGACCGCAACCACGACCGCGGGGCAGACAGTGGGAGCAGTCGCTCCGGAGGTCTCGGCGGCTTGCTCAGCACTGGGGGCTATTTGCTCGTCCGGTCGGCCATCCATAGCTAGTGACCGCCTGCCTCGTTCTGCAACTCGTCTTCGCCTTCTTGCTCCTCTTCCTCGTCTACCGCCTCGTACGCGATTCTCGGGGACCTAAGCGGCGCCCAGGTGATGGCCGTTCGCTGGTTCATGTAGGCCTCCAAAACGTCCGTGCACTCGGCCCGAGGGTCGGCGACCACACAGGGAACGTCGCGCCACTCGGCAGCCTCGAACAGCGACTGAGCCTTCTCCGCCCGCAGCGCCCCGCGCGGCCGCGGCCGACTGGACGTCAGTTGCGGGTCCTTGACGGCCTTCTCGTCCAGAATCTGCACCAACAGCACCTCGAACCGCCGCCGCCGCAGAATGTCCATGGCTCGAACGATGGGCAAGGGCGGGCCGTCGAAGGGCGACATCAAGACGGCAAAGCCTCGACGAGGCAGCGATCCGCACACGCGGCGGATGGCGGTCTCGACATCGCGCGGCCCGTCGGGCTCGGTCTTTTCGAGGACGTCGAGAATGGCGTACCGGGCTCCGCGCATCTTGGCTGGAGGCAACAGGGTGCGCAGCCCCCGGTCGAAGATGGCCAGGCTGACCTCATCGCCCTGGCCCAGAGCCATCGCCGTCATCGCGCCGACCAAGCGGCGTGCGTACTCCAGCCGCGTGAACCGATCATCAAAGCGTTCGCCCATGGGCGCACCGCTATCCACCACGTAGTAGCAGACCAGGGCGCGCTGTTGCTCGAACACGCGGACGAAGGAACGCTGCAACCGCGCGGCAGCCTTCCAGTCCACATTGCGCAGCTCGTCTCCCGGTCGGTAGTCCCGGAAGTCAATCAGCTTGACCTCGGTGGCACGGTTGGTGAGCCGTCCGCGCCGGGCCAGAAACCGCTGCGCGATCAGCTCGGTCTCCTCCAGCAGCGTGCTGGTCGGCTGGTCTTGCTCCATGGTTTAGCTTCCCGGGCTTTGCGCGCCCTGGGGCGCCCAGGGCGGGGGCGGCTCCTCTTCCGCTCCAGCGCCCACCGGCTCGGGCACGATGCCCAAGAGCCGCCGGATGATCTGGTCGGGTCCAATCCGTTCCCCGGCCGCGCTGTAGCTGGGCAGGATTCGGTGCCGCAGCACCAGCGCCGCCATGTCGCGCACGTCCTGGGCGTTCGCCGTCGGGCGACCATCCAGAGCGGCCCAAGCCTTGGCCCCCAGAATCAGGTACATGGAGGCTCGCGGACCAGCGCCCCATTCTACGTACTCGTCAATGAACTCGATGGAGTCGGGGGTCCGTGGTCGGCTCATCCGCGCCAGGTCCACGGCGTATTCCACTACCGGCCGCGGCGAGGGCAGCCGTCGGACCATCCGCTGGCACTCCATAATGTGTTCCTTGCTGAACACCTGCTTCAACTGGGGCTCACGCGCTCCCGTGGCGAACTCCACGATCGCCGCTTCCTCATTGCGGGCCGGGTAGTCCAGGTTGACGCTGAACATGAACCGGTCAAGCTGGGCCTCGGGGAGGGGATAGGTTCCCTCCTGCTCAATAGGGTTTTGCGTGGCGACCACGAAAAACGGCTCCTCGAGCGGAATCGTGCGGTTGCCCACCGTGACCTGGTGCTCCTGCATCGCCTCCAGCATCGCGGACTGCGTCCGCGGGGGCGTGCGGTTGATCTCGTCGGCCAGGATCAGGTTGGCGAAGATCTGGCCCGGCACGAACTGGAACTCCTGCTGGCCGGTCTCCGGGTTCACGCGGAGGATTTCGGTGCCCATAATGTCGGAAGGCATGAGGTCCGGCGTGAACTGAATGCGCTTGAAGGCCCAGCCAAGCACCTGCGCCAACGTGCTGACCATCAGGGTCTTGGCCAAACCCGGGACGCCGATCATTAGACAATGGCCCTGGCACAGCATGGCCGTCAGGAGTTGGCGGACCACCGTGCGTTGGCCCACAATGACCTTCGCCATCTCGCTGTGGAGCTCTTCCACGGCGTTCTTGAGCTCCTGCACGATTTGCAGGTCGCTCATCTGCACCTCGCCGGAGTCGGACGCACTCATGATTCACCTTTCTGGCTTGTGTGATTACCGCAAACCGAGTTTAATCCTTTCGCCGCGGTCCGGGCAAGACCTGCACCGCCAAACCAGTCTCGATCCAGTCAAAGCGAGTGATTCGGCATGACAGAGCCACTGCGTATCGGCGCCGACGGCGCCGGCGGTTACGCCCGCACGCCCCTCGACGCCGCCCACCGGTCCCATCTGCTCGAAATCGTCTCCTGCTACGATCCCGACGATGCCGCGGCGTCCGCCGCGGCGGAACGCTACGGCTGCAACCGGGTGAGCGCGTTTGAGGACCTGCTGGCCGATGATTCGATTGAGGCCATTCTTTCGAACACGCCCAACTTCGTCCATCTCGACCACGCCCTCGCGGCTGCCGAGGCCGGCAAGCACTTCTATGTCGCCAAGCCGATCGCCAACTACCTGGCGGAGGCTCGGCAGATGGTCGCGCGGTTCCGCGAGCGGGGCCTGGTGCTGATGGTCGGTCACCAGACGCGGCGCCTTCCGGCCTTCCGCCGCATGCGCCGGCTCCTGGAGCAGGGCGCCGCGGGCACGATTCTGCAGGCCGAGGCCAACTTCTCCCACGCCGGCGGCCTGCGCCTGACCGCCGATAAATGGCGCGCCGACCGCGAGCAGTGCCCGGCCTGCCCGATGATGCAGCTCGGCGTCCACTGCGCCGACACGCTGCTCTATCTCCTGGGGCCCGTCAGCCGCATCACGGGACTGATCAAGCACCAGGCGACCCCGGTAGACATTGACGACGTGACCGCCGCGTTGTTCGAATTCGACTGCGGCGCGCTGGGCTACATCGGCTCCAATTATGCTTCACCCGGCGTCTACTTCGTCAACGTCTACGGCACCGGAGCCAACCTGCTCGGCACACGCCAGAGCCTGACCATTCGCTGGGCGGACGGCCGAACGGAACAGCCGGAGCTGCCCGAGACAGACGTCCACTTGGAAGAGATCGAGGACTTCGCGGGCGCGATTCGCGAGGGGCGCGATCCGGAGGTCACGGGCGAGGCCGGTCTGGCGGCCCTGGCGCTGGTGGAAGGCTGCGTCCGCTCGGCGGGCGAACGGCGGACGATTGAGATGGCTGAGCTAATGGGATAAGGAGAGGTGTCCCATGGAGAAACTGGCGATCAATGGCGGTGAACCGGTCCGCACCACGCCGCTGACCGGTGGCCACAAATGGGGCTACGAAGAGCTCCGCGAGATCCTGGACGTCTTCG